>NZ_JAIMAV010000032.1 GCF_023511815.1 Alicyclobacillus sp.
ACGCTGTGCGAGGCGCTCCTGCTGGCGCTGTTTCAAACCCGCCGGCTCCGCCCGGTGTATGTGTTGTCCAAACGCGGACGGGCCATCGGCGCCTTCGCGATGCACCTGGCCTTCGTCCTGCCGGTGTGGCTCCCGCTCGCCGGGACATCGGCCGCCGCGGGGCTTCCCGCGTGGGCCGGTGCCGGGTTCACCGCTGTGCCCGCGGCCATCGGCTTCGGCGGCGTCTTCGCCGGCCTTCCGACGCGTCGGGTGCTCGCGGCGGTCTGCCTGCGCGATCTGGGCATCGCGCTTCTGCTGGCGGCCGGTGCGTTCGTCGGGCGGAGCATGGGTTCGGGTTGGGCGCTTCTCGCCCTGTGGTTGGCGGTGGGAACGGCCGAGGGAGTTCGGCTGTGGGTGGACCGGGCGGAGGCGGCCGCCGACCCGCTGTTCGCCCCGTCGCCCGACGGGGTTCGGGTGCTGGCGACGCTGCCCGGGTCCTTGGCGGAGGCGATGGGCCTCGCTCCCGGCGAGGTGATCACCCACGTCAACCAGATCCCGGTGCACACCGGATACGACCTGCACTTCGCCTTTGATCAGAATCCGGCCTACGCCCGACTTCGCGTGGTCGATCCGAGGGGAGAGGCGCGCCTGGTCGGCAAACCGGTGTACGACGGCGAACGGGTGAAACTGGGGCTGTTGCTGGTTCCGGAGGATGGGCAGGCACCCTGCTACCCGTCCGTGCCATGCGGTCTTCTGCAGACGGTGGGACTTCGGGATCCGGGAACGGGACGGACACCGGAGCCGCCCGCCGGGGTCGGGGAGCCGGTCGCCCCGTGACGAGCGGTTGATGCTGCAGGCGGGCCGAATGGCGGTTGGAAGGGGGAGATACCGTGGATCTGGCGACGATTTTGGGCATCGCGGCGGCGGTGGCGAGCCTGGTGTTGGGATTCACCCTGGACGGCGGGAAGGTGACGGCGCTGGTGCAGCCGACCGCGGCGTTGATTGTGCTCGGCGGCACCCTCGGGGCGACGCTCACCTCCGTGTCGCTGCGGGATTTCTTTGGCATCCTTCGTTTCATCGGCGTTTCGATCCGGCGGCGGAAGAAGTCTCCGCTGGATGTGATTGACGTCCTGGTCGGCCTGGCCACGACCGCTCGCCGAGAGGGCATTCTCGCGTTGGAGGACCGGGCGGCGGAGGTCGGCGACCCGTTCCTGCAGAAGGGCATCCAGCTGGTGGTGGACGGCACGGACCCGGAGCTGGTCAAGAACATGCTCGACATCGAGCTGTCATACATCGAGGAACGCCATGAGTCGGCCGCCCAGATCTTCGAGTTCGCCGGGGGGTTCGCGCCGACGATGGGGATCATCGGGACGGTCATGGGCCTCGTTCACGTCCTGGGGGATCTCAGCAACGTGGACGCCTTGGGACCGCAGATCGCCACGGCGTTCACGGCGACCCTGTACGGGGTGGCCTCCGCAAACGTCTTCTGGTTGCCCATCGCCAACAAGCTCAAGCGCCAGCATGCGGAGGAACGGCTGACGTACGAGATCATCATGGAGGGCGTGCTCGCCATCCAGGCCGGCGAGAACCCCAAGATCCTGGATCAGAAGCTGCGCGCCTTCCTGGCGCCCGGCCTGCGCGAGCGGAGGCCGGAGAAGGCGGGGGACGAGACCGTTGAGACGGCCAAGGCGTAGAGCGCACGGCGCCGGGCAGAACCACGAGCGCTGGTTGATCACGTATTCCGACCTCATCACCCTGCTGATGATCTTCTTCGTCATCATGTACGCCATGTCCAAGGTGGACGTGGCGAAATTCATGACCCTGCAGCAGTCGCTGGCGGCCGCACTGCACCAGGACCACGAGATCCCGCTTAAAAATCTCGGCAAGACGGGGCTGGTGGTGCCCGCCAATCCGACCGACCAGGGGAGCAAGACCAACACCGGCGCCTCCCAGCAACTCCACGACCAGGAGCTGGACAACCTCTACAACCAGGTCAAGGCCTACATCGAGCAGCATCACCTGCAGGAGAACGTTTCCATTGCCAACGAACCGCGGGGGGTGCGCATCACGCTCCGCGACGTGGTGTTGTTCGACACCGGGCAGGCGACCATCAAACCGCAGGCGCGGGATCTGTTGAAGGGGTTGGTCCCGTTTCTGCAGACGCTTGACAACCCGATTGTGGTCGAGGGATACACCGACAATCAACCCATCCACACCCCCGAGTTTCCCTCCAACTGGGAGCTGTCGGCGGCGCGCGCCATCGGCGTGGTGCATTTTCTCGCGGGCGCCGGCGTTCAGCCGGACCGGTTGAGCGGGGTGGGTTACGGGGAGTACCACCCGGTCGCGCCGAACGACACGGAGGCCCACCGACAGATGAACCGCCGAGTCAACATTGTCATCCTGCGCACCGACGCCCAGGGCATTGCCAACACCGCCCGGTGAGAACATTTGTTCCCGTTCTGGTATGTGTGGTAAGATAACTGGGATATGATGTTTCCAGGACCGGTGTGCTCACCGGGACCAGGATGTGAGGGGCGATCCCGATGTCTGCGAAGGATGGCCGTTTTGAGCTGGTGTCGGAATACGAGCCCAGAGGGGATCAACCGCAGGCCATCGCCGAGCTGGTCGACGGCCTGGACCAGGGTCTGCGTCACCAGACCCTGCTCGGGGTCACCGGGTCGGGCAAGACGTTCACGATGGCCAACGTGATCGCCCGGATCAACCGGCCGACGCTGGTGATTGCGCACAACAAGACGCTCGCCGCCCAGCTGGCGGCGGAGTTCAAAGAGTTCTTCCCGCACAACGCGGTCGAATATTTCGTCAGCTACTACGACTACTACCAGCCGGAGGCGTACATCCCGTCGACGGACACGTTCATCGAGAAGGACGCCAAGATCAACGACGAGATTGATAAACTGCGCCACTCGGCGACCGCGTCGCTCTTGGAGCGGCGGGACGTGATTGTCGTCGCGAGCGTGTCGGCCATCTACGGCCTGGGTTCGCCGGACGAGTACCGCCACCATGTGCTGTCGCTGCGCCCGGGGATGGTGCGCAGCCGGGAGGAGATCCTGCACAGGCTCGTCGACATGCAGTACGAGCGCAACGACATCAACTTCACCCGCGGGACCTTCCGCGTGCGCGGGGACACCATCGAGATCTTCCCCGCGTCGCGCGGTGAACAGGCCATACGGGTCGAGCTGTTCGGCGATGAGATTGAGCGCGTCACCGAGATCGACGTCCTGACCGGCGAGATCCTCGGGGTGCGCGAGCACGTGGGCATCTATCCGGCGTCGCACTACGTCACCTCGCGCGACCGACTGGAACGGGCGATCCAGCGCATCCGGGAGGAGCTGGCGGAGCGGCTGGCGGAGCTGCGGGCCCAGAACAAGCTGCTGGAGGCCCAGCGCCTGGAGCAGCGCACGATGTACGACATCGAGATGATGCAGGAGATGGGATTCTGCTCCGGCATCGAGAACTACTCCCGCCACCTGGAGGGCCGAGCGGCCGGGGAACCGCCGCACACCCTGCTCGACTACTTCCCCGAGGACTTCGTCACCTTCATCGACGAGTCGCACGTGACCCTGCCGCAGATCCGCGGCATGTACGGCGGCGACCGTTCACGCAAGGAGACCCTGATTGAGTACGGGTTCCGCCTGCCGTCGGCGGCGGACAACCGGCCGCTGACGTTCGAGGAGTTCGAACAGCGCATCGGTCAGGTGGTGTACGTGTCGGCCACGCCCGGTCCGTACGAGATTGAGCACGAACAGCGGCGGGTGGAGCAGATCATCCGGCCGACGGGCCTGCTCGATCCGGAGGTGGTCGTCCGCCCGATCCAGGGTCAGATTGACGATCTCGTCGGCGAGATCCACCAGCGCATCCGGCGCGACGAGCGGGTGCTGGTCACCACCCTGACGAAGAAGATGGCGGAGGACCTGACGGACTACCTGAAGGAACTCGGCATCAAGGTCCGCTATCTGCACTCGGACATCAAGACCATCGAGCGCATGGTGATCCTGCGCGAGCTGCGCCTCGGCGTCTTCGACGTTCTGGTGGGCATCAACCTGTTGCGCGAGGGGCTGGATCTGCCCGAGGTGTCGCTGGTCGCCATCCTCGACGCCGACAAGGAGGGCTTTTTGCGCGCGGAGCGCTCGCTGATCCAGACCATCGGGCGCGCCGCCCGCAACGCCAACGGCAAGGTGATCATGTACGCCGATCAGATCACGGAGTCGATGCGCGTCGCCATCGAGGAGACCGAGCGGCGCCGGCGCAAGCAGATGGCGTACAACGAGGCGCACGGCATCACCCCGCAGACGGTGCAGAAGGCGGTGCGCGATGTCATCGAGGCGACCAAGGCCGCCGAGACGAAGTCGGAGTATGTCTCGGTCGCGGAGCGCGCGAGACAGATGTCGGCCAAGGAGCGCCGCCAGCTGATTGCGAAGCTGGAGGCGGAGATGAAGGCCGCCGCGAAGGAACTGCAGTTCGAGCGGGCGGCGGAGTTGCGCGATCTGATCATCGAGCTGTCGGAGCGCGCCGGCTGATGCGGAGCGAGTACCGTGGAGCCGGGCGTGCCGCCGGGCGGGAGGACGACGGGAAAATCGGAGGGCGGGCGGCCCGGCGGCGGGCCGCCCCGCTCGCAGGAGGGCAGGTGAGAGACGCGTGAGCCGGGACGCCATCGTGATCAAGGGCGCGCGCGCCCACAATCTGAAAAACATCGACGTGACCATCCCGCGCAACCGGTTCGTCGTCATCACCGGGCTGAGCGGGTCGGGCAAATCGTCGTTGGCCTTCGACACCCTCTACGCGGAGGGGCAACGTCGGTACGTCGAGTCGTTGTCGGCCTATGCCCGGCAGTTTCTCGGGCAGATGGACAAGCCGGATGTGGACAGCATTGAGGGGTTGTCGCCCGCCATCTCGATTGATCAGAAGACCACCAGCCGAAACCCGAGATCGACCGTGGGCACGGTGACGGAGATCTACGACTATCTGCGGCTGCTGTTCGCCCGGGTGGGCCACCCGCACTGTCCCAAATGCGGGATCCCCATCGCCTCGCAGACCGTCGAGCAGATGGTGGACCGGGTGATGGAATATCCGGAGGGCACGCGGTTGCAGGTCCTGGCGCCGGTGGTCCGCGGCCGCAAGGGCGAACACCAGAAGCTGTTCGAGGACATCCGCAAGAACGGCTACGTCCGGGTGCGCGTGGACGGCGAGGTCCGCGAGGTGGCGGACGCCATCTCGCTGGAGAAGAACAAAAAGCACAACATCGAGGTGGTGGTCGACCGCATCATCGTGCGCCCGGATGTGGCCAGCCGCCTCGCGGATTCGCTGGAGACCGCGCTCGGGTTGGCCGGTGGATTGGTGCTGATTGACATCATCGGCCGCGAGGAACTGCTGTTCAGCCAGAACAACGCCTGCCCCAACTGCGGGTTCAGCGTCGGCGAGCTGGCGCCGCGCATGTTCTCGTTCAACAGCCCGTTCGGGGCGTGCGAGTCGTGCAGCGGCCTCGGGGTCCACATGGAGGTGGACCCGGATCTGGTGATCCCCGACCGCAGCGTGACGCTGGAGGAGGGGGCCATCGCGCCCTGGACCGGATCGACCTCCACCTACTATCCGCAGCTTCTGGCGGCCGCCTGCCGTTCCTACGGGATTCCGATGGACGTTCCGGTCTCCGAGATCCCGGAGGAACAGCTGAATCGACTGCTGTACGGGGACGGGTCGCGCATCCGGTTCACGTTCGAGAACGAATTCGGCCAGGTGAAGACCACCGAGATCCCCTTCGAGGGGGTCATCCCCAACCTGGAGCGGCGGTACCGGGACACCGCCTCGGAGTCGATTCGCGAATTCATCGAGGGGTTCATGACCGCGCATCCGTGCCAGGCGTGCAAGGGGCGGCGCCTGCGGCCGGAGAGCCTCGCGGTGCGGGTCGGCGGCCGCAACATCGCCGAGGTGACGGAGCTGTCGGTGACGGAAGCGCTCGAGTTCTTCCGGGGGCTGTCCCTGAGCGAGAAGGAACAGGCCATCGCCCGCCTGATCCTGCGCGAGATTGAGGCGCGCCTCGGGTTTTTGCGCGACGTCGGCCTGGAGTATCTCACGTTGGCCAGGTCGGCCGGGACGCTGTCCGGGGGCGAGGCGCAGCGGATCCGGTTGGCGACGCAGCTCGGGTCGAGCCTGACCGGGGTGCTGTACATCCTCGATGAACCGAGCATCGGATTGCACCAGCGCGACAACGAGCGACTGATCCGGACGTTGGAGCACATGCGCGATCTCGGCAACACCCTGATTGTGGTGGAGCATGACGAGGACACGATGCTCGCGGCGGATCACATCATCGACATGGGCCCGGGGGCCGGGGTGCACGGGGGGACGGTGGTCAGCGCCGGGACGCCGGAGGAGATCATGGCCGACGAACGGTCGCTCACGGGCCAGTATCTCTCGGGCCGCCGGTTCATCCCGGTTCCGGAGCAGCGCCGGCAGCCGGACGGCCGGTTCCTGCGCGTCGTCGGCGCGACGGAGAACAACCTCAAGCGCGTGACGGTCGACATCCCCATCGGCCTGTTCACGTGCGTGACGGGGGTGTCGGGGTCCGGCAAGTCGACGCTGGTCAACGAGGTGATCTACAAATCGCTCGCCAGGGACCTCAATCGCGCCCGGGTCCGGCCGGGGGCGTGCGAGGCCATCGAGGGGCTCGAACACCTCGACAAGGTGGTGGACATCGACCAATCGCCCATCGGCCGCACCCCGCGATCGAACCCGGCCACGTACACGGGCGTCTTCGACGACATCCGGGACCTGTTCGCCAGCACCAACGAGGCGAAGATGCGCGGGTACCGCAAGGGCCGCTTCAGCTTCAACGTCCGCGGCGGGCGGTGCGAGGCGTGCCGGGGCGACGGGATCATCAAGATTGAGATGCACTTTTTGCCGGATGTGTACGTGCCGTGCGAGGTGTGCAAGGGCAAACGGTACAACCGCGAGACGCTGGAGGTCAAATACAAGGGGAAGAGCATCGCGGACGTGCTCGATATGACGGTGGACGACGGCATCGCCTTCTTTGAAAACATCCCGCGCATCGCGCGCAAGCTGCAGACCCTCTCGGATGTGGGCCTCGGGTACATGAAACTGGGTCAGCCGGCGACGACGCTGTCGGGCGGCGAGGCGCAACGCGTCAAACTCGCCTCCGAGCTGCACCGGCGCAGCACCGGCCGGACGCTGTACATCCTCGATGAGCCGACGACGGGACTGCACGTGGCGGACATTGAAAAGCTGCTGGTGGTGCTGCACCGTTTGGTGGACAACGGAGACACCGTGCTGGTGATTGAGCACAACCTGGATGTCATCAAGACGGCGGATCACATCATCGACCTCGGTCCGGAGGGCGGTTCCGGCGGCGGGCAGGTGGTGGCCACCGGCACGCCGGAGCAGATCGCCAAATCGAAGCGTTCGCACACGGGCCGGTTTTTGGGGCCCATCCTGGCGCGCGATCGCGCCCGGGCCAAGGGCGGACCGGCGGCCGCGGAACCGGTGCGGAGAAGCGTATGAAGCCCGACGCTTGGTGGGAGGCGCCGCTGCGCGCCTGGACGCCTGTGCTGGGGTGCGCGTGGCGGTGGTGTCGGTGGGACGCGGGGCCGGCCCCGGCGGACGGGCGGATGGCGCGTCCGGCTCCGGTGGGACAATGGCGCCTGGATGAGGGTGAGTGGCGCCTGTCCCTCGGCTGGGCGGGGGAGATTGGCTTTCCGGGTTGGCCAGGCCATCCCGACGCCCGGGCGGCGCTCGCCTGGACGATCCGCCAGGCGCACGCGGCGAGGCGGCAGGCGTGGCGGGACGCGGCGCTCGCGTGGATCGCGCACGCCGTGGAGGCCGGGGCCACCGACCGCCTGCCGGAGACGCTCGCCTGGCCGGACGAGGAGATCCCCTTTCCATCCCATCTGGCCGGCCTGTGGATGGAAGGGGACGCGGGCGGCGGCGCCGGGCGCCGGGTGCTGGCGGAACTGGCCAGGCACCACGTGGTCGGCTGGACCCCGCTTCGAACGGGGTGGTTGGCGGTTCTGGTGATCCCCGCGCCGGACGTGGACCCGGGCGCGTCGCCGGCCGGCCCGGTGGAGCGCAGATCCGCCGCGGTCGAAGGCTTTGAGGATTCCGCGACGCAGAAAACCCTCGCGCATCACCTCGCCGGCCTCGTCGACGTCCTGGCCGCGGACGCATGGGTTTCGGCGCGCGCGGCGGCGGGGGTTCGCATGGATCACCCCGGCGCCTGGCGGCGGGGTGTGACCACGTTGGCGGAATCGCTGCGCGTTCAGGAGTGCTCCGGGCAACCGAGGGTGTATCTCTGGGGGGCCGATCCGGTGGCACACCTGTGGGACGCGGCGCCCGCCGCTGCGCGAATGAGGTTTGTGGAGGCGGTGTCGCAGCGGGCGCCCTCTGGGGGCGTGCGGCTGAACCGCGAGGCCGCGGAGACGCTCGAGGGCATGGTGCGCGCGAACCTCAACGTCAGCGAGGCCTCGCGCCTGCTGTATCTGCACCGGAACACCCTGATGAATCGGATCGAGCGCATCCGTCAGCAGACGGGGTACGACGTGCGCAATTTCCACGACGCGATGGTGCTGTGGCTGCTGCACCGAACCCCGGAGGGGACGGGGGAACCCCGGGATGGTGCGGCAACCTGCACATGACAGCCGCGGAAAACGGGTGCACGATGCCCGTCCTCCGGCCCGCCCCGCCCATGGTACACTGGGCGCAGGGCCATCCCGGCGTTCGTTTGCGCCGTCGATGAAAGCGTTTTATGGAGGGATGCGGCGTGGCGCGAGTGCAGCTGCAGCACGTGTACAAGAAGTACAGCAACGAGTTCGTGGCCGTGAAGGATTTCAATCTCGACATTCAGGACAAGGAGTTCGTGGTCTTCGTCGGGCCGTCCGGTTGCGGCAAGACGACGACGCTGCGCATGATCGCGGGGCTGGAGGACATCACCTCGGGGGATCTGTACATCGGCGACCGCCGGGTGAACGACGTGGCGCCGAAGGACCGGGATATCGCGATGGTGTTCCAGAACTACGCGCTCTATCCGCACATGACGGTGTATCAGAATATGGCCTTCGGACTGAAGCTGCGGAAGATGCCCAAGGCCGAGATCGATCAACGCGTCCGCGCGGCGGCAAAAATTCTCGACATCGAGCATCTTCTCGATCGCAAGCCGAAGGCGCTCTCCGGCGGCCAGCGCCAGCGCGTGGCGCTCGGGCGCGCCATCGTCCGCGAACCGCAGGTGTTCCTGATGGACGAGCCGCTGTCCAACCTGGACGCCAAGCTGCGCGTGCAGATGCGCGCCGAGATCCGCAAACTGCATCAGCGCATTCAGACGACGGTGATCTATGTGACGCACGACCAGACGGAGGCCATGACCATGGGCGACCGCATTGTGGTCATGCGCGACGGGGTGATTCAGCAGGAAGCGACGCCGCAGGAGGTGTACAATCACCCCAGGAACATGTTCGTGGCCGGGTTCATCGGATCGCCCGCGATGAACTTCATCCGCGGGGACCTGGTCGAGGAAGGCGGCAAGATCACGTTCCGCGCGCCCGGCATGTCCGTTCAGCTGCCGGAGGGCCGCTACCCGGCGCTGCGCCACGCGGGCGTCGTCGGGGGGCCGGTGGTGTTCGGCGTGCGCCCCGAGGACCTGCATTCCGACGACCTGACCCTGCAGACGTATCCGGACGCGGTGATCCATGGGCGCGTCGAGGTCGTGGAGCACATGGGTTCGGAACTGTACCTGCACGTCGACGTGTCCGGCCAATCGCTGGTCGCGCGCGTAAGCGCCCGCCACGACGTCCATCCGGGCGAGACGTTGCGTTTGGCGCCCGACCTGAACAAGGTTCACATCTTCCATCCCGAGACGGAGGAGGCTGTTCCGTTCGCCGCAGAGCCGGCGGCCGTGAGATGAGCACACCACGATCCGTACCTGTCCATGAGTTGATCAGCGGCCTCGGGTTGCGCGTGTTCAACCCGGACGCAAACCTGAATCGTCCCATCATGACGGTCGACATCAACCGGCCAGGGCTCGCCCTGGCCGGCTATCTCCGTTATCACGCCGCGGAGCGCATTCAGCTGTTGGGCCGCACGGAACTGTCGTTTCTGCGCGGCATGGACAGCCGTGAGCAGGCGCTGCGCGTGTTCGCGTTCTGCTCCTACGAGCAGACGCCCTGCGTCGTCGTGACGCGCGGCGAGACGCCGCCGGACGCCCTGTTGCGGGAGGCGTCGGTCCGCGGCCTGCCGGTGCTGGGAACGAATCTCGTGACGACGCGCGCGGCGTCCGTCATCTCCACGTTTCTCGAGGAGCGCCTCGCGCCCGAGACGCTCGTGCACGGCGTGCTCGTCGATGTGTACGGGATCGGGATCCTGATCACCGGATCGAGCGGCATTGGCAAGAGCGAGACGGCGCTCGAGCTGATCAAGCGCGGTCACCGCCTGGTGGCGGACGACGCCGTGATCATCCGCCAGGTGTCCGACAACACCCTGGTCGGCACCGCGCCGGCCCTGTTGCAGTACCTGCTCGAGATCCGCGGGCTCGGCGTGCTCAACGCCATGACCCTGTTCGGCGCCGGCGCGGTGCGCACGCACAAGAAGCTGGCGATGGTCGTCCACCTGGAGGCGTGGCGCGACGATGTGGCGTACGACCGGCTGGGCATCGACGAGCAGACGGTCCGCATCCTCGACACGGATCTGCCGTCATTGACCATACCGGTCCGCCCGGGCCGGAACCTGGCGGTCATCATCGAGGTGGCGGCGATGAATCACCGCCTCAAGCAGCTCGGCATCAACGCGGCGCAGCAGTTTTCGGACCAGTTGGCGGATGCCATCGAGGAACAGATGGACGCGGACTGACGGTGGACCGTCCCTTCACTCTTGTCAAAATATCGAACGGGGCAGGATTTTGACGGACCGTGTCGAATTCCCTCCCTCGGCCGTTGTACAGGCACAGAGGCCGACGGGGAGGGGTTGTTTGTGGATTGGACCACCGCCCGCCGCGAGACCGGATACAAACCGGCCGCGCCACAGGCGGGTTGGATACACACATGGCGTACGCAGGCCAGACAGAGATGGATCCGCCAATGGACGGAATGGAAGACCTACTGGAAGGAACAGTGGCAGCGCGTCTCCCATCCGCGGCTGGCCGTCGCGTCGGCCGCCGGGGCGGCGGTGCTGCTGGGCGGTTCGTACACCGCCATCGCGCACGTCGGGCAGACGCAGGCGTGGATGCGGGTGTACACCGACGGGACGTATGTCGGCATGGTTCCCAATGACCCGACGACAACGACAGCGATGCAGCGGATTGCGCTTGGGTACCATGTGGATGTGCGTTTTGCCCCTCTGTACACGCACGTGGCGGAGGGATACGACTGGGAGACCGTGGCGTCCATGCCCACGGACGCCGTGGCGATTGCCCTGAACGGAAAGCCGCTGGTGTACACGCGGACAGCCGACGAGGCCAATCAGGTGCTCGACACCGTTCGCGATGCCCTGACTCCGGCCAAGTTGACGAACAAAGCCTCGGTCCGGTTCGTCGGCGATGTGACGCTGGTGCCGGTGGAGACGGCCATCTCCAACATCCTGTCGCCGCAGGCGGCGGCGGGCGTCCTGTTGCATCGCGGCGGGACACGGCTCTCCGGGCGCGGGGAGACCTCGGCCCTCAAAGCGGCCCTGTCGGCTCGTGCGGGGACCGCCGACCCGACGGCCGGAACGAGCGCCGGGGTGGGCGCGCCGGACGCGGGCCCGCTGTTGCAGGTGGAGGCCGAGGAGACGGTGACGAAGACCGTCAGCCTGCCCTACACCACACGGTATGTGGAGGACAGCCGGATGGCCAAGGGCCAGGTGAAGGTGATCACGCCCGGGAAACCGGGGGTGGCCAAGGAGCAGATCCGCGAGCGTTTCATCAACGGGCAACTGGTGGACAGCGAGATCGTCAGCAAACAGGTGGTCACCGAACCGACCCAGGCGGTCGCCAAACGGGGTACGAACACCGGCGTCGCCGACGGCGACTGGGTGTGGCCGTCGCCGTCGTATCTGATCACGTCCGGATTCGGCTATCGCAGGCTCGGCGGCGGAGAGTTTCACCCGGGGGTGGACATCGGGTGTCCCATCGGAACCCCGGTCTACGCCACCAACAACGGCACCGTCGAGGACGCCGGTTGGAACAGCGGCGGCTACGGCATCTGGGTGAAGATTGACAATGGGAATGGCATCGAGACCGTCTTTGGGCATCTGTCGCGCACCGCGGTCCAGCCGGGGCAGCGCGTGGCCAAGGGCCAGCTCATCGGCTACTCCGGGGCGACGGGCAATGTGACGGGGCCGCACCTGCACTACGAGGTGCGCATCGGCGGACGCGCCGTCAACCCGCGGCCGTACATGTGACCCACTTGGTCCGGGCGCGTGGCCGGGACACCGCCGCCCGGGCCGGGCCGAGCCAGGATGTGGTCCCTCCCGCGCCGCGTGGGAGAGCCGCATCGGAAATGAGGGTGGACGGACGAGGGCCTCCTGGGGGAATCCCCGGGAGGCCCTCGTTGTTCCGGATGGTGCCGGGAGGCGGGAGCGGAGAGGTCACATGAGAGGTCACATCGCCTCCGGCGCCTCCAGTCCGAGCAGGTACAACCCGTGTGCCAACACGCGCCGGGTGGCGTCCGTCAAGGCCAGCCGGAACCGCCGCACGTCGCCTTCCGCGCCGAGGATGGGGGCGTCGTGGTAGAATCGGTTGAAGGCGTGGCACACGTCGAGGACGTGGCGGGCGATGACCGACGGATCGAAGCCGTCGACGGCCCGTTCCAGGCATTCATTCGACTGCGCCAGCTGGTGGACCAACAGCCACTCGGACTGCGCCAACAGGTCGTCCGCCAACACCGGCGGCGCGGCGGCCGACAGACCCTCGGCCTCCGCACGGCGCAGCACGCTGCAGGCGCGGGCGTGCGTGTACTGGGCGTACGGGCCGGTCTCACCATCGAAGTTCAGCACGTCCTCCCAGCGGAAGTCCACGTCGTGCAGACGGTTGTTCTTCAGGTCGTTGAACACCACCGCTCCGATGCCCACCGCCTCCGCGACCCGATCCTTGTCCTCGAGGCCGGGGTTTTTCTCCTCAATGATGGCCCGGGCCTCCTCGACGGCGCGCTCGAGCACCTCCTCGAGGTACACCACCTTGCCGCGGCGCGTCGACAGCCGCTCGCCGTTGTATTTCATCATCCCGAAGGCCACGTGATGGCAGTGACGCGCCCAGCCGCGGCCCATCAGCTCCAGCACCTTGAACACCTGCGCGAAGTGCAGCTTCTGCTCCGCGCCGACCACGTAGATGAGGTCGGTCGCTCCGAGCACATCGTGCCGGTAGAGGGCCGCCGCCAGATCGCGCGTGGCGTAGATGGTGGCGCCGTCCGACTTGCGGATGATGCAGGGAGGCATGTTGTAGGCGGACAGATCCACCACCTCGGCCCCCTCGCTCTGCGCCAACAGGCCCCGCTGCCGCAGCTCGTCGACCACGGCGTCCATCTTATCGTTGTAAAAGCTCTCGCCGAGGTAATGGTCGAACCGCACGCCGAGCCGGCGATACGTCTGTTCAAATGCCTTCAGGCTCTCCGAGATGAACCATTTCCACAGGCGGGTGGCCTCCTCGTCGCCGTCCTCCAGGCGCTTGAACCAGGCGCGCGCCTCGTCCTCGAGCTCGGGGTGTTCCTTCGCCTCCTCGTGGAAGCGGACGTACAGGCGGAACAGCTCCTTCACCGGGTCGCGGCGGACCGTCTCCTCGTCGCCCCACTTCAGGTATGCAACGATGTTCTTGCCGAACTGCGTCCCCCAGTCGCCGAGGTGGTTGATGCCGATGACCTCGTACCCGTCCTCGGCCAGCAGCCGGCAGATGGACTGGCCGATCATGGTGGATCGCAGATGGCCGACCCCGAACGGCTTGGCGATGTTCGGCGACGAATAGTCCACCGCCGCGCGCCGTCCGGTGTGCCGGCGCCGTGAAAACAGCCCTGTCACATCCCGCTGCGCCTGGCCAATCACCTCGGCGGCCACCGCGCCCCGCCGCAGCGTGACGTTCACGTAGCCGCCCGCGACCTCCACGTTGGCGAAGGCGCCTGAGCACCGCAGGGCCTCCGCGGCGTCCGCGGCGATGGCCTGCGGCGGTTTGCGCAGCGCTTTTGCGAACCGGAAGCAGGGCAGGGCGAGATCGCCCAATTTCGGGTCGGGCGGATATTCGATGGCAGACCAGACCGCTTCGGATTCAAGCCCGAGCCGGTCCGCCACAAGCCCGGCCAAAACCAGCTTTTGCTCGTACATGGCGTCACCTCAACAGTTCCAATACCAGGTCCGAATTCAATTATTATAGCACGGCCATCCGGGCCCGTGAACTTCATCCCTTCCGCGCGCTGTGATATACTTTCAATACCTTACAACCGGACGGTGAGGGGGTGCTCCCATGGAACGAAATTCCCAGACGGGTCGGCGCCGCGGACGTCAGAGCAATGTGATCTCCCTGCGCCAGGACGCGGCGTTTTTCTTCGAACGTGGGGTCCGCTATCTCGAACGAAATGACCTCAGGCGCGCGCTCAAAGCGTTTCGCCGGACGGTCGAGGTCGAGCCGGACAACCCGGTGAACTACTGCAATCTGGCGGGGGTCCTCTCCGAACTCGGCGATTTCGAGGCGTCCAACGAGGTGTTGCTCCACGTTCTACGCCACCTGGACCCGACCATGGCCGAGTGCCAGTTTTACCTCGCCAACAACTACGCCAACATGGGGGACTACGAGACCGCCGAAGAGTACGTCCTCCGCTACCTGGATGCGGATCCGGACGGCGAGTACGCGCAGGAAGCGGTGGAGATGCTCGACATCCTGATGGACGAATTCGGCGGCGGCAGGGCGTACGCCCGGTGGCAGGCGGAGCAGCGGCGCAAGGAGCGCGCGGATGCCAAGCGCGACGGGCGGCATCTGCTCGAGGAAGGGCAGTTCGAGGCGGCCGTCGAGTGGCTGGAGCGCATCACGGCGCAGGAACCGGAGAACACCGCGGCCGCCAACAACCTGTCGCTCGCCTACTACTACACCGGACAGTACGACCGGGCCCTGGCGCTGGCCGAGCAGGTCCTCGACGCGCATCCGAACAATGTGCACGCCCTGTGCAATCTGACCGTGTTCTCGGCGCACCTCGGACCGCGGGACCGGTACCACGAATGTCTGTCCAAACTGCGCAAGATCTTTCCGCTGCACTATGATCACGCGGCCAAGGTGGGAACCACCCTCGGGTTGGTCGGAGACCACGAGGCGGCGTACGCCGTGTTCGCGAAGCTGGTTCGTCTCGCCGGGGACCCCGACCCGGCCATCGTGCACGCCCTGGCGGCGGCCGCGGCCAACTGCGGGCGGTACGCCACCGCCCGCCGGTGGTGGAAGACGCTCAGCCAGCGCCCCGGCCTGGCGGAGGTGGCGGATCATTATCTGAAAATGCTCGATCGCGCCGAGCGCCACGGACAGCGGTACATGCGCGTCAGCTATCAGTACGAGCTGCCCATCGAGGCGCAGTTCGCCAAGATGAAGGAGCGCCTGGCCTCCGGGGATCCGGCGGCATGGCGCAACGATCCGTTGCTGCGCGCCTCTCTGTACTGGGGACTGCGCCACGGGGGCGAGGACACCCAGCGGGCGGTGATTCGCATCCTCGCCATCATCGCGGACGCGGACGCGGAGAAGGCCCTGCGCGCGTTTCTGCGCCGCCAGGATATCGCCGTGCCGCAGCAGGCGGCCGCACTGCACGCGCTCCAGCGCATGGGCGCGCGCGGACGAATTGAACTGTGGCGCGACGGTGAGCTGGTGTCGGTGCGCATGAGCGACATCCCGAAGGACGTGATCCTCTCGGTCGATCCCGCCTGGCGCCAGGTGCTCGACCGCGTCACCGAGTGGCTCCGGGAGCATCGCAAGAGCCGGTACGCGGCGGAGGCGAAACGCGCCTGGGTGGGGTATCTGCGGCACGCCTTCCAGCGCACCGAGCGCGCGGTGGGAAAACCGGAGGTGTGGATGGCGGCCCTGGTGTACGCGGTGCTCAAGCGCCACAACGAGCCGGTGCGGCAGAAGGACGTGGCTCAGTGGTTCCACGTCTCCGTGTCCGCGCTGAGCAAGGCGGCGGGAAAACTCAGCTGTTACTTTGTCACCATGCCATAAGGCCTGAAGGAGGGTCGTCGGGTGGAGCGGTTTGCCATCGTGGGCACCGCGGGTCACATCGACCACGGGAAGACCGCGTTGGTCGAGGCGCTCACCGGGAAGAACACGGACCGGCTCAAGGAGGAGCGGGAGCGCGGCATCTCCATCGACATCGACTTCGCGCCCCTGTACTTTCCGGACGGCGTCGGGATTGGCGTGGTTGATGTCCCGGGGCACGAGCGATTCGTCCGCAACATGGTCGCGGGCGCGGCGGGGGTGGACCTGGCGCTGCTCGTGATTGACATCCGTGAAGGCGTCATGCCGCAGACGCGGGAGCACGTGGCGATCTTGCAGATGCTCGGCGTCCGGCAGGGGGTGGTGGCGCTGAGCAAGGCGGATCTGGCGGACGCGGAGTGGCTGGAAGTGGCGCCCGGCCTGATCCGGGAGGAGCTCTCCGGCACGGTGTTCGCCGAGGCGCCCATGATTCGGACGAGCGTCCGCACCGGGGAAGGCGTGGATCGGCTGCGCCAGGTTCTGCACGATCTCGCCGCCGACCTCCCGGGACGCGACGCGGCGGGGGCCTTTCGGCTACCGGTGGACAAGGTGTTCGTGATCCCCGGCCACGGAACGGTGGTCAGCGGCACGGTGTGGCGTGGGACGGTGCAGCAGGGAGAGGTGTTGGAACTGCTCCCCGGCCGCCGGACGGTGCGGGTCCGGGCGGTGCAGGTCCACGGCCGACCGGTGTCGCGCGCGGTCGCCGGCCAGCGCGCGGCCCTCAACCTCACGGGCGTGGACCGGGCCGAGGTGACGCGTGGTCACACCCTGGCGGCGCAGGGGACGCTCGTCTCCTCGAAGTTGCTGGATGTGTCCATCGAGGTGCTGGCCGATTACGAGCGGGGGTTGCGCCACCGGGATCGCGTCCATGTGCATCTGGGCACGGCGGAGGCCGTCGGCCGCGCCCTGCTCCTCGACGGCGACGAGGTGCCAAACGGCGGCCGGACGCTGGCGCAGCTGTTGCTCGACCGCCCATTGGTGGCGGAGACGGGGGATGCGTTCGTCCTGCGCAGCTACTCGCCCGTGGTGACCCTGGGCGGCGGCCGTGTGCTCGATCCGGCGCCGGACCGGCTGCATCGCCGCAAACGCGCGCACATCCTCGAGATGCTCCGGGCGCGGGCGGATGCGACACCGCGGGATCGGCTGCTGGCCCTGGGCCGGGACGGCCGCCTGTTGACCCCGCGCACCGCCTCCGCGGCGCTCGGGGTGACGGAGGCGGAGGCGGCGGAGATCCTCGATGGGCTTCGGCGCGAAGGGCGACTCGTGCAACTGCCCGGCGGCAGCCTGGTGTCCGAGGCCGTGGAGGACGCCCTGACCGCCTTGGAACGACGCTTGCAGGAGATTCACCGCAAGCACCGCTTCGCGGATTGGGTTCCGAAGGGGGAGGTGCTCACCGCGGGCGCGGCGGGCATTTTGGGCCCGCTCGGACCCCGGGACCTGGATTGGCTCATCCAGGAAGGCGTACGCCGGGGGCGGTGGGAGACGGATGGGCCCGGGATCCGCCGCGCGGGGCACCGGGTGGTCCTGACGCCAGAGGAGGAGGACATCCGCCTGCAACTGCTGTCCGCGCTCGAGGCGGCCGGCTTGGCGGGAAGTTCGGAAGCGGACCTCGTGCGGCGTTTTCCGAAGCGGGATCGAGTCGCCGCGCAGCTGTTGCGCTACGTCCAGGCGCGGGGAGACGCGGTGGAACTGGAACCGGGGCTGTGGATCGGCGGGCGGGTGCTGGCCGACGCGGAGGCTCGCCTGCGGGCGCTGTATCGGGAACAGGGGCCGTTTGCCATCGGCCAGGCCCGGGACGCGCTCGGTTGCGGGCGGCGCATGGCGCTCGCGATCCTCGAATTTCTGGACAAAAGGGGACGGACGCGACGGGAGGGAGACACCCGAGTGTTTCTCGCCGAATCGTGAATGTCACACGATTTTAATTCGCGTGTAACACAAATGAAACACCCCGGTTGTATGATGAAGATGCATCACATTTGACCCCCTTTTCAATATACACTCGCTTCCGGCGCCGGACAGGCGCCAACTTTTTTTACGCCGACGGGAATGGTATGCTTACCGGTGGAGCCGACCGCGGTGTCGGCGACCCGCGGGCGTGCGTACGCTTCATCATGCCTGCCCGCGCGACGCGCGGCGTCGCACGCGCGGCGGCGCGGGATACCCGGTGGCGGCGAGGTGACCTGTCGTGCTCATCATCGTCAATTGCTTCGCGCAGATCGGCGGCAGGGTGGTCATGCTGCAAAAGCCGCGCCGAGGCTGGTGGGTGCTCCCGGGCGGCAAGGTGGAGCCGTTTGAGGCGTGGCCCGACGCGGCCCGCCGCGAGATGTGGGAGGAAGCCGGGCTCCGGGTCGAGGGCCTGAAGCTTCGGGGCGTCCACCTGTTGCGAGAACTGGGGCCGGAGGGTGAATCCCATCGGCTGATTGCGCAGTTTTCCGCCGAACGCGTGGAGGGCCAGATGAAATCGGTGTGCAAGGAGGGGACCCTGGCGCTGATCCCGCCGGAGGACCTGGCCTTCCTGCCGATGGATGAGGGGGATCGGAGGATGATCCAGCACACCCTCTGGGCGTTTCAAACCGATTCGGATACGGTGTTTTTCGGAAATTTCACATACACGCCGGACAGGGAGCTGTTGGACTGGCGCATGCAGCCGAACCTTCCGGAGGGCGCCATCCCGGCGGAGGGGAGGCGCGACGAAGATGTGGTTCGGCATTGACATCGGCGGCACCAGCGTGAAGACCGCCCTCGTGGACGACGCGGGGACCCCGCTGATCAAGCGGGCGTTGCCCACGGACCCAGAGCGCGGGCCGGAGGATCTGTGCCGGCGGCTGGCGGAAACCCTGCGGGCCATGGCGGATGCGGCGGGCGTGGATCGCCGTGCGGTGCGGGGAGCCGGTGTCGGCGTGCCCGCCTTTTTGGATCTGGCGCGCGGCGAGGTCGTGGAGGCCATCAACCTGGGCTGGCGGGGGGTCCCGCTGGCCGACCTGATGGCAGACGCGTTGGGGCTGCCGGTGGCGGTGGACAACGACGCCAACCTGGCGGCGCTCGGGGAGGCGTGGACGGGTGCCGGCGCGGGGGCGGAGACGGTCCTCTGCGCCACCGTCGGCACGGGGGTCGGCGGCGGCGTGGTGATCCACGGCCGGTTGCACCACGGCGCGAACGGGATGGCGGGGGAGATCGGCCACATGCGCGTGGTACGCGAGGGGGGCCTGCCGTGCAACTGCGGTCAGACCGGTTGCCTGGAGACCGTGGCGTCGGCCACCGCCATCGTGCGCGAGGCGCGCGACCGGCAGGACGCCGGGTTGCTGCCGCCCGAAGAGCGGATCCTCGGCGCGGAGGACGTCGCCCGGCTCGCCCGAAGCGGGCATGAGCCGGCCCGGTGGGTGATGGAGACGGCGGCCCGCTGGCTCGGCTTCGGCCTCGCACAGGCGGCGGTGGTGTTGAATCCTGACGTGATTGTCATCGGCGGCGGGGTCTCGAAGGCGGGCGATCTCCTGCTCGCCCCGGCCCGAGCGGCGTTCTCGGAGTACGCCCAGCGTCTGGTGGCCGAGGCGACGTCGGTGCGGCTCGCCCGGTTGGGCAACGACGCGGGTGTGGTCGGGGCGGCGCGGTTGGCCATGCAGCGGGCCTGACGGACCCCGCGGCCGGGGACACGGATCCCGGAAACATCGAGAGGCCGGCCGGGACCGGCCGATGCAAAGGTGAGGGGGGAGGGCCGTGAAGGAGCCGATCCGGGTCATCGTCATCACCGGGATGTCCGGCGCGGGCAAGACGGTCGCGATGCAGGCGCTGGAGGACTTTGGCTTCTTCTGTGTCGACAATCTGCCGCCCGCCCTGATCCCGAAGTTCGTCGAACTGGTCGGTCAGTCCAGCGGGCAGGTGCGCCGCGTCGCATTGGCGTGCGACCTGCGCGGCGGGGAGCTGTTTCAACCGTTCACCGACACCGTCCGCCAGTTGCGCGCGGCGCCGGACGTCCGGTTGAACGTGCTGTTTCTCGACGCGGATGACGCCACGCTCGTCCGCCGCTTCAAGGAGACCAGGCGCCGCCACCCGTTTGTGGACGGCGCGCGGCTGCTCGAGGGCATCCAGGCGGAGCGGCGCGCCCTGGAACAGGTCCGGCGCGAGGCGGACCAGGTGATTGACACGACGCACTGGAAGCCCGCGCAGCTCAAGCGCGAGATGGCGCGGCTGTTCGCGGACCCGCGCGGGGGCCTGCCGGTGCACATCATCTCCTTTGGCTTCAAGTACGGCATCCCCATCGACGCGGACCTCGTGTTCGACGTCCGGTTCCTGCCCAACCCGCACTACATCGAATCGCTGCGCCCGTACACCGGCGAGGACCCTCCGGTGTACGACTACGTCATGCAGCAGCCGGCCACGCGGGAATTCGTCGCCCGTCTCGAGGATATGGTGGATTTTTTGATCCCCCAGTTCACCAAGGAGGGCAAGAGCCACCTGGTGATCGGCATCGGCTGCACGGGCGGGAAACACCGCTCGGTGGCCATCAGCAAACATCTGTATGAGCACATCCGGGAGAAGACCGATGCGCATCTGACACACCGCGACTGCGGCCGGGAGGGCTGAACGGTGCGGCACTGGTGGTTGTGGGCGTGGACCATCGGCTGTTTCGGCTGCGGCATGTTGGCCGGGGCGCTGGTCCTCGTCCGGTGGAGCGGACAGGCCGTATCGCTGGCGGCGGTGGTCCTGGCGTTCGCCGTGCTTCTGTTGGCCTACGGGTGGTGGCGCGAGCTGCGCGCGGCCAGGCGGCGGCTGGAGCGCCAGCGGCGCCGGCCGCGGATTGTCGCCATCGGCGGTGGCACCGGGTTGTCGGTGGTGCTGCGCGGCCTCAAGGAGTTCGATGTGGATCTGACGGCGGTGGTGACGGTGGCGGACGACGGCGGGAGTTCGGGGCGATTGCGCACGGATCTGGCGATTCCGCCGCCCGGGGACATCCGCAACTGCCTCGTCGCCATGGCGGATACGGAGCCTCTGTTGGAGCGGCTGCTGCAGTTTCGGTTTCCGGCCGGGGAAGGGTTGGCCGGGCACAGCTTCGGCAACCTGTTCCTCGCGGCGATGACGCACATCATGGGGGATTTCGTGTCGGCCATCCGGGAGACCAGCCGCGTCCTGGCGGTCCGCGGGCGCGTCCTGCCGGCGGTCCGCGAGGACGTGGTGCTGCGCGCGGTGCTGGAGGACGGCAGCGTGGTCCAGGGCGAGTCGAGGATTCCGCAGGCCCAGGGGCGAATCGCCCGCGTGGAACTGGTTCCCGCCGACGCACAGCCGCTGCCGGAGGTGGTGTCGGCCATCCGCGACGCGGATGCCATCGTGATTGGCCCGGGGAGTCTGTACACCAGCGTCCTGCCGAATCTCCTCGTCCCCGGGCTGGCGGATGCGGTGGCGTCCAGCCGGGCCAAGAAGATCTACGTGTGCAACGTGATGACGCAGCCGGGGGAGACGGACGGGTATTCCGCGTCGGAGCACGTCGAGGTGATCTACCGCCACGTCGGGCGGCGGTTGTTCGACTACATCCTCGTCAACGCCGCCTCCCTGCCCCCGGAGGCGCTGGAGAAGTACCAGGCCCAGGGCGCCTATCCGGTGCGGGTCGACGTGGAGGCGCTCTACGGGCTGGGTCTGCGGGTGATTGCGCGCAACTTTGTCCATTTCGCCACCTACGCCCGGCATGACAGCCGGCTGATTGCGGAACAGATTGTCAGCCTGATCGGTTACGAACGGATGAACGCCGACCGGGGGTGAGACGGGTGTCATTCGCGGCTCAGACGAAAAAGGAGTTGACCCTGATACAGGAGGCGCCCTGCTGCCGGCGGGCGGAGCTGCAGGCGATGGTCCTGTTGAACGGCGAGCTCAGTGGCGGCGTGTCCGGGGACACACCGGACGGCGGCGCGGTCCCGGGAGCGGTGGACGGCGGCGGGACCGGTGCGGAGGTTCGGCCGGCGCTGACGATCCAGACGGAGAACGTCGCCACCGCGCGGCGCATCTACACCCTGCTGCGCGAGCTGTTCGATCTGCACCCGGAGGTCCTGGTGCGAAAGAAGATGCGCCTGAAGAAGAACAACGTGTACGCGGTGCGCGTGTCGGTGGGCGCGGACACGGTGTGGATGGGGCTCGGGCTGGCTCCGGCGGGCCGGGGGTTGCGCCTCGTCGACCCGGGGCGGCCGCGCGCCTGCTGCAGGCGGGCGTTTTTGCGCGGGGCGTTTCTGGCGGCGGGATCGGTCAATGACCCGGGCAGTCCCTCGTATCACCTGGAGATCAGCTGCCAGACGGCGGAACAGGCCAACGGCATCCGGCGGCGGATGAACGAGTACGGTCTGCATGCGAAGGTGATCGCCCGCAAACGCGGGCACGTGGTGTACGTCAAGGAGGGCGAGAAGATTGTCGAGTTTCTCAGCGTGATCGGCGCGCACCAGGCGCTGTTGCGCTTTGAGGACGTGCGCATCATGAAGGGGATGCGCAACCAGGTCAACCGCTTGGTCAACTGCGAGACGGCCAACATGAACAAGACCATCAACGCGGCGGTTCGACAATTGGATGCCATCCGCCTGATTGACGAGCGCATGGGCCTGGATCACCTGCCGGACAAGCTGCGCGAAGCGGCGCAGCTGCGGCTGCAGTACCCGGAGACGAATCTGCAGGAGCTGGCGCAGCGCATCGGGCATCGCGTCAGCAAATCGGGATTGAATCACCGCTTTCGGAAGCTGCAGGAGATTGCGGACCGGCTGCGGGCGGGGGAGTGAGCGGCGGGCCCCCGCCCCGGGGGCCGCGAGGGACGGTTGGCGGTCTGGGGAGGTTGCACACCCCGCGGGGTGTACGGGGCCTTGACGCACACGGCGCGAAGCCCGTCTGTGACCGTCCGGTGACAGCTTGGCGGTGGGACGGCTTTTTGTATTGGACCGGGCCGACAGGCATGGTATACTTTCCCCAACCAGGGTGGGTCCCGGTCGCCGGGGCCGCGGCGGAGAGGAGGCGCTTTCCATGGTGGAGCACAGGACGGTGGTCCGGTTGCGCACGGGGTTGTTGGCCCGCCCGGCCGCCCTCTTCGTGCAGGAGGCCAACCGGTACTCCAGCGAGATCTACGTGGAAAAGGACGGCAAATCGGTCAACGCGAAGAGCATCATGGGCATCATGTCGCTGGCCATCGCCAACGGCCAGGAGATCACGCTCAAGGCGGAGGGGCCGGATGCCGAACAGGCCATCGCGAAACTGAGCGAGATGTTGAGCAGGGAGTCCTGAGAAAAAATCCCCCCGCGTCCATCGCCCGCGGCCGGACGACGTCTCCGGCTCGTGTCAAGACCCGCCGTCGGCCGGGAAGGCCGGGCGGGTTCTTTGTCGAGCGGACGTGTCATACCTCTTGTACAAAGAGGATGGCGAGGGGGGACGCCGGTGTGAGCACCCGTTTTCGCCCGCGCACCCGGGTGCGCTCGCTGCGCGGTACGGTCCTCGTGGCCGTGTTGGCGGCGGCCGCCGTGTTTGAACTGGTCCGGCTCCTGCTGCCGTTGACCTCGGCCAATCCGCTGTATCACGAGGTGACCATCGGTGAGCCGGTGATCGGGGAGTGGAAGTACGGCGGCCTGGACGAAGAAGGGTATCTCAAGTTTTACAACGGCGGCCAGACGGTGCTGCTTCCACCCAACGAGCGGCTGTTCGACGCCGACGGGCGGTTCGTGGTGATAGAGGGGCACACGCCGAGCTCGCTGACCTACGCCCGCCCGGTGGCGGCCATCCCTCTCTCCTGGCTCGCGGCCGGTGCGGGGGTGTTGGCCATCCCGGCGGCCCTGTTGTGGATGCGCCTTCGCCGGCGCCGCAGGCGGATGCGCGTGCGCGCCGTGCGGCCCGGACTCCGCCGAGCCGGGCCGGGATGGAGGGCGGAGGGGCGCCGGGCGTCGGGATGGTCCGGTGCGCGGCCACGGCTGCGCCGGATAGGCCGATCCCGCTGGTCCCGACGGCGATGAGGATGGTCCCGTTTCCTTGTTTCTCCTGTCGCGGTCGTGGTACGCTAGAAGGCGGACCGTACATTGACACGTGCAGGAGGGCGGCGAGGGCATGACGTTGAGACCAGGCCGGGTGCAGCGGCTGCACAAACGGGAGGACCGCGGGATTGACCGAAGCGATCAGCCCTTCACGTACGACCGGCTGATCCGTCGTCCCGGGTGCATCACCATGCGGCGGCCGGTGCAGGAAAAGGGATACACGCATCAGTTGCGTGAAATTTACCCGGCTTGGGGCATCGGCGTGAGCACCTGCCTGAATCACGGGGCACCGGTGAAACATCCGAGACTGCGGTTCGACCACTATGTCGATCTCGTCAAGGTCTGGGAGGACCAGGATTACATCTACATCGAGGACATGTATGTGGATGTGCTGATCTACGAGCGGTTGTATTACCACGTGATAGACCTGGAGGAGTTTGGCGCCGCGGTGGCGGCTCGGCAACTGAGCACGGCGGAAGCCAAACGCGTCCTGGAGAACACACAGCGGTTTGTCGACGCGATGAAACGCAGCAAATTATCCTACGCGGTGTGGAAGCAGAAGTACGGCGCCAACCGGCGGCACCTGTGACGGGGCGCGCGTGTCTGTGCCGGGGCATGGTCATCTGTGCCGGGGCATAAGTGTCTGTGCCGGGTTCGCCGCCGGAGAGGGCCGGTCGCGGCAACCGCACAAGGGGAAAGGGAGGCTGCGGACGCCGCCTCCCCTGCTGACGTGTGGCGCACCCGGTGGCCCGGATGCGGTTAATCCTCGAGACTTTCCATGACCTCCCGCGCCGTCTCCGCCGCGGCGGCGCCCATCGTTCCGCCCGCGCCCGTGCGGCTGCGGCGGACCGCCTCCCACACCGCGATGCCCACGCTGGCACCGACGACCATCGCGGTCACGGTGTTCATTCCGTTGCGTCTCCTGGGCATGACGCGGTGCCGCACGCGTTCAGCCATTCCGTCGACGAGTTCCCACATGGCCAGCACCTCCCGGCTGATATTGTGTCCATCCCGATGTCCGCGCACTCCATCCGGTTTATGGTCCAGCCGCCGCGGAAAAGCTGATTGACAGGAGCGTGAGGCATGAATCCACCGGTTCCGTCGATGGCCTCCACCGACCTGGCAAGGGAATGGTCCATCGTTCATATCCTGTCCATGTGGTACCGGGATCATCACCGCAGATTGCCCTGGCGAGAAACAAGGGATCCGTACCGGATCTGGGTGAGCGAGACGATGTTGCAGCAAACCCGCGTCGAGACGGTGATCCCGTACTACCACGCGTTTTTGGAGCGCTTTCCGGATGTCGCCGCGCTGGCCGCCTCCGACGAGGAAGCGGTGTTAAAGTGCTGGCAGGGGCTCGGCTACTACAGCCGTGCGAGGAATCTGCACCGGGCGGCGCGGCTGGTGGTCGAGCGCCACGGCGGCCGCATCCCGGATGACCCCAGGGCGTTCCTGGCGCTGCCCGGCGTCGGGGCGTACACCGCCGGGGCGGTGATGAGCATCGCCTTTCATCGGCCAATCCCGGCCGTCGACGGCAACGTCTTGCGGGTGGTGGCCCGCCTGGAGAATCTTTGCGATCCCGTCGATCACCCGACCGTCCGCCGCCGCATCGAACGGTTGGTGGAAGGTTGGTTGCAGCAGGCGGAACCGGCCGTCTTCACCCAGGCCCTGATGGAACTGGGGGCCGTGGTCTGCACGCCGCGATCGCCCCGCTGCGGCGCGTGCCCGGTTCGGTCCGCCTGCCGGGCGCACCGCGCGGGCACGGCCGAGGACCTGCCAAAGCGTGCGCCAAAGCGGCCCCGGCGACAAAAGGTAGTGCTGGCGCTGTGGTGCGAGACCGGCGAGGGGGTGGTGGTGGAGCAGCGTCCGGCGGACGGTCTGCTCGGCGGGATGTGGCAGCTGCCCGCCCATGAGCTGGATGCGGACGCGCTCGATGCCCCGTCGGACGCCGGGAGGGATGCGGAATCGGGTGGCGCGGCGGAAGCCGCGGGCCCGGTGCGGCGGGCGCTGATGGATTGTCTGCAACGGGTGTTTCCAGGGACGGCATGCCACGCGGTCCGATTTGTGGAGGTGGCTCGGGAGCGGCACGTGTTCACCCATTTGGAATGGTCGGTGCGGCTGTTTCGGCCGGAGGGGATGCCCGCGGGTGCGCGGGTGGACCGAACGCGGTTTCGCGTGGTGTGCCGCGATGAGCTCGGGGGCTTGCCATGGCCGCGCGTGTATGAAAAATTGATCAGTGGGGCATTGCAAATGCTCATATGAAGGGGTGATCAGGATGCAGACGTACGCGTTGTCGCGAAACCGGCTGATGAGCCGAGTCTTTCTCGGGCTGTGCATGAGCCTGGTGACGGCGACGGCCGGGGTGTACGTGGGGTCGTATCTGCCGCCGGCGGTGATCCTTTTGCTCCTGTTGGTGGAGGTCGGGATGTGCTTCGCCGCCGTGTGGATTCAGCGCCGCCGCGCCGTCGGAATGCCGTTCGTGCTGCTGTTCACGTTCGTCTCCGGCGCGACCATCTGGCCCACCATCGACTGGTACCTGGTCCAGATGGGTCCAATCCCCATCGCCAGGGCGCTGGCGGTCAGCGCGGCCGCGTTTCTGATCTCGGCGGCGGTGGCGTCGCGCGCGAGCTTCGACTTCTCGTTCCTCGGCGGGTTCTTGTTCGTGGGCCTGCTGGCCGTGGTGCTGCTCGGGTTGGTGTCGCTGTTTCTGCCGTTTGCGAGCACCGTCAGCCTGATCTATTCGGTGCTCGGGATTGCGGTGTTCATCGGATATGTGCTGTTCGACGTGAACCGGTTGGTGCACTTCGGGTTGTCGGAAGAGATGGTGCCGTGGGTCGTTCTGTCCCTGTACCTCGATTTCGTCAACCTGTTCCTCTTCGTCCTTCGGCTGATGGGAATCCTGGAATCGGACGACCGTTGAGCCGGGGCGGACGGGCAGGGACAGCGCGGTCAACCGCGTGGCCGGCCGACGGCAATTGCAAGCCGGCGGCCGGCGCTTTATAATATTCATCAATCTCCGGTGCCGGTGGTGGGATGCAACCAACCGGCCCTCCGAAAACCGATGCGGAAAAGCAGTAGCGGAGACCGGCCGCGCAGAGAGCCGGTGGTCGGTGCGAACCGGACGGCAAGGCTCCGTGAACTCGTTTCCAAGGTGCCCGCGGGAAACCGGTACCGCGGGCCGCTGGCCAGCGTTATCGGCTTGAGCGGGCCCTCGTGCAGGGTCAAGTTAGGTGGTACCGCGGGATGCGCCTCTCGTCCTAACCTGGGACGGGAGGCGTTTCGATTTTTGCGGGTGAAACGGAGGCAGGGATGTGGACATGAAACAACAGGCGACGACGGAGACCGTCTCCGCCGAGGCGGCGCCGAACGCGGCGCGGCAGGCGGAGTACCGCCCGCACGAATTGGAGCAAAAATGGCGGCGGCGCTGGGAACAAACCCAGGCCCACCGGGTGAATGAGGAGGATCCGAGGCCGAAGTATTACTGTCTCGACATGTTTCCTTATCCGTCGGGCAGCGGGCTGCACGTCGGACACTGGCGGGGGTACACCATCTCCGACGTGTGGAGCCGGTACAAAACGCTGCAGGGGTACAACGTCCTGCACCCGATGGGCTGGGACGCCTTCGGATTGCCGGCGGAGAACGCCGCCATCAAGCTCGGGATTCACCCGTCCGTCTCGACGGCCAACAACATCGCCAACTTCAAGCGGCAGCTGCAGGAGATCGGCGCCATGTACGATTGGGATCGCGAGATCAACACCAGCGATCCGTCGTATTACAAGTGGACGCAGTATTTCTTCGTGAAGATGTTCGAACGGGGGCTCGCCTACCGGAAGAAGATGCCCATCAACTGGTGCCCGAGCTGCAAGACGGGGCTGGCGAACGAGGAGGTGATTGACGGAACCTGCGAGCGGTGCGGGTCCGAGGTCACCAAGAAAGAGATGAATCAGTGGATGTTGCGCATCACCGCCTACGCGGACCGGCTCTTGAAGGACCTGGACCGGCTGGACTGGCCGGACAAGGTCAAGCGGATGCAGGCCAACTGGATCGGCCGCAGCGAGGGGGCGCGCATCCGGTTCGCGGTGGACGGTGTGGAGGGCGCGGAGATTGAGGTGTTCACCACCCGTCCGGACACATTGTACGGGGCCACCTACATGGTGTTGGCTCCCGAACACCCGTTGGTCGAACGGATCACGACCGCGGATCGGCGCGAGGCGGTGGAGGCGTACGTCCGCGAGACCCTCAA
>NZ_JAIMAV010000033.1 GCF_023511815.1 Alicyclobacillus sp.
CGGCGCGCCGATGACGCCGAGGATCTCGCGCGCCGACGCCTCGGCTTCAAACGCCCGCGTGTCGACGTCGTACCCCAGGGCGCGCAACCGATGCAGGATCTCCACCGTCTCCGGCATTCCGATGCGGTGCTCCGCCAGCCGGCCGGCGTCGGCGAAGATCTCCCGCGGTGTGCCGCACATGGCGACGCGGCCCTCGGCCATGACGTACACCCGGTCCGCCAACAGCGCCACCTCGTCCATGTTGTGCGAGACGAACACCACCGTCAGGCCCTCGTCCCGGTTCAGACGCCGGATGCGGGCGAGGAGGTCGTGGCGCGAGCGCGGATCGAGCCCGGCCGTCGGCTCGTCGAGGACGAGGATCTTCGGCTGCAGCACCAGGATCCCCGCCAACGCCACCTTGCGCTTTTCGCCCCCGCTGAGGGCGAAGGTCTCCCGATCCTTGAACGCATCAAACGGCAACCCGACCATCTCCATCGCCCACCGGGCGCGCCGGACCACCTCCGCCATCGGCAGGCCCTGCTTGAGCGGTCCGTAGGCGATGTCGTCCCCCACCAACTTCTCAAAGATCTGATCCTCCGGATTTTGAAACACCAGCCCCACCGTGCGCCTGAGCGCACGCACGTCCAGCCTGGGATCCGACAGGTCGTGGCCGGCGACCACCACGCGCCCGGCCTGAGGGCGCAGCAGCCCATTGAAGTGCTGGATCAGGGTGGACTTGCCCGATCCCGTCCGGCCGATGATGGCCACGCACTCCCCCTCGCCGACCTCGAGGTCGACCCCGGCGAGCGCACGGTGCTCGAGCGGCGTCCCGCGCATGTACACGTGCTCCAGGCCCTCCACCGTCAACTGTGGTGTCGCCATCGCATCACCCCCTTCGCGGCGCCAGCCGCACAACCTCCTCGACCACCTCGGAGGCGAGGATCCGGTCCTCGCGGAAATCGGGCCGCGCCTCGTGCACCAAAGACGCGACCCGCGCCGCGCCCGGCACGTCCAGCTGCAGCGCCACCAGCGCATCCCGCCGCCGAAACACCTCCCGCGGCGTCCCCTCCATCACAATGCGCCCCGCCTCCATCACCAGCACCCGGTCCGCCAAAGCCACCTCGGCCATGTGGTGGGTGATGGACACGATGGCGATGCCCTCGCCGTGCAATCGTCCGATGACCTCCATCAACTCCTGGCGCCCGTAGCTGTCGAGCATGCTCGTCGCCTCGTCGAGCACGATGCACCGCGGCCGCATGGCGAGGATGCCGGCGATGGCGACCCGCTGTTTCTGCCCGCCCGAGAGGTGATGCGGCGGCCGGTCGCGGTGCGCCTCCATCCCGACCGCTCGCAGCGCCTCGTCCACCCGCCGGCGCATCTCGTCCTCCGGTACGCCGAGATTCTCCAATCCGAAAGCGACGTCGTCCTCGACGATGGTCGCCACCATCTGATTGTCTGGATGTTGAAAGACCATCCCGACCCGCTTGCGGATCTCCCGCAACGACCGCTTGTCTCGGGTGTTCATCCCGTCCACCAGGACATCCCCCGCGTCCGGCACAATCAGTCCGTTCAGGTGCTTGGCCAGCGTCGACTTGCCCGAACCGTTGTGCCCGATGATGGCCAGATGCTCGCCCTCATGGACCTCGAAGGACACGCCGTGCAGCACGGGAATGGATTTTCCCTCGCGAACCCGGTAGGCGTACGACACCCCCTGGACGCGGATCAGCGGATCGGCCATCCGGTTCATACACAACGTCCCCCGTCCACCTCCAGATCCACCCCCGTGATCAGGGACGCCTCGTCGGACGCTAAAAACAGCGCTGCCCGGGCGATGTCGATGGGTTGCGCGAACCGGCCCATCGGAATGGTTCGAAGGAAGTTCTGCCGGCCCGTCTCCAGATCCTGGTCTCCGATGAACCCCGGCAGCATCGGTGTATCGGTGGCCACCGGGTTGATGGCATTGACGCGGATGCCAAACGGCGCAAGCTCCAGCGCCAGGGCCTTGGTAAACGCGATGACCGCGCCCTTGGTCGCGGAGTACACGTTCAATCCGGGCCGCGGGCGCACGCCCGCCGTGGACGCCGTGGCCAGGATGACGCCGTTGCCCTGCTTTTTCATGTAGGGCACGGCCGCCCGGGAGCCGAGAAACACCCCCTTGACGTTGACAGCGATCAACCGCTCAAAATACGCCTCCGTCACCTCTTCAATGGGCGTGAACGCCTGCGGGAGGCCGGCGTTGTTGTAGAGGATGTCGATCCGCCCGTACCGCGACGCCACCCCGTCGACCAGCGCCTGCACCTGAGCGGCGTCCGTCACGTCCACCGCCGCGAACTCCGCGCGGCCGCCCCGTTCCCGAATGGCAGCCGCCACCTCCTCGCCGCGCGAGGTGGGCAGGTCCGCCACGACGACCACGGCGCCCTCCTCGGCGAACAGCTCCGCCGTCCCCTTGCCGATGCCCGACGCCGCCCCCGTGATGATGGCCACCTTGTCCTGTAAGCGCATGCGGCACGCTCCTTCCTGTGTGTGCATACCACGTCTGTACTCGGGAATCAAGTGAGATCAGGTGAGATCGACAATCATCACCCGAAGGTCGGTCATCTCTTCGATGGCGTAACGCGGCCCTTCCTTGCCGAGCCCGCTCGCCTTGACCCCGCCGTAGGGCGCCAGGTCGGACCGGAACGTCGAGGTGTCGTTGACAATCACGCCGCCGAACTCGAGTTCTCGCCACGCCTTCATCGCCCGCTCGAGCGAGCGCGTGAAGATGGCTGCGTGCAGCCCGTAGGGCGTCCCATTGGCCAGAGCGATGGCCTCATCCAGCGTGTCAAACGGCACCAGCACCGCGACCGGGGCGAACACCTCCTGGCAGTACACGCGCGAGGCGGGATTTACATCCGTCAACAGGGTGGGCGAGACGAACGCACCGTCGCGCTGGCCGCCGCACAGCACCCGGGCACCCGCGCGCACCGCTTCCTCAATCCACGCCATCGCCCGCTCGGCCTCGCCTACACTGATCATCGGGCCGACGTTCGTCTCGGGATCGCGCGGATCCCCGACCTTGAGCCCCTCGACCACCTCGAGGAGACGCGGGACAAACTCGTGCCAGCACGAGCGCTCGACGAGGATGCGCTGCACCGAGATGCACGCCTGCCCGGCGGCGGTAAAGGCGCGTTGCCCGCACAGGCGGGCGGCCTTGTCGAGATCGGCGTCGGCGCACACGATGTTCGGCGAGGTGTTCCCGAGCTCCAGCAGGACCGGCCGCAATCCGGTCTCGGTCTTCACCTTCTCCCCGACGGCGGCGCTGCCGGTGAAGGTGTACATCCGGATGCCGGGATGGTGGAGCAGGGCGCCACCGGCCGCCGCGCCGCCCTGAAGGAGCTGCACGTGATCCTGGGGCAACCCGCACGCCTGCAGGCCCTGCACCAGGAGGGCGGTGCTAAAGGGGGTGTTCGGCGCCGGCTTGATGACGATGGTGTTGCCGGCCGCAATCGCCGGCGCAATCTTGTGCATGGCCAGCAAAAAGGGATAGTTGAATGGGGTGATGGCTCCGATGACCCCTTTGGGCACCCGCATGGCGAAGCCCATTTTGCCCTCGGCCCCGGGGATGGAGGACACTGGCAGCACCTCGCCGCCGATGCGCTTGGCCTCCTCCGCGGACAGGAGGCACGCCTGATAGGCCCTGGCGACCTCAATTTTCGTGTCCTGATACGTCTTGCCGACCTCCGCGATGAGCAGGCGGACAATCTCCTCCTCGTGCGCCTTCACCCACTCGCTGAAACGATGCAAGATCTCGTAGCGTTCGAAGGGCGACAGCCGCTTGGTGTGAAAGGAGCGCTGCGCCGCCCGCACCGCCCGGTCCACGTCCTCCGCCGACGCCTCGGCGATGTGACCGATGACCTCTTGGGTGTACTTGTCGAAGACCGCCAGGTCCCCTCCTTCGCGCCACGCCCCGTCGATGAACGTCGCCGGATCCGTCCAGCGGATTCCCGCCTGCCCCGACAAACCCATCGCCTCCCTGTATCCCGGTTTCCGCAGGCCCGCCGCCGGCGCGGCGGGATGTCCCTATTATAACCGATCCATTCGACTTTTCAGAATCGGCATCCTAGGTGAAGCAGCGGCGTTGACTTTCCGCACGGGGGAGATTAGAATTCATGTGTTGAAAATGTTTAGGTGTTAAAATGATACGACACGAGGACGGGAGGCACTCGGATGGCGGAGCATACCCCAACTCCTGCGCGCCCCGGGCAACCGGCGCCCCAGCACGTGGTTCCCGTGCTGGTGACGCTCTTGTTGGGCGCGTTTGTCACGATTCTCAATCAGACGTTGCTCAACGTGGCAATCCCGCGCCTGATGATTGACTTCAATGAGAGCGCGAGCACGGTGCAGTGGCTGTCCACCGCATACATGATGACCAACGGGATTCTCATCCCCATCTCGGCATTCCTCATCGCCACGTTCACCACGCGCCAGCTGTTCATCAGCGCGATGACATTTTTCACCGTCGGGTCGGTCATCTGCTCCATCGCGCCGAACTTCGCGGTGATGCTGATTGGGCGCATCGTGCAGGCATTTGGCGCCGGCGTCATCATGCCTCTGATGATGACGGTGGTGCTCAATCTCTTTCCGCCTGAACGGCGAGGCGGCGCGATGGGCACCATCGGGATTGCCATGATCTTCGCGCCGGCCGTGGGCCCGACCCTGTCCGGCTGGATCATCCAGACCTGGTCCTGGCGGCTGTTGTTCTGGGTGGTCATTCCCTTCGCGGTGGTGGACATCATTCTGGCATCGGTGCTGCTGCGCAACGTGACGGAGCGCTCACGCCCGACGTTTGATTGGTTCGGATTCATCACATCGACCATCGCATTCGGCGCCCTTTTGTACGGCTTCAGCGACGCTGGCAACAAGGGGTGGGGCGACGGCGCGGTGCGCACCTCCATCGTCGTCGGCACCATTGCCCTCATCCTCTTCATCTGGCGGGAGATGACGGCCAGCGAGCCGATGCTGGATTTGCGCGTGTTCCGGTACAACATGTTCTCGCTGACGACCGTCGTCTCGTGCGTGATCAACGTCGCGATGTTCGGCGCCATGATTCTTCTTCCCATCTATGTGCAGAACATCCGCGGCTTCACGCCGCTTCAATCCGGCCTCCTGATGATGCCAGGGGCCATCGTGATGGGCATCATGTCGCCCATCACCGGCAAGTTGTTCGATCGCGTCGGCGCCCGCCCGCTGGTCATCTTTGGCCTGATCGTCACCATCGTGACGACCTACGACTTCGCGCACCTGACGCCGACGACGTCCTACGAGCACCTGATGTGGCTGTACACCGCCCGCATGTTCGGGATGTCGTTCATCATGATGACCATTATGACGGCAGGTCTGAACCAGCTGCCGCGCCGGCTCAACGCACACGGCACCGCCGCGGCCAACACCGCCCGGACGGTGGCCGGGTCGCTCGGTACAGCCATCCTGGTCACCATCATGAGCAACCGGACGCACGTCCACTACGGCCTGTACGCCGACCGGATGAACGCGCTCGACCCGGGCCTCGCCGCAACCCTCCACCAGTTCGGCAGCGCCATCGCGAGCCAGCTCGGGCAAGCCGCTCAGGCGGGCACGGCCATCCTGTCGCAGATGCTGTACGGCCTGACGATGCAACAGGCGACCATCGACGCCATCAACGACTCGTTCCTGGTGGCGACGGCCATCACGGTCCTGGCCCTGGTCCTGTCCTTCTTCATCCACCGCGTCCGTCCCGCGGACGAACCGGCATCCCGCGCGGGCGCGCCCGGCCGCCGCAGCCGCGGTCCCGCCCCCAAGCCGGCCCCGGCGGAATGACGGACGAGGGCAGGGATCGCGCCCTGCGCAACCACATGCCCTCACGCACGACCAATGCCAAAGAGGCGGGGATGATCCCGCCTCTTTCACATTCGCGCCGCGCGGGGCATCCCCGATTACGTTACAATAAGATCAAACCTCACGCGAAAGAGGGCGTGTCCTGTGAAGGCCAGGGACATCATGATTCACTCGGTGATCAAGGCCCATGTGGAGGATGACGTGAAGTCCGTCCTGCGTAAGTTCGTCGAACACGGGATCGGCGGCATGCCGATTGTCGACAACGGCAATCGCGTGGTGGGGTACATCAGTGACGGTGACATCATGCGGGCCTTCAGCCGCCATTACAGCCGTTTCCGCACCATCGACACCGGATATTACGTGGTGTCGTTCTTCACCGGGATCGATGCCGACAACGACGAGGAGGACGCCGATTTCCGGGCCCACTTTCAGGAATTTTGCCGCCAAAAGGCCATCGACGCCGGTGTGCGGCGCGCCGTCTGCGTGCAGGAAGAGGACACCCTGGAGGCCGTGGCGAAAATCCTCAGTGAGCGAAAGATCAAGAAGGTGCCGGTGGTCCGGAGCGGGGTGCTGGTCGGAATCATCAGCCGCGGCGACGTGATCCGCCAGGTGGTACACCGCTTCATGGAGAGCTGATCCGGCAGCGGTGCATACCGGAAAGAACGTCTCCGCGCCGGTGCCGCCCCTGGCATCGATGACACGGTGGCACCGGGGAGACCGGGGCGCCGAGGACACTGGGGATGAACCACGCCCCCGGCCCCCGCAGACACACGAGAGAGAAAGGATGAACACGTTCCGATGACCACCCGTACGCCCGTCGTCGTCACCGGGTACGGCGCCGTCACGCCGTTTGGCGTGGGCGTCCATCCGTTCTGGCAAAGCCTTCTCGCGGGGGAATCCGCCATCCGCCCGATGGAAGACGAGGCCCTGCGCCCATGGCTTCCCGTCGCGGCCCAGGTGCTGGACTTCAACCCCGCCGATCACCTGCCCCGAAAGCTCGTCCAGGACACCGACCGCTTTACGCAGCTCGCATTGGTGGCAGTTGCCGAAGCGTTGCGGCACGCCGGATTGGGACCGGCCGGAGAGGAGGCGGGCGGCCACCTGGTTCCGACGCTGGATCGGGATCGCGTCGGCATTTCCGTCGGCACAGCCTTCGGCGGAGTGCAGTCCCTCGAAGCGGGTGCCCAGCGCCTGGCGGGTGGCGCCAGCCGGCTCGGCCCGCGCGTGGTGCCCAAGTCCATCCCCAACGCCGCGGCCGCGTCCATCGCCATGCGGTACGGGATCCGCGGCCCCGTCATGACGTACGTCACCGCCTGCGCCTCCTCGGCCAACGCCATCGGAGAGGCCTGGCACTGGCTGGAGCTCGGCGAGTGTGACGTCGTGATCGCCGGGGGGACCGAGTGCCTGTTCACGCCGACTTTGGTCGCGGGGCTGCGCGCCGCGGGTGCGGTGGCGATCACCGGCCCCGAAGACGCCTCTGCCTGGTCGCGCCCGTTCGACGTCCACCGGGCCGGCATGGTCATGGGGGAAGGGGCGGCCTTCATCGTCCTGGAGACGCTGGATCACGCCGTCCGCCGCAACGCGCCCATTCACGCACAACTCATCGGCTACGGGGCGTCCAACGACGCGTACCACGAGACTGCGCCTCATCCCGAAGGCAGCGGCGCGGCGCTGGCGATGCAGCGCGCCCTGCGCTCGGCCGGGTTGAAAGCCCGCGACATCGACTACATCAACGCGCACGCCACCGCCACCCAGGCGGGGGACGCCGCCGAAGCGCACGCGCTGCGCCAGGTGTTCGGCGAACACCTCGACGACATCCCGGTCAGTTCCATCAAGGGGGCCGTCGGCCACCTGCTCGGGACAGCCGGGGCGATTGAGAGCATCGCCTGCATCGAAGCCATTCGGACGGGGTGGTTGCCGCCGACGCTCCACTGCGACAATCCGGACCCTGTCGCTCCACCGGACGTCATCCCCAATCGGGCGCGCGAGCGGCGCGTACGCCGGGTTCTGAGCAATTCCTTTGGCTTCGGCGGCCAAAACGGGGTTCTGGTGTGGCAGAGCCCGGGCGGGCCGTGAGTTCGACGGCCCGGCCCTCCGTCACCGCTGCGCCCGCAGGACACCCTCCGCGACGAGCTTCTCCTCGATCATCCGCCGCAGGACGTATTTCTGGATCTTGCCGCTGGGTGTCCGCGGGAACTCCCGCACCACCTCGAGGCGCTCCGGCCAATCCTGCTGGCGGATGCCCTTCTCCCGCAGGAATTCGCGCATCCGGTCAATGGTGAACGCCCGCGCACCCGGACGCAAGCTGACGAACGCGCATCCGCGCTGCCCTTCCTCCGGATCCGCCGAAGGCATCGCCACCACCTGCGCCACCGCGATGTCGGGGTGCTCGTGCAGGACGTCCTCCAGCAGGGTCACCGGCACCATTTCGCCACGCCGGCGAATGATGTCGCTGCTGCGCCCGGCGAGCTTGACGTACCCGTCCGCGTCGAGAATCGCCCGGTCCCCGGTCTTGAACCAATCCCCGACGAACTGGTTGCGCGTCATGTCGATGTTTTTCAGATAGCCGACGAACATGGCGGGTCCGCGGCACCACAGATCGCCCTCCACGCCCGGCGGGCACGGGCGCCCTTCGTCGTCAACCACCAGGAGTTCCATCCCCGGGCACGGGTGGCCGGAGGTCTGCGTCAGCTTCTCCTCCGAATCGTCCAGATAGGTCAACGTCACCAGGCCGTTCTCCGACTGCCCCCAGCCGGCCAGGACGCTGCCCGGCAACCGCCGCGCCGCCTCCTTCACCAGCGCGGGCGGCACCGGCGCACCCGCCGTGACGAAGGCCCGGAACCGGCTCAGATCCCGCTTCTCGATGCCCTCCGCATGCACCGCGTCGTACAGATAGGGGGTGGCTGCCATGGTGATGGACACGCCCTTTTGTTCAATCGCGTCGAGAAACTCCAGCGGGTTCCAGATGTCCTGGTAGATGGCCGTGCAGCCCACATGCACCTGAATGCGGGCGCCATAGAGAAATCCGGTCTGATGCGCGAAGGTGGACGCCATGAACACCACGTCGTCCTCGGTCATCTTCAGGCGCTCCACGAAATATTCAGTGGATGTGCACAGCGAGTTGTGGGTGTGCATGACCCCCTTCGGATCACCCGTGGTCCCCGAGGTGAACACGATTTCCGTGACATCGTTCGGGTCAATCGGGATGGCGTCCAACGCCCTCACATCCCGCCGCGCCTCCCACGGCTCTTCGAGCAGCTCCGCGAACGGCCGCATCCCCTCCGGCACCCGTTCGCCCACGACGAACACCGTCCGGAGCGCGGGCCACTGCGGCCACAATCGCTCCACCATCGCCGGATAGTCAAAGCCCGCGAACTCGTCCGGGATCACCAGCACCTTCGACTCCGCCATGCGGACCATGTAGCTGACCTCGCGGTCCCGGTAGATGGGGATGAGCGGGTTGCTGATGGCCCCGAGCCGCGTCACCGCGAAGTGCAGGATGACGAACTCGTTCCAGTTCGGCAGCTGAAAGGACACCACGTCCCCCGGTTCGACGCCGGAGGCCAGAAGCCCCAACGCCACCCGATCCACGGCCTGCGCCAACTCCCGAAAGGTGTACCGGCTCCTCCTGTCCTCGATGGCCACCTTCTCCGGCACACGGTCCACACACGCCCGGAGATAGTCGAGGATGGTCTTGTTCGGCCAGACCTCCCGGTACTTCTCGACATACTCCGGTGTCAGCAGCGTCTCCAACCGCATCTCCATCGACCTCCCATCTGTGGCGGGCGCACCTGCCGCCCCGCTTGACCAGACCGCCCTAGGGCGTGATCAGGGTCAATCCGCCGTCGATACGAATGACCTGCCCGCGGATCATCTCCGCCTCGGGCGAGCACAGAAACAAAGCCAGATTCGCCACGTCGTCCGGGGTCACCATTCGGTGATACGGAATGCGTTCTTCCATCCTGCGCCACGTCTCGTCCATGTCGGGGAAGTGCTCGAGGGCCCCGGTGCGGACTCCCCCCGCCGAAATGGCGTTCACGTTGATCCGCTGCGGCGCCAGTTCAACCGCAAAGTAGCGGACCATGGACTCGATGGCCGCCTTCGTCGCGCCCACCGAGGTGTAGTAAGGGAACACCCGGTCCGCGCCGAGCGACGAGAGCGCGAGCATCGCGCCGCCCTCCGGCATCATGCGGGCGGCCCGCTGGGCCCCCAGCAGGAAGGCCCGGGCGTTGACGTTGACCGTCCATTCCCAGCCCTTCAGGTCCAGTTCCATCGCTCGCCGGTTTCTCCCCGAGGCGGCGTTGTGCACATACACGTCGAGCCTTCCGAAATGTTGTTCGATCTCGTCGAACAGCGCCCCCACCTTGTCGGCCTCGGCCAGATTGGCCTTGACCAACAGCGCCTCGCGTCCGAGCGCGCGCACCGCCTCCACCGTCTCTCGCGCCCGCTCTCCGTTGCGGAAGTAGTGAACGACGACGTCCGCCCCTTCCTCCGCGAAGCGCAGGGCCATCCTTTGCCCGATGCCGCGCGAGCTGCCGGTGACCAGCACCACCTTGCCCTCATACCGCCGAGTCCGGTTCACGACCCAACCCCCTCTCGCACCATTGGGATAACACGCTGCGCCGGACGGTCCCTATCACCGTCTTGGGCAGGGAATCGAACAAGCGGAGCCCATCCGGCAGTTCGTACTTGGCAAGACCCAGTTCAGCCAGAAAGCCGCGCAGGGCCTCCAGCGACACCCCCCATTCCTGCCGCGGGACGATGCACGCCACGGTCCTCCTTCCGAGCGTGGCGTCCGGCACACCGACCAGCGCCGCCTCGGCCACCGCCGGATGGCGCAACATCGCCGCCTCGACGACCTTTGGGTCAATCTTCGTCCCGCCGCGGTTGATGATGTCGTCCGTCCGGCCGCAGTAGACGTACCGGCCCGATTCATCCACGCGGAACAGGTCGCCGGAATGGAACCACCCCGCCTCGTCCCACCGCTCGGCGGCCGCCTCCGGCTGGTGGAAGTACCCGGCGCAGAAGCTCGGCCCACGGCACCACACCTCGCCCGTCTCGCCCGCGGGCACATCCCGTCCGTCCTCGTCGACGAGCCGGATCTCCATGCCCGGCATCGCTCGGCCGACCGTCGTGCTCACCGCCTCCACCGGATCGTCCGGGCGCGTGCCGCACGCCAACAGACCCTCGCTCCACCCGAACAAAGACCCAACTCGCCACCCGGTGTCCCGTTGGAGTTGCCGAAGGATGTCGCTGGGAACCGGTGCGCCCGCGTACAGAAACATGGCGACCGATGCCGTGTCGGCGTCGCGCAGCGTTGGGGATTGCGCGAGATGCACCAGGTGTGGCGGAGCCCCGACGATGAAGCGCGGGCGCTCCTCGCCGATCCAGCGCAGGGTCCGCTGGGCCGAGAAGCGGTCCATGAGAAGAAGCCTCCCCCCGCGCACCAGGGGCATCACCGCCCCGAGAAGCATGCCGGTCTGGTGATACAGGGGCGCGAGCGTGAGCGTCCCGTCGCCGGCCTTCAGGCCGTACACGTCCGCGTAGGTGCGCACCGCCCACAGGTAGTTGGCGTGCAGATGGACGATGCCGCGTGGCACCCCCGTGGTTCCGGCGGAGAAGACCATGATGAACGGGTCGAGCGGACCGGGCCGCAGTCGGGCGTCCGATTTGGACAACCGGAGCCCGGCCTGGCGCCACTCGTCGAGGGACGGGCACCCGTCCGGCACGGCGGATGGGTTGTCCGCCGCGACCACCACCTGCCTCAGTTCGGGCAGTTGGCTTCGCAGTGACATGGCTGTTTTGGCGATGGGCTGTCCGTGATGGGTCGCCGCCACCACCCACACCGACGCCCCCGCCTGCAGGAGACTCTGGCGCAGCGCCTCGCGGCCGAGATCGACCTGCAGCAGGGCGGCTACCGCGCCGATGCGGGAGATGGCGATCAATACCGCGATGGCATCGAGCGACGAACCGAGTTGCACCGCCACCACGTCGCCCCGGCCAATTCCGAGCGTCCGCAAGCCCGCGGCGATGGATTCGGACTCCCGCCACAGGGCCGCGTTGGTGATCCGCCGCCGTTCGTCCCGATGCGTCTCATCGGGGCGATCCGCCACCCACCGCTCCATCACGTCGGGAAACGCGTCCTCCTGCCAGATCGCCTGCGCCAGGTAGGCCCTGGCCTGCGCTTCCCGCAACACCATGCCCGGAAAATGCCGCATCGGCATCCCTCCTTTGGTTCCTCGCCGCCCTCCGCTCAACCGCGGACGGCGCGCTGGATGAACCGGGCGGCGTCGCCGACGGTCCGTATGTCGGCCAGCGCCTCGTCCGGGATCTCGATGGAGAACTCGTCTTCGAACGACACCACCAGCTCCGTGATGTCCAGCGAGTCCGCGCCCAGGTCCTCCGAAAAGCGCGCGTCGGGAGACAGCTTGTCCGCGTGATCCGGCAGCTGTCTCGCCACGATGTTGTACACACGATTCAGAATTTCCGTCTCGTCGAGGGGCAGCGGATGACCCACGGCCGTCTCTCCTCTCTTCCCTCACAAATCTATGATGGCGACCATAAAAAGATTATCACGGAGTCCCCCCAGAGAGCAAACATTCCGTGTCACGAAACATATCCACCGGGGTGGTGACTGCCGCTGCCGGGATGGGCACGGAAATTTGCACGGTCGTCCCGATCCCCGGTTCGCTCTCCATCTCGAATGCCCCTCCATGCGCTTCGAGAATCCGCCGGCTCATCATGACCCCAAGGCCCGTTCCACTGGACTTGGTCGTGAAAAACGGCTCCCCGACCCGCAATTGCAGGTCCTTCGGGATGCCCACGCCCGTGTCGCGAAAGGCGATCCGCACCCAGCCCGCCTCCTGCCACATCCGGATGGTGAGCCGGCCGCCGCCGGGCATCGCCTCGATGGCGTTTTTGATCACGTTGACGAACACCTGCTTGAGCTGATTGACATCGCCCGACACAGGCGGCGCTGATTCGTCCACCTCCATCTGCACCTGGACCCCGGCCATGAACAGCTGGCTGTCCGTCAGAGCAATCACGTCCTTCAGGGCTTCCTGCAGGCGAATGCGGCGGATCTCGACGGGCTGCGGTTTGGCGAGGACCAACAGCTCGCTGAGGATGAGCTCCATCCGGTTGAGTTCGTCCTGCATGACGGCGAGATACCCGCGCGCCTTTTCGTCGGCGCGTTGCTGCAACAGTTGCACAAATCCCTTGAGGGCGGTCAGCGGATTGCGGATCTCGTGGGCGAGACCGGCCGCGAGCTGTCCGACCGCGTTGAGTTTCTCCGACTGCCGCAGCGCCTCCTCGGTGCGCCGGCGCTCCGAGAGGTCGCGCAGGATGCCGCAGAAATGTTCGTCGCGTGCAGATGAAGGATGCGGCCATCCTTGGACAAAACCCTGACGTCGAACGCCTGGGGTTCTCCAGCCATCGCGCGCTCGAAACACGCCCGTGCCACCGGCAGGTCGTCCGGATAAACGAACGGCGCGAACGGCCGGCCCAGCATCTCCTCTTTCGTGTACCCGGTCATGCGCAGCGCCGCCGGATTGACCTCGGCGTAGCGCCCGTGGCGGTCGAGGGAGAATACCCCGTCCGGATTGTGCTCGAAAAGCGACTGATAGCGCTGCTCCTGTTCATACAAAATCCGGCGCAATTCGGTCACATCGCTGACCAGCGCGGTCAGTCCGTTGGCGTCCGGAAACAGGCGAATTTCAAACCAGCGCCGGGTCTGCGGGAAGAATTCCGCGAATTGCATGGTTCGCCCGGACGCCATGGCCTGAATGCACGCCTCGTAAAACCGGCTGTGGTGCAGCCGGGGAAACAGGTCCCACAGGCACTGTCCGGTGTACCCATCGGGAGCATCTTCGCCCCCCATCCAACGGGCGACGAAACCGTGGACATACTGAATCCCGCCGTCCCGATCCAGCGAGATAACCCCGTCCGTGACGCGATGCAACACCTGTTCCACCGACCCGAATCTGTCTGTCAAGGACAACCTGATTGCCCCCTCACCCCCAAAAATCAACCCAGGATTGAATTCGAGGCAAAGCAATTTGTTCCTGCTGCAAACCGCGTCCACCTGCGTACAAAGGGCCCGCTCCCAAAGGAGCGAGCCCTCGCTCTCCGCAGCCCCATGGAAATCCATGAGTGGCGGCGCGCCGCCGTACATTCATTCCCTCGTCGTAGTTTCCTCACGCCCCTGTCTGCACCCAGTGCACGATGTCCTGCGGCCTTATGGGCAACTCGGTGATGAACACCCCGAACGGCGCCAACGCGTCCGACACCGCGTTGGCGATGGCCCCCGGCGCGCCGATGAGCGACCCCTCCCCCATGCCCTTGAACCCGCCCTCGCTGGCGGAGGGGGTCTCCAGGTGCTCCACGCGAATGCGCGGGACGTCGTGGCTCGTCGGCAAAAGATAATCCATCAGCGAGGTGGTGACCAGTTGGCCGTCCCCGTCGTAGCGCAGCTCCTCCAACAGCGCGCTGCCGATGCCCTGGGCGACGCCGCCATGGATCTGACCCTCGACAATCATTGGATTGATCAACCGACCGCAGTCATTGACCACGATGTAATCCAGGACACGGACCAGCCCGGTCCTGATGTCCACCTCGACCACCGCCAGATGGATCCCGTTGGAATACGTCGCGGCCAGCGGCGGTTGATAGCGCACCAGCACCTCCAGCCCCGGGGTCATGCCTTCCGGCAGCCGGCCAATGTCCGTATACGCGATGCGCGCCAGCTCGCGAAGGGTCAATCCTCGGGCGGGAACGCCCGCCACCTGCGCCCTGCCCTCCACCAGCTCGATGTCCTCCTCGGACGCCTCGAGCAGGTGCGCCGCCATTTTCACCAGCTTCGCGCGAAGCGTCTGTCCGGCCCGGATGGCCGCCCCCCCGCCGATGGTGCCGGACCGGCTTCCGCCCGTGCCCCCGCCGAACGGCGCGCTGTCGGTGTCCCCGTGGAGCACCACCACGTCCCGGACGTCGATGCCCAATTGATCCGCGATGAGCTGCGCCATGGTCGTCTCGTGCCCCTGGCCGGTCGGGCCGAGTCCGAACGACGCGGTCACGGTGCCGTTCGGCTCCATGCGCACACTCGCCGCCTCGTACGGGATGGACCCCGCCTCCGATTCCGCGAACGCGGAGGGCTCGACGAAGCAGCACATCCCCACGCCCACGTATCGGCCCTGCTTCCGCCACTCGGCCTGCTGGCGGCGGAAGCGCTCGTAATCCACCAGCGCCAGGGCACGCTCCATCGACTCCCGGTACGACCCCGGATCGTACACACCTCCGGTCGGCGTCTCGTACGGGAAATCCTGTGGGCCGATGAAGTTGACCCGCCGCACCTCCGCCGGGTCCATGCCAAGAGCCCGCGCCACCGCGTCCACCGCGCCCTCGTGCACCTGCGCTCCAATGGGTCCGCCCACACCGCGGTATGGGCCGGTCGGCGCCCGATTGGAGAACACACAGTCGATCTCGATGGACACCTCGGGGATCTTGTACGGACCGGTCAGCATGTCGGTCGCCCAACCGGCCTCACCGACGGCTCCCGAATACCCGAGAAACGGGTACGCCCCCGCGTCGCCATACACGTGATCCCGCAGCGCCAGAATTCGGCCCGTCTCGTCGAACGCTACCTCCAGCTCGTGCACCGCGTCGCGGGCGTGGGCGTCGGCCAGGAGGCACTCCGTCCGGTCGCTCACCCACTTGACGGGCCGGCCCAGCTTGCGAGCCGCATCGGCCAGGATGGCGTACTCCGGGTAAAACATCGCCTTGATACCGAACCCACCCCCGACCTCGGGGACGACGACGCGCACCTGGTTCTCCGGGAGGTCGAGCAACCGGGCGAGCTGGGCGCGCAGGTTGTGCGGCGACTGATGCGTGGCGTAGACCGTCAGCCGGCCCGACGCCGGATCGGGCATCGCCAGGCACGCGCGCGTCTCCAGCGCCGCACCGGTCTGCCGGTTCGTCCGAAAGGTCAGCGACAGCTTGCGCGGCGCGTTCGCGAACGCCTGCTGAAAGCCGTCCGTCTCATGCACCTTGTGATAGAACCGGTTCGGGCGTTCCGCGTGCACCCGCCGCGGCGCGTCCGTCAGCGCCGCCCGGGTGTCGAGGACCGGCGGCAGCGCCTCGTACTTGACCTGCACCAGCTCCGCCGCGTCCTCCGCGGTGTACCGGTCTTCCGCGAACACGGCCGCGACCAGTTCGCCGACGAACCGCACCTCGTCCTTGGCCAACACCGGCTGTTCCACCTGAAATCCGCGGTTCTTGATGGTGATGGGGCAATCCGCAAACGTCCAGACCGCCCGGACCCCGGGCAGGCGCAGCGCCGCCGAGGGATCGATGGACACAATCCGGGCCGCCGCGCGATTGGACCGGACGAACGCCACCTCGAGCGTGCCCGGCACCGCGATGTCGTCCACGTACCGCGCCTGTCCGCGCAGCAGCCGGGCGTCCTCCAGGCGCGACACGCGCGCCCCGGTGAATTTCGGTTTGAGCATCTCCGCCGTCATGACCGTCCCTCCCTGGCCGCGGCGAGCACCGCGTCGACGATGAACTGGTACCCCGTGCATCGGCACACGTTCCCGGAGAGCGCCTCGCGGACCTGCTCCTCGGTGGGATTCGGATTCTCTCGCAGCAGCGCCTCGGCGGTCACCAGCATGCCGGGCGTGCAGAACCCGCACTGAAGTGCGTGATGCGCCTGAAACGCCGCCTGCAACGGGCTCAGGCCCTCGGCGGGCGTCAGCCCCTCCACCGTGGTCACCTCGTGCCCCTCGGCCTGCACCGCGAACATCAGGCAGCTGCGCTCCGGTCGCCCGTCCACCAGCACGGTGCAGGCGCCGCACACCCCCTGCTCGCAACCGACATGCGTCCCCGTCAGGCCGAGCTGATGGCGCAACACGTCGGACAGGAGCCAGCGCGGCTCCACATCCACCTCGTGCTCCGCCCCGTTGACCCGCAGCCGGATCCGCACCTTCGTCTGCACCTCACTCATCAACCGCGCCCCCCCACAGCCTGTTGATACGCCCGCTCCGCCGCCTGCACCGCCAGATGCCGGCGGTAGGGAGCGTCCTGTCCGGGATCGAACGGTTCCACCAGCGCGGCGAAGGCCGCCTCCCGCGCCGCCGCATCCTCCGGGAAGGTCAGCTCGCACCGCTCCGGCCCGCCGCTGACGCCGAACCACGTCACCGCGCCCGCGCCGCCCGGCCCGACCTCCGCAAACGCCCCGGCCAGCGCGAAATCCCCCGGCCGGCGGGCGAACTCGTGGAACCCAAAGGCACGTCCGGTCTGGGCCGGCACATGCACCGCCACCAGCAGCTCATCCGGCGCCAAATCCGTCATCAGGTAGCCGAGGAAGAACGACCGGGCGGGCACCTGGCGAACCCCGTCCGCGCTGGCCACCTCGAAGCGCGCATCGAGCGCGACCATCGCCGCCGGCAGCTCGGCCGCCGGATCCGCGTGCGCGAGCGATCCCCCGAGGCTGCCGCGGTTGCGGATGGCCCAGTGGCCGACGTGGCCGGCCGCCTCGGCCAACACCGGGCACACCTCGCGCACCAACGGGTGCTCCGCCAACGCCTGGTGCCGGACCAGCGCGCCGATGCGCAGCCCGCCATCCGTCTTCTCCACGCGATTGAGCCCTTCAATCTCGTTGATGTCCACCAGGGCCCCCGGCCGGCTGAGCCGGAAGTTCATCAGCGGGATCAGGCTCTGCCCGCCCGCGATCACCTTGCAGTCCGGTTCGCTGCGCAACAGCGCCAGCGCCTCGTCCAGGGTGCGCGGCCGGTGATACGAAAAGGCAACCGGTTTCATGGCTCCCCCTCTTTCCAAACGTGTTGAGCATCCGTCCTGCACTTCACCCCAAACCCGCGGGGGCTTGCATCGTTGTGACCATCACGTCCCCACCCGCACGAACCGGAGCAGGGCCCGGGGCGATTCGCCCGCCACCAGCCGGTGGATGTGCGGCAGGGCGGCCCGAAGCGCCCGGGTGCGCGGCTCAAATCCGGGTGTGGCCGCCAGCGGATTCATCCAGTACACCACGGCGCCCCTCGCCCGCATGCGGGCGAGGCCGTCGGCGACCCGCTCGGGCGGCCCGCTGTCCCATCCGTCGCTGACCACCACCACGGTGGTCCCGGCGCGGAGCCAACGGGGGCCGTATGTATCGATCCACTGGTGCAACATCTCCCCGATGCTCGTCCCGCCCGACCACGGTCCCTCCAGACCCGCCAGCTCCAACATGGCTAATGCGACGGGCCGCCGGAGAGCCGCGGTGGCGTCCACCAGATGCGTGCCGAACGGGAACACCCCCGCCCCGGGGTGCACCTGAACCAGACGGTGCATCCAGGGCAAATACAGCGGCACATAGGACGACATGGACCCGGACACGTCCCAGAGCACCACCAGGCGTCCCGGCCGGACGTACCGCGGCCGCGGGACGATACCCAGCCCCCGGCCGCCCCGCTCGGCCCAGCGCCTGGCGGTCCGGCGCAGGTCCACCCCGGCCGCGCCGAGCGCCCAGCCGCCCCGACGGCTCGGCACCCGCGGCAGGAACGCCAGGTTCCCGTCCATCCCCCGGGACCATCCCGCCTCGACGGAGAGGCCGTCATCGAGCCGCCGGCCGGCTTCCCGGCTCGCCACCATGCCGCGCCGGCGCTCCCCGCCTTCGGACGTCTCGTCGCCAGAGCCCGGTACCCCGCCCGGCGCCGGCCGCCAGCGCGCCTCCACCCGGGAGACCCCGCCGGCCTCCTGATTCGTCAGTCAGGTCGATCCGCTGATCAGATCCGACAGGCGCCTGCGCACCGTCTCCAGGTCGTACGCGTCCTTGATCACACAGCCCAGCGTCCGCCCGACCCACGTCTCGCCCCACGTTGCGTCCGGTTGCCGGGCGAGCGCGCGGGCCCAGTCGATGGTCTCCGCCATCCCCGGCGGTTTCATCAGGCCCCATGTGCGCAGGGTCCGCACCGCCCGCACCAACGGTCTCGCGCGATCCGGTGCAAGCTCCGGCAGGTGCACACGAACGATGCGCAGCTCATCCTCCTCCGAGGGCCAGTCCACAAAAGCGTACAGGCACCGGCGGCGCAGGGCGTCACCGAGCGGGCGCGTGCGGTTCGAGGTGAGCACCACCACCGGCGGTATCTGCGCCCGCACCGTCCCCCACTCCGGGACGCTGATCTGGTATTCCGCCAAAAATTCGAGCAGCAGCGCTTCGAAGGGTTCGTCCGCGCGATCGATCTCGTCAATCAACAGCACGGCCCCGTCCTCCGCGGTGAGCGCCCGCATCAAGGGGCGCGGCAACAGATATGCCTCGCTGAACACCTCGGCGTCCTCGGCGCGTTGCAGCGCGACCAGCTGCCGGTGGTAGTTCCAGTCGTACAGCGCGTGTGAGGCGTCCATGCCCTCGAAGCACTGGAGACGGACGAGCGGCCGACCCAGCGCGTCGGCCAGGGCCCGGGCGAGCGACGTCTTGCCCGACCCGGCCGGCCCCTCCAGCAGTAACGGCCGTTCGAGCGCGACGGCCAAATCGACCATCGTGCACAGCTCCGGCCCGGCGACGTAACGCAACGCCGCCAGCCGCGCGCCCCACCCCGGATCCGTGGGAAGGTCCGCGGGCGCCTGCCGGCATCCCGCGAACCGCATCCCGTCGCTCATCCGACCACCCGCTGGGCCTCTTTGACCAGCCCGTTGAAAAATTGATTGATGAGGAAGCGCGCCACGCCCGACAGGACCCGCTGCCCGACGCCGGCGACGACGCCGCCAACCTTGGCCTCTCCCTCATAGGCGACCTCCGTACCGCCGGCGGGCAGTTCACTGAGCCGAACCGCCACGTCGGCCTCCATGAAACCCATGGCGCCCTCGCCGCTCACCTTGAGCCGGTACCGCTCCCCCGGCACCACGTCGAGCATCTCGAGCGTCCCCTGGTAGCTGCCCTTGATCCCGGCGACGCCCACCTCCATCTCCGCCTCGTAGAGCGTATCCGACTTCGCCTGCAGCGATTTCATCCCGGGCATCGCCTGGACGATGGCATCCGGATTGGTCAAGAGTTCAAACGTCTGCTCCGGATTGGTTGGAAACTCCTTGGTCCCCGCGATCTGCACTGGGCCACCTCCTCACCACTCCAACATCCTATTCTCAATTCCTCACGAAATACGAAAAATCCTTCCGGACGAACCCTCAAGTTGAGGGTTCGAAGTAGAGATGCGCGTGCCGTTTGCAGCCGGGATTGAAAGCGGCGTCGCAACGCGGGCACCTGGAGTCGCAACCGAGGTACTCCGGCACCGTCATCCGGTGACCGCAGACACCGCACAGCACGGCCGGTTCATCGAATCGATCCCGCGGCCACCGCCTCGCCGGGTGCCCGGCGACGGCGTCATGGCACAGGTGGCACGGGTAAAACGTGTCACAGCACGCGAACCTCAGCGCGATGACGTCCACCGGGCTGTGGTAGTGGGCGCAACGGGTCTCGGGATCGACCCCGACGCCGCGCACGGGCACGCCGTGCACCAGGACTGTATGAGCCTCCATCAGCGCTCCCCGCCGTACACGGCCTCGAAACGCGCCACGGCCGACGAAATGTCCGCGGGGTGCCCGATTTCCTCCAGGGTCTCGCCGATGCGGCGGATGGCCTCGGCAAACATCGCGCCGGTGACGTTGCCCATGTGCCCGATGCGAAACGCTTTCCCCGCCAGATGCGCCAGCGCCCCGGCGACGACGACGCCCTTCTCGGCGAGCTTCGCGCGGAAGGCCGCGTCGTCCACGCCCTGCGGATACAGGATGCACGACAACGTCGGCGCCGCGACCGCCTCGTCGGCCAGGGCACGCATGCCGTACGCGGCCAGGCCCGCCCGAACGGCGCTGCCGAGCCGGGCGTGGCGGCGGTAGCGGGCGGGCAGCCCTTCGGCCATCACCATCTCCATGCCCCGGCGGTAGGCGTAGATCATGTTCACCGGCGGCGTGGCGAAGTAGCGGCCGGGGTTCTCCATGATGGGGCGCCAGTTGGCGATGTCGAGAAAGTACGCCGGCACCCGCCCGAGTTCGGCGCGCGCGCGGAGCGCCTGCGGGCCGAACGCGACGATGCCGAGCCCCGGCGGCACGCCGATGGCCTTCTGCGATCCCGTCAGCACCACGTCGATGCTGTACCCGGGCGCGCCGTATTCCTTGCGCATGTCCTCTTCGAGCGCCGCCGTCGCGCACACGCCGTCGAGGATGAAGAGCGCGCCCGCCTCCTTGACCACGGGCACCAGCCGGTCGAGGTCTGCGGCGACCCCGGTCGAGGTGTCCACGTGCGTCACGGTGACCGCTTTGAACCCGCCCTCGGCCAGGGCCTGGCGGACGTCGTCGGGATCGACAGTCTGGCCCCACTCGGCCTGCACCGTCCTGACCTCAATTCCATAGGCGCGCCCGAGCTGGACGAACCGGTCCCCGAAGTACCCGTGGCTGACCACCAGCAATTTCTCCCCGGGCGCCACCGTGTTCACGATGGCCATCTCCATCGCCAGGGTCCCGGACCCGGCGAAGATGTAGACCTCCCCGTCGGTGTTGAACATCTCCTTCGTCAGCGCGATGCCCCGTTCGAAGATCCGGACGAAGCGCGGGTCGGTGTGGGCCCAGGTCTCGCTCGCCAAGGCGTCGTAGATCTCGTCGGCCACCGGCGTCGGCCCCGGGATGAGCAGCATCTCCTTGTTGCGCATGTACAGGCCCCCTTTGCGACAAGTCCAACCCTTCTCATTATCGCGCAGGCGGCCGGAAGCGTCCATGGGACGTGAACACACGCCGAATGGAAGGCCGCGCGGCCTTCCACCCGTCACCGATACATGCGCCCTTCGTACACGACCCAGCCAAACGGATGATGCGTCTCGTCCAGGACTGCCTCCCCCGGATTGCCATGGCCGGGCCGAGCCAGCCAGCTGGGAATGTACCGTCCCTGCAGCTCAATCTCGCGGCCCGCCTCCAGGCCCGGAATGGGCCCCGGCAGCCCCTCCGAATCCCCGTACCGGATGGCGACGAACGCTCGGTCCTCCACCTCGCACGAGAACCCGTGCCACACCTTCAGCACCCGGATGCGATCCACCAGCAGGCGGTGATGATGCACGCCGTGGGCATCCGTGTCGGATTCCACCCGGTGGATGCGCGCCCTCACCCGCACGACGAATTCGTGATCCGTCCGCGGCGGCGCGGGCAGGGGCCGTCCTCGCCCGGGCGCCGGCGATGGCCCGGGCGCCGGCTGGGGTTCGGGCGCCGGCGATGGCCCGGGTGTCGGTCCCGGCTCCGGCTCCGGCCCGGGTTGCGGTGTTGGGCCGCCGGGACCACCCGGCGTGGTCGTTCCCGCCTGACTCAGCGCCTCCACCAACGCGGTGGCGTCGGACGATCCGAACCCCGTGCAGGGGTCCCATCCGGGCCCCGCGGCATATCCGGGCACACCGTTGTACGTGTTGTCCCCCCGCGTGATGTCCCGGTACGCACCGGCCAACGACCGCCCGCCGGACACGCCCTCGTACAGCATCGCGGCCAGGCCCGAGAGCGGCGCCAGGCCGAGCTGTGCCCGGCGCTGGTTGGCGAGCGCCACCACCGCCGCGAACACCGGACACGACACCGACGTCCCCCCGACGACCGCCGGTTGGCCCTGGAAGATGATCTGATACCCCGTCGCCGGATCCGCGTTGCAGGAGATGTCCGGCAGCCCGCGCCCCGCGGCGGAGCCGTCCGCACCGCCGGGTCCCCCGGCGCCGCCACCCGTCCCGCCACCTGTGATCCCGCTCTGGTACGCCGGCCGCGCGAACACGGCGCTGAATCCGCCGCCCGTCGCGCCCCCGTTGTCCGGGCTATTGTAGCTCCAGGCCGTCTCCGTGCCGTCCGGCTGCAGGGACGTGCCACCCACCGCGATGGCGTACGGGACGGAAGCCGGGGCGTCCGCGTGGCGGGCCCTGGGCCCGTTCGGATTGTGCAGGCCGTACGCCCCCTGGTCGCCCGACGCCACACAGACGGTGATCCCGCGGGCGTCCAACTGCCGAATGAGATCCGCCCAGCGCTTGAGGTCCTCCTCCTGGAACGAGACCTCACCGTCCCCGTAGGAGATGGACAACACCGTCGGATGGTGCCGGGTGTCGTTGAGGATGTATTCCAGGGTCCGCGTCATCGACTGCGCGAACGCCTCGTAGGTGTCTCCCGCGTTCGCCTCGTACACCACGATGTCGGCGCCCGGCGCGAGGGCGCCCGCCCACTGCAGATCCAGCGTGGCCTCCTCGTCCTCCGGGCTGCGGCCGCCGTCATTGGGGGTCCCGTCCACCGAGACAAAGGTCACCCGCGGCGGCGTGATGCCGTGCATCTGCCAGAACTGCCGCGCGTCGCGCAGGTTGTAGCCGTTGGAGAACTCCAGCAGGCCGATGGTTTGACCGGCGCCGTCGAGATCGGCCGGGAAGTGATACAGCCTGCGAATGTCCCCCGGGAAATACCCCTGACCCGCGTTCGGCGCGACCTCCCCCGTCGCAAACACCCGCCGTCTGATCCGCATTTGCACCGCCTCCTCGAATGTCGCCGACATCCCGCATCGCGGCCCAATGTGAAAAGTCTATCTATAGATACGGATCCTATCGTTCGGTTCTGTGGGGCGAAACGGCGGATGGCCGGACAGGCCCTGCCGCCCGCGGCTCCGCACCGCCGCTCGGGGCCGGCATCTCCTGGCGCTCGCACCCGCATTGCACGCGAATCCGCCGCCCGCGGCCCCATCATCCCTCCCGCGCACCCGCATCCGCCGCGTCGGGCCCACCGAGGATCTCCACCACACCCCGCCCGCCGTCGACGCGGATGCGGGCCCCATCCGGAATCCGCCGCGTCGCGCCGTCGATCCCGACGACCGCCGGGATCCCGTATTCCCGCGCCACCACGGCGCCGTGCGTCATCAGTCCGCCCACCTCCATGACCAGCGCTCGCGCCGCGTGAAACAGCGGTGTCCATCCCGGGTCGGTGAACGGCGCCACCAGGATGTCCCCGGGCTCCAACCGGGCCGCCTCCGGCCGCAGCACCACCCTGGCGCGTCCTTCCGCCACGCCGGCGGACACCGCAGACCCCAACAGCGCCCCTTCCGGCACGTCCCCTCCCGCCTCCGCCCCGTCCACGACTTCCCCTTCGCTTGTGATGACGCGCGGCGGCGTCAGCGTCTTGTGATGGGCGTGCGCCCGCCGCCTTGCCGCCACCCGCGGGCGAACGTCTCCCGCGAAATCCCCCGCCGCGAGCTGCTCCAGCTCCTCCAAGGTCAGATGGAAGGCGTCCTCCTCGTGGTCCAATCGCCCGGAGTCGACCAGCGCCCGGACTTCTTCGAGCAGGGCGCGCCGGCACAGATCCAGATGGCGCACCATGGTGTACTTCGGCGTCTCGCGAAGCCCCGCAAATCCCCGGTACCCCGTGATCAGCCGGCGCAACACCCGCGCCTTCCACCATCCTCCTGGCAGACGCCGGGCCTGTGTCAACAGCTGTTCGGCCGCCTCCGCCGCCTCTCGCTCTCCTTCCGCGAACCGGAACCGGTGTTCGCCCGGCGACAGCGCGCGGACCTGGCTGAGCACCGCCGGCACCAGGGCCGCCGGCGTCTCCCGCCACCGCGCCCGCGTGATGTCGATCTCGCCGGCGCACCGCATCCCGTACTCGTCGAGAAAGGCGCGCAGCGCCTCGGCGAACGCCGCCCCGCCCGGCGCTTCCAAGAGACCTTCCCAGAACGACGCCTCCCCCGCCGACGCGAGGTATGTCCGAAGCGGCGCGCTGGCGCGGGCGAGGTCGGCGAGATCGCCGATGCGAAGCCCCATCTCGCTCGTCACATTTCCCGGCAGCGACCGATTCAACGCCGCCAACCACGCCTCCACCCGGATCGCCGGGTCGACCGCGCCCCGCAGGCGATCGTCCTCGCCGGCTCCACCCGGTTTGCCATTTCCCTCATCGGCCCCGGGGCTTGTATGAGCGTCCCCGCCGCCCGAGACGTACCCCCGCGCCGCGGTATCAGCGCCCGCTTGCCCAAACCACCGCCGCACCAGGGCCTGCGTCAGCAGATACGACGCCACGCCAATCAACAGATACGGGCCAATCACCCGGACAATCGCGATGATCCGCGTCCCGAGGTACACGCGGACGCGGCGAATGCGCTCGGCGCCCGCGGCCTGTGACAGCCACCGCTCCCCCTCGCGCACCTGCGCATCCAACTCGTTCAGGATGAACGCTCGAATGGCGGCGGGATCGCGCCACGGGCTCAACCGCCGTGTCGGTGTATCCCGCCCGCCTGTGAGCGTCGGATTGTCACCCATGCTGGCCGTTCTCCCACTCGGGCCCATCCACCCGAATACCCGCGGCAGCAACATCTCCAGCGCCGCACGAACCACGCGGCGGACGGCGCGTTTCACCGATTGAGGGACCGGCCGTTGAAAGTCGGGGCGCCGCGCCACCGCTTCCAACGCCCTCGCCATGCGCACGTCGATGTTCCGAAGCAATCGGGGAAGCGCATGACGAAAGGGGCGCATCCGCAACAGGTCCGACGGGTCCGCGAAAAGCCGGCCGCCCGCCGACAGCACCACGGTGCTCTCCGCCTCTACGGTCGCTTTGCCAAATGGAACCAGGGTCCGCAGCGCCGAACGGCCGAGCATGGGGATGGCGTCCGTCATCATCTGCTGATGTCCGAAAGAGAAGTACACCCGCAATCCCCGGTCTGGCCCATCCGCACCGTCGCTTGCCATCCCGCCGCCCGTGCCCCCCGCTTCGCCCGCTTCGCCCGCTTCCCCCGCGATCCCGCCCTCACCCTCCGCCGCTTCGCCCGGGACTGGGTACAGGGTGGTGATGGGCCGGCTCTGCACCACGAAAAACCGCCCTTCCGCCCAACACCACTCGATGTCCTGCGGGGCCCCGTAATACCGCTCAATTCGGCGCCCCAATTCGGCCAGCTCCAGAATCCGGTTGTCCGGCAGCGCCTGTGTCGACACCGACGCCTCCGGAACCTCCCGCAGCCCCGTCCCCCCCTCCGGCAGCCACCAGGCCGCGACCTCTTTCCGGGCGATCCTCCGCTGCACAATTTCTCCGCCCCGCACCTGGTACAGATCCGCCGTCACCCGCCCCGACACCAGGGCCTCGCCGAGCCCGTAGCTCGCATCGATGGAGACCATTCGCCGGTTCCCCGTCAGCGGATCGGCCGTGAAGAGGACGCCTGAGACCTCCGGAAAGACCATCTTCTGGACGACCACCGCCAGGCGGTGGGACCGGTGGTCAAATCCGTTCCTGGCCCGGTACGCGATGGCCCGGTCGGTGAACAGGGACACCCAGCACCGGCGCACCGCGTCGAGCAACGCCTCCCGCCCGCGCACGTTCAGATACGTGTCCTGCTGCCCGGCGAAGGACGCCCCGGGCAGATCCTCCGCCGTGGCGCTCGATCGCACGGCACACGCGCCATCCTCGCCCAACGCCGTCCAGGCCGCCGCCACAGCCTGAGCCACCGCCTCCGGCACCGGCAGGCCGAAAAGATGCGCACGGATCCCCTCGCCGGCCTCACGCAGACCGGCGACGTCGTCCGGCCGCATCCGTTCCAGCCGTTCCAGCCATCTCGCCATGGTCCCGCTCTGGCCGACAAACGCCTCGTACGCCGCGGTGGTCACACAAAAACCCGGGGGCACCGGAAACCCCGCTCGAGCCAGCACCCCCAGGTTCACGCCTTTGCCGCCCACCTCGGCCAGATGATGCGCCTTGATGTCCGAAAAGGAAATCACGTACGGCACCGGGCATTCCTCCTCACACGGCAGCCGGATGGGGATTTGGCCAGGTCTCCATCCAGTCTATGAAGGAATTCCGCCCGTCATGGCTGCTCTCCTGCCATCCACCATGGACGGTCGCGCCGGTCCTCGCCGCCCGCGAGGCGCAGCTCCGGTGCAACGAAGCTCTCCAATTCCTCCGTCGATACCTGTTCCGGATACGCGCTCTCGTTGTGCAGGACCTCGTCCAGACCACGCAGTTCCTCCTCGCGCGTGACGCGGAACCCCATCACCGCGTCCACCACCCGAATGAGGACCCAGGTGCCCGCACCCGCGAACACCCATGTCGCCAGCACCCCCGCCAACTGAACCAACACCTGGTGCGGGTTTCCGTACAACCACCCGTTGAGACCGGCCGTATTCACCGTCGTTGTCGCGAAGATCCCGGTCGCGATGGCGCCCCAGGTTCCGCCCACGCCGTGTCCGCCAAACGCGTCCAGGGCGTCGTCGTAACCGAGCCTCTCCTTCATGAAGGTGGAGGCCAGGTAGCACAGGATGCCGCCGACGAACCCAATCGGGATCGATCCCGCCGGCGTCACATATCCTGCCGCGGGCGTGATGGCCACCAGTCCGGCGACGGCGCCCGCACAAGCGCCCACCAGGGTCACATGCCCGGTGCGAAGCCGCTCCACCAACATCCAACCGAGCGCCGCCGCGGCCGCCGCGGTGTTCGTCGTGAGAAACGCGCTCGCCGCAAGCCCGTTTGCCGCGAGGGCGCTGCCTGCGTTAAAGCCGAACCAGCCGAACCAGAGGATGGCCGTCCCGAGCAGGACGAACGGGACGTTGTGCGCCTGAATCCGTTTGGATCCCAGTTCCGCCCGCCTGCCGAGATACAGCGCGGCGACCAGACCCGCCACCCCAGAGCTGATGTGCACCACGGTGCCGCCCGCAAAATCCAGAACCCCGAGGTTGCGCAACCATCCGCCAATTCCCCAGACCCAGTGTGCCAGCGGATCGTAGATCAACGTCGCCCACAGGGTGATGAACACCAGAAAGGAAGAGAACTTCACGCGCTCCGCCAATCCGCCGATGAGGAGCGCCGGCGTGATGATGGCGAACATCATCTGGAACAGGGCGAAGAGCATGGCAGGAATCGTACCGGCGTACGCCGGGTCCGGGTCCGGGCCGACGCCATGAAAGAGACTCCACCCAAGTCCGCCGATCAGATGGTGCACATCCGGTCCGAACGCCAAGCTGTACCCGAACAGCACCCACTGCACCGATACGATGAGCATCACAGCGAAGACCTGAAACATGGTCGTGATGACGTTTTTCTTCCGAACCAGCCCGCCGTAGAAAAGCGCCACGCCGGGGGTCATCAGCAGAACCAGCGCCGTGGCCGCGAGCATCCAGGACGTGTCGCCGGGACTCGGCTGCGGCCCCCCGCTCGACGCCCCCGTGTCCGCCCAGACGAGTGTGGGAAACCACCCCAGCGCGGACGCGACCACCATCCTTCCCCATTAACCCCCCCCCCGCAT
>NZ_JAIMAV010000034.1 GCF_023511815.1 Alicyclobacillus sp.
GCACCACTGAGGAGAATTTCTGCGGAGTATGTCCAAACAATGGGCGAAGAAGGAGGGAAACATATGGCGAAGCAGAAGATCCGCATCCGACTGAAGGCGTTCGACCACAAGATCCTGGATCAGTCCGCGGAGAAGATTGTGGAGACCGCCCGGCGGTCCGGTGCGCAGGTGCACGGGCCGGTGCCGCTTCCGACGGAGAAGCAGGTCATCACCATTCTGAGGGCCCCGCACAAGTACAAGGACTCGCGGGAGCAGTTCGAGATGCGGACGCACAAACGTCTGATTGACATCGTCAATCCGACGCCGCAGACGGTGGATTCGCTGATGCGGCTGGACCTGCCGTCTGGTGTGGACATTGAAATCAAACTGTGAACGAATATGAAATGCGCGGGCGCGTTGCTTTGATGCCCGCGCCGGATATAGCACGGCTCCGAGGAGGTGCGGCCATGAAAGGCATCCTGGGGCGGAAACTGGGGATGACCCAGGTGTTCGGTGAGGACGGTGTCGTGATTCCGGTCACCGTCATTGAAGCCGGCCCCTGTGTGGTATTGCAAAAGAAGCAGGTGTCCACGGATGGCTATGACGCCATTCAGCTGGGGTTTGCGGACAAGAAGCCGAATCGCGCGACCAAGCCGGAACAGGGTCACGCGCAGAAGGCGAACACCGCGCCGAAGCGCTACGTGCGCGAACTGCGCGGAGTCAACGTCGATGCGTACGAGGTCGGCCAGCAGCTTGGCCCGGATGTGTTCGAGGTGGGCGAGTACGTCGACGTGATCGGCACATCGAAGGGCAAGGGTTACACCGGGCCCATCAAACGGCATAATCAGGCCCGCGGCCCGATGTCGCACGGCTCGAAGTATCACCGCGGCGTCGGTTCCCTGGGTTCCATCGCGCCGAACCGCGTGTTCAAAGGGCAGACGATGGCCGGCCGGATGGGCGGCGAACGGTGCACGGTGCAGAATCTGCAGGTGGTCCGGGTGGACGCCGAGCGGAATCTGCTGTTGATCAAGGGGTCGATTCCGGGCCCGCGCAACTCGTTTGTGACGGTGCGGTCCGCGAAGAAGCGGTCGAACTAACCCAGACAGGCGGAAAGGAGGCAGAAGCATGCCGAAAGTAGCGGTTTACAACATGGACGGGGCGCAGGTCGGCGAGATTGAACTGGACGACCGGCTGTTCGCGGCTCCGGTGCGGCCGGACCTGATGCACCAGGTGGTGTTGTCCTATCTGGCGGCGCGCCGGGCCGGCACGCACAAGGTGAAGGGGCGGTCCGAAGTCCGCGGCGGCGGCCGCAAACCGTGGCGCCAAAAGGGCACCGGGCGCGCACGCCAGGGCAGCATCCGTGCGCCGCAGTGGAAGGGCGGCGGCGTGGTGTTTGGTCCGAAGCCGCGCAGCTATGCGTTCCGGGTGCCGAAGAAGGTCCGGCGCGCGGCGTTGTACAGCGCCCTGTCGTCCAAGGTGGACGGTGGCAAGCTGATTGTTCTGGATGAGCTGCGTGTCCCCGAGATCAAGACGAAGCCGATGGCGGCGATGCTGCGCCGGTTGAACCTGAACAAGGCGCTGATTGTCGATGCTGCGCCGCAGGAGAACGCGGAACTGTCGCTGCGCAACATTCCGGGCGTGACGTACATGCCCGCCAATGCGGTCAATGTGTATGAGATCCTCCGGCATGAGCACCTGGTCCTCACGCGCGACGCGGTGGCCAAGGTACAGGAGGTGTTCGCGTAATGGATCCGCGGGATCTGATCAAGCGCCCCATCATCACGGAACGTACGACCGAGTTGATGGAGCAGAACAAGTACGTGTTCGAAGTCGATCGGCGGGCCAACAAGACGGAGATTCGGCAGGCCGTCGAGAAACTGTTCGGCGTCAAGGTGGAGCAGGTCAACACCATGCGCGTTGCGGGCAAGCAGAAGCGTGTGGGTCGGTTCGTCGGACGCACGCCGGAGCGCAAGAAGGCCATCGTCAAGCTGACGGCGGACTCCAAGCCGATTGAGCTGTTCAACGCCTGAGCGCCGGCGTTGATCTCGACAACGGTCAAGTGAACGGTCATCGCAGCAAAAGGAGGGTTTCCCGGTGAGCATCAAAAAGTACCGCCCGACCTCCCCGGGTCGCCGGTTCATGTCGGTCTCCACGTTCGAGGAGATCACCACCGACGAGCCGGAAAAGTCGCTGCTCGAGCCGCTGCCGAAGCGGGCGGGCCGCAACCACCAGGGGAAGATCACCGTTCGGCATCGGGGCGGCGGGCACAAGCGGATGTACCGCATCATCGACTTCAAGCGCAACAAGGACGGCGTGCCGGCCAAGGTCGCGACGATTGAATACGATCCGAACCGGTCCGCGCGCATCGCGCTGCTGTTCTACGCCGACGGCGAGAAGCGCTACATCATCGCGCCGCTCGGCCTGAAGGTCGGCGATGTCGTGATGTCCGGCCCGGACGCCGATATTCGTCCCGGCAACGCCCTGCCGCTGGCGAACATCCCGGTCGGCACCGTCGTGCACAACATCGAGCTGAAGCCCGGCAAGGGCGGGCAGTTGGCGCGGGCCGCGGGTGCCGCCGCGCAGGTGATGGCGAAGGAGGGCGACTACGCCACGATTCGCCTCGGCTCCGGCGAAATGCGCCTGGTTCGGCTGGAGTGCCGCGCCACGGTGGGACAGGTCGGCAATCTGGACCACGAGAACGTGAACATCGGCAAGGCGGGTCGATCCCGCTGGCTGGGCCGCCGACCGACCGTCCGCGGTGTCGTCATGAACCCGGTCGATCACCCGCACGGTGGCGGCGAGGGTCGTGCTCCGGTCGGCCGCAAGTCTCCGATGTCTCCGTGGGGTAAACCCACGCTCGGTAAGAAGACGCGCAAGCGCAATCACCCGACAGACAAGTACATCGTCCGGCGGCGTAAGAAGTGAATCCCGGCCCGCGTGACCGGCGGCTCCTGCTGCCGGCGCGGGCGCGGACACGGACGGGTGCGAAGCACGATTGGGGAAGGAGGTCATTCGAGTGGGTCGTTCCTTGAAGAAGGGGCCGTTTTGCGACAGCTACCTGTTGAAAAAGGTGGAGGCCTTGAACAAATCGGGCGAGAAGCGCGTGATCAAGACCTGGTCGCGCCGTTCCACCATCTTCCCGCAGTTCGTCGGTCACACCTTCGCGGTGCACGACGGGCGCAAGCATGTGCCGGTGTACGTGACGGAGGACATGGTCGGTCACAAGTTGGGCGAATTCGCTCCGACGCGGACGTTCAAGGGCCACGCGGGCGACGAGAAGGCGTCCCGCGCCCGCTGATGGACGCAGCTAGAAAGGAGGGGCTTACATGGCAGCGACAGCGACGGAGACGCGCGCACGCGCGAAGTATATCCGCATTGCGCCGCGCAAGGTGCGCCTGGTCGTGGACCTGATCCGCGGCAAGCGAATCCAGGAGGCCTTCGCCATCCTCAAGATGACGCCGCGCGGCGCCTCCCCCGTGGTGGAGAAGGTGCTCCGGTCGGCGGTGGCCAATGCGCAGAACAACCACAACATGGACGTGAACCGCCTGTATGTGAAGGGCATCTGGGTGGACCCGGGTCCGACGCTCAAGCGGTACCATCCCCGCGCGCAGGGCCGCGCGTACAGCATCATGAAGCGGACAAGTCACATCACCGTCGTCGTGGCGGAAAAGTGAGGAGGGATGAGCGGGCATGGGTCAAAAAGTGAATCCGGTCGGTCTTCGGATCGGCATCATCCGCGACTGGGAATCGCGGTGGTACGCGGACAAGAAGAACTATAAGGACCTGTTGCAGGAGGATCTGCGCATCCGCGATTTCATCTTCAAGCGGCTGAAGGACGCGGCCGTGGCGTCGGTCGACATCGAGCGAGCCGCGAACCGCATCCACATCATCATCAACACGGCGAAGCCGGGCATGGTGATCGGCAAGGGCGGTCAGGAGGTTGACGCGCTTCGCAACCAGCTCAACGCGTTGACGGGCAAGCGGGTGCACATCTCCATCTCCGAGATCAAGCATCCGGATCTGTCGGCGCAGTTGGTGGCGGAGAACATCGCGAGCCAGCTGGAGCGCCGCGTGTCGTTCCGGCGCGCGATGAAGCAGGCGATTCAGCGCACGATGCGCGCGGGCGCGAAGGGAATCCGTGTGAAGGTGTCCGGTCGTCTGGGGGGCGCCGAGATCGCCCGGACAGAGGGGTATGCCGAGGGGACGGTTCCGCTGCACACCCTGCGGGCGGATGTGGACTACGCGCTGGCGGAGGCGCACACCACCTATGGCCGGATCGGTGTGAAGGTCTGGATCTACCGCGGCGAGGTGTTGCCGCAACGGTCTCGGAAAGGCGCTGAGGAAGGAGGCAAATAACGATGTTGATGCCGAAGCGGGTCAAACATCGCAAGGAGCATCGCGGCCGCATGAAGGGCATGTCCAAGGGCGGCAACGAGGTGACCTTTGGGGAGTACGGGTTGCAGGCGTTGGAGCCCGCGTGGGTGACCAACCGGCAGATTGAGGCGGCTCGTATCGCCATGACACGTTACATCCGGCGCGGCGGCAAGGTGTGGATCAAGATCTTCCCGAGCAAGCCGGTGACGCAGAAACCCGCGGAGACCCGTATGGGCAGCGGCAAGGGGTCCCCGGAGAAGTGGGTCGCGGTCGTGAAGCCGGGACGGATCCTGTTCGAGTTGGCGGGTGTCTCTGAGGAAGTGGCCCGGGAAGCGATGCGGCTGGCGGCGCACAAGCTGCCGATCAAGACGAAGTTCGTCCGCAAGGACGAAGTGGGTGGTGAGGCTGATGAAAGCTAATGAACTGCGCAGCCTGACGACCGAGGAGATCCAGAACCGCATCGAGCAGTTGAAGGACGAACTGTTCAACCTCCGCTTTCAGCTGGCGACCGGCCAGCTGGAGAACCCGATGCGGATCCGCCAAGTGCGCAAGGATATCGCGCGTGCGAAGACGATTCTGAAGCAGCGCGAACTCGGAATCGGCTGAGAAGGGGGTCGCGAAGGTGGAACGGAACGAGCGCAAGGTTCTGGTCGGACGGGTCGTCAGCGATAAGATGGACAAGACCATCGTCGTCGCCGTGGAAGAGCATGTGAAACATCGCCTGTACGGGAAGACGATGCGGAGGACCAAGAAGTTCAAGGCGCACGATGAGCGCAACGAGGCCAAGGTGGGCGATCTGGTGCGCATCATGGAGACGCGTCCGCTGAGCAAGGAGAAGCGTTGGCGCCTCGTCGAGATCATCGAGAAGGCGGTCGTGATCTGACGCCGGTGGGCGGGATTGCGAGGACTGCGTAGGGAAAGGAGGCCACTTCCATGATTCAACCGCAGACAAGGCTGGTTGTCGCCGACAACACCGGGGCGAAGGAGATCATGTGCTTCCGTGTGCTGGGCGGGTCCAACCGGAAAACGGCCAACATCGGCGACATCATCGTTGCGTCTGTCAAAAGTGCAACACCCGGTGGCGTTGTCAAAAAGGGCGATGTGGTGAAGGCGGTGATCGTGCGCAGCAAGCGGGGTTTGCGCCGGCCGGACGGATCGTACATCCGCTTTGACGAGAACGCGGCCGTGATCATCCGCGAGGACAAGAGCCCGCGCGGCACGCGCATCTTCGGCCCGGTGGCCCGTGAGCTGCGCGACCGAGACTTCATGAAGATTATTTCGCTCGCCCCTGAGGTTCTGTGAGCCGGAGGCGGCATTGCGAGGAGGTGTCGACGCGTGCCGAAGCTGCACATCAAGAAGGGCGATAAGGTCGTCGTGATCGCCGGCAAAGACAAGAAGAAGACCGGTACGGTGCTCGCGGTGTTCCCGAAGGAACAGCGGGCCATCGTGCAGGGTGTCAATATCGTCAAGCGGCACACCCGTCCGAATCCGGCCAATCCGGAGGGCGGCATCATCGAGAAAGAGGCGCCGATTCACGTCTCGAATCTGATGCTGGCCGACCCGAAGACGGGCGAGCCGACTCGAATCGGATACAAGTTCCTTGAGGACGGGACGAAGGTCCGTTACGCGAAAAAGTCTGGCGAAGTGATTGACTAGTAGCCAGGTGAAAGGAGGAAAGACTGTGTCCCGTTTGGCTGAGCGGTACCGAAATCAGGTCGTGCCCGAGCTGATGAAGAAGTTCAACTATAAATCCGTGATGCAGGTCCCGCGCATCGAGAAAGTGGTCGTCAACATGGGCCTGGGCGAAGCGGTTCAGAACCCGAAGGCCATCGACGCCGCCGTCGCGGACCTGACCGCCATCACCGGGCAGAAGCCCGTGGTGACGCGGGCGAAGAAGTCCATCGCCCAGTTCCGGGTTCGCCAGGGAATGCCCATCGGCGTGAAGGTGACCCTGCGCGGCGAGCGGATGTTCCACTTTCTCGACAAGCTGATGAACATCGCGTTGCCGCGGGTCCGCGACTTCCGCGGTGTGTCGCCGAAGGCGTTCGACGGCCGCGGAAATTACACCCTGGGCCTGCGCGAGCAACTGATTTTCCCGGAGATTGACTACGACAAGGTCGACAAGGTGCGCGGGATGGAAGTGGTCGTCGTCACCACGGCGAACACGGACGAGGAGGCGCGCGAGCTGTTGACCCTGATGGGCATGCCGTTCCGGCACGCGTGAGGACGGTAAACGGTCTGACGAGGGGGGATACGCGTGGCGAAGAAGTCGTTGATCATCAAGGCGGCCCGGAAGCCGAAGTTCAGCACCCGTGCGTACACACGCTGCCGCATCTGCGGCCGGCCCCATTCCGTGCTGCGCAAGTTCGGCATCTGCCGTATCTGCTTCCGCAACCTGGCCTACAAGGGCCAGTTGCCCGGCGTGAAAAAGGCGAGTTGGTAATTCAGGTTCTGCACGGAAGGAGGTTTCCGACACATGACCATGACAGACCCGATTGCTGATATGCTGACCCGGATCCGCAACGCCAATCTGGTGGGTCACGACAAGGTCGAGATCCCGGGTTCCAAGATGAAGCGGGCCATCGCGGAGATCCTCAAGCGTGAGGGGTTCATCCGCGACGCGGAGTTCATCCCGGACGACAAGCAGGGGATCATCCGCGTGTTCCTGAAGTACGGGAAGGGTCAGGAGCGCGTCATCACCGGGCTGAAGCGGATCAGCAAGCCGGGCCTGCGGGTGTATGTCGATCACGAGAATATCCCGCGGGTTCTCGGCGGTCTGGGTATCGCCATCCTGTCGACGTCGAAGGGCGTCATGACCGATAAAGAAGCGCGCAAGCTGGGCGTGGGCGGAGAGGTCATCTGCTACGTCTGGTGATGAGCGGGGAAATGGAGGTGTTCGCATGTCCCGCATTGGGAAGAAGCCGATCCCGATTCCGGCCGGTGTGGAGGTTCGCCAGGAAGGCAATGTGCTGACCGTGAAGGGGCCGAAGGGCACCCTGACGCGGACGCTGCACCCGGATATGAAGGTGACCATCGACGGCCAGCAGATTGTGGTGGAGCGGCCGAGCGACGACAAGTTGCACCGCAGCCTGCACGGCACCACCCGCAGCGTGATCGCCAATATGGTGGAGGGCGTCACCAACGGGTACAGCAAGAGCCTCGAGTTGGTCGGCGTGGGGTACCGCGCGACCAAGTCCGGGAACAATGTCACCCTGTCGCTCGGTTTCTCGCATCCGGTGGTGCTGACCCCGGACGAGGGCATTGAGATTGAGGTCCCGGCCGCGAACCGGCTGGTGATCAAGGGCATTGACAAGGAGAAGGTCGGCATCTACGCGGCCAAGGTCCGCGACATCCGCAGGCCGGAGCCGTACAAGGGCAAGGGCATTCGTTACGCGGACGAGGTCGTCCGGCGCAAGGTCGGCAAGACCGGCAAGAAGTAATCTGGCAGCGTGAGAAGGGAGTGACCCGGGTTGATCAGCAAGGAAGACCGCAACCTGGCTCGGAAACGCCGCCACCTGCGTGTGCGCAAGCGCATCGAGGGCACCCCGGCGCGCCCGCGGTTGAACGTTTACCGCTCCAACAAGCACATCTACGCGCAGGTGATTGACGACGAACACGGGCGTACCGTGGTGAGCGCGTCCACCCTCGACAAGGAGTTGCGCGAAGCGGTGGCCAACGGGGCGACGGTGGAGGCCGCGCGCAAGGTGGGCGAACTGGTGGCGAAGCGGGCGTTGGAGAAGGGCGTGAAGTCGGTCGTATTCGACCGCGGCGGATATCTGTACCACGGGCGCGTGCGGGCGCTGGCGGACGCGGCGCGCGAAGCCGGGCTCGAATTCTGAAGGAAAGGATGGTGTCTCTGTGCGCATTGATCCGAATCAACTGGAGCTGTCCGAGAAAGTCGTCTCCGTGAATCGCGTCGCGAAGGTCGTCAAGGGCGGCCGCCGGTTTTCCTTCTCCGCGCTGGTCGTCGTCGGTGACGGCAACGGGTATGTCGGCGCGGGCCTCGGGAAGGCCGCCGAGGTTCCGGATGCGATCCGCAAGGGCATCGAGGATGCCAAGAAGCACCTGATCCACGTGCCGATGAAGCGCACGACGATCCCTCACGAGGTGCTGGGGCATTTCGGCGCCGGCCAGGTGTTGCTGAAGCCGGCACCGGCGGGTTCCGGCGTGATCGCCGGCGGCCCGGTGCGCGCGGTGCTCGAGCTGGCGGGCATCAAGGACATCGCGACCAAGTCGCTCGGTTCGAACAACCCCATCAACATGGTTCACGCGACCATCGACGCGCTGAAGCAGCTCAAGCGCGCGGAGGAAGTGGCGCGGCTGCGCGGCAAGACGGTCGAGGAACTGCTCGGTTAGGAGGGCTGACGATGGCGAAGTTGGCGATCACGCTGGTGCACAGTCCCGTCGGACGCCCGGAGAAACAACGCAGGACGGCGGTGGCCCTGGGGCTGCGCCGGATGCACCAGACGGTGGTGCATGAGGATACCCCGGTGATCCGCGGGATGGTCAATCGGATCAAACACTTGGTCGACGTCAAGGTTGTCGACGGGGAGTAACCTTCGAGGGGGTGGCAGGAGTGCAGCTGCATGAGTTGAGGTCTCCGGAGGGAGCGAGGAAGAACCGCAAACGCGTCGGGCGCGGCACCAGCTCCGGTCATGGCAAGACGTCCACCCGCGGCCAGAAGGGTCAGTGGGCGCGCTCGGGCGGCGGCGTGCGCCCGGGGTTTGAGGGTGGCCAGACGCCGTTGTTCCGCCGCATTCCGAAGCGCGGCTTCAGCAACGCGCGGTTCAAGAAGACGTACGCGATTGTCAACATCGAGCAGCTGAACGCGTTCCCGGAGGGCACGGTGGTGACGCCGGAGCTGCTGCTGGAGCGCCGGATGGTGCGCGAGCTTCTGGATGGCGTCAAAGTCCTGGGCGACGGGGACCTGAACGTGAAGTTGACCGTGCGCGCCCACGCCTACTCCGGTGCGGCAAAGGAGAAGATTGAGGCGGCCGGTGGCACCGCCGAGGTGATCTAAGTGCTCACGACCATCGCCAACCTGTGGCGCCTGAAGCACCTGCGCCGGCGGATCCTGTTCACTCTGATGGTGATCGCCGTCTACCGCATCGGCACGTACATTCCGGTGCCGGGCATCAACGTGCAGGCGCTCATGGCTGGTCAGGGCAGCAACGCGCTGTTCGACCTGTTGAACATGTTTTCCGGCGGCGCGTTTTACCGATTCTCCATTTTCGCGATGAGTGTGATGCCGTACATCACGGCATCCATCATCGTCCAACTGCTTCAGGCCGGGGTGATCCCCCGGTTTGAGGAGTGGCAGAAGGAAGGCGAGACGGGCCGTCGCAAGCTGACGCAGGTCACGCGCTATCTGACGGTGGCGTTTGGCCTGATTCAGGCGGCCGGTTTCACCTTTCAGTTTGCCCGCACGGGTGTGCTGTACAGCAACGACTGGTGGTCGTATGTGCTCATCGTGATCTCTCTGACCGCGGGGGACACCCTGCTGATGTGGTTCGGCGAGATGATCACGGAAAAGGGAGTCGGCAACGGCATCTCGGTGTTGATCTTCATCAGCATCATCGCGCGCATCGGCCAACTCGGTGAGGAAGTGTACCGAAGCTGGTTTTACACACATCCGGATGAGCTGTTCCTGAACGTGATCAAGGTCATCCTGCTGGTGGCCGGGATCATCCTGCTGTTCGCGGTGATTGTTTTCGTGCAGCAGGCGGAACGGCGGATCCCGGTGCAATACGCCAAACGGGTCGTTGGGCGCACGGTGTACAGCGGGCAGCAGACGCACATCCCGTTGAAGGTCAACGCGGCGGGGGTCATCCCGGTGATCTTCGCGAGTTCGCTCCTGTTGCTCCCCTACACCATCGCGACGTATTTCACGACCCACTCGTGGGCGCAGGTCGTCCTCCGCTTCCTGTCTCCGAACTCGCTGTACTACATCGGAGCGGAGGTCGTGCTGATCATCCTGTTCACGTTCTTCTACACGCACGTGCAGATCAACCCGCAGCAGTTGGCCGAACAACTGCAGAAGCACGCCGGTTACATCCCCGGTGTTCGGCCCGGGTTGGAGACGGAACAGTACATCATCCGGGTGGTCAACCGCATCACCGTGTTCGGTTCGGTGTTTCTGGGGGTCATCTCGGTCCTGCCCTATCTGCTGTTGTCCGGCGCCGACCTGACCTCGGTCTACTTCGGCGGGACGTCTCTGTTGATCATCGTCGGGGTCGCCCTGCAGACGCTGCAGCAGATGGAGGGCCAGCTGCTGCAACGGCATTACCGCGGGTTCATTCGCTGAGCGCCGCACGTGGAGGGAAGCGACGATGCAGTTGATGCTGTTGGGCCTCCCGGGAGCGGGGAAGGGCACGCAGGCGGAGCGGATCACGAGCGAGTACCGGATTCCGCACATCTCGACCGGAAACATGTTTCGGGAGGCCATCGCGGCGGGCACACCGCTGGGGATGGAGGTCAAGTCGTATCTGGACAACGGCCGGTTGGTTCCGGACGCGCTGACGGTACGGGTGGTGCGTGAACGGTTGAGCCAGCCGGACGCACACCAGGGGTTTTTGCTGGACGGGTTCCCGCGGACGCTCCCGCAGGCGCAGGCGTTGGACGAGATGCTGGCGGAGATCGGCCGCCCGCTGAACTGTGTGCTGTACATCCACGTGCCGCAGGAAGTGTTGCTCGCCCGTCTGACGGGGCGCCGAGTTTGCCGGTCATGCGGGGCCACGTATCACGTCGTCTTCCAGCCCCCTGCCCGGGAGGGCATCTGTGACAAGTGCCAGGGTGAGCTGTATCAGCGTCCGGATGACACCGAGGAGGCCGTGGCGACGCGCCTGGAACAGTACGCGCAGACGGCCCCGTTGGTCGATTTCTACCGCGAGCGAGGCTTGCTGCGGCAGGTGGATGGACTGCAGTCCATTGACCAGGTGTACGCCGACATCAAGCGGATCCTGCTCGAACTGCGCGGCTGAGGCAGAGGTGGAGGCATGTCGAGATCTTTACCTGAAATCGGGCGTGTCGTGGAGATCACGCGAGGCCGTGACGCCGGGCTTCTGTGTGTCGTCATCGGTCATGTGCCGGATCGGTTCGTGATTGTCGCCGACGGGGATAAACGCAAGGTCGACAAGGCGAAAAAGAAGAATGTGGCACACGTGCGCACGATGCCGTACGTCGCGCAGGAAGTGGTGGAAGAGCTGCGCGACCAGGGTAAAGTGACCAATGCGCGTCTGCGGCATGCTCTGCGCCGGTACCAGGAGCGAGTCGCCGAAGCCGGTGAGTCGGTGAAGGAAGGGGGCCTGCCAGATGGCGAAGGACGACGTGATTGAGGTGGAGGGTACGGTCATTGAACCGCTGCCCAACGCGATGTTCCGCGTCGAGCTCGACAACGGACACAAAGTGTTGGCGCACGTGTCCGGCAAGATTCGGATGCACTACATCAAGATCCTGCCGGGCGACCGCGTGACGGTGGAACTGTCGCCGTACGACCTCACCCGTGGTAGAATTACCTACCGGTACAAGTAAGTGAAACTGGCCTGTGGATGGACAATCCGTTATGATAGCGGAATGAGGAGGTGTCGGCGCGATGCGCCGGCCTCCGCATGCGAGGAGGGTTTGCCGTGAAAGTGCGGCCTTCGGTGAAACCGATCTGCGAGAAGTGCAAGGTCATCCGCCGCAAAGGCAACGTGATGATCATCTGCGAGAACCCGAAGCACAAACAACGCCAGGGCTGAGGTGGAGACGCCTGTCTCCGCCTTGGGCGGGCGTTCGTGCCCACGCGTGCTCACCACGGTTCAGCAGCGGCTGCCTTCAGGGTCTGAACCGTGTTTTCGATAGATGTGATGAACCGCTCGGAGGTGGAGCAAAACATGGCTCGTATCGCTGGCGTCGACCTGCCGCGTGACAAGCGGGTGGAGATCGGCCTGACGTACATCTTTGGCATCGGCCGCACCACCGCAAACAAGATCCTGGCCGCGACCGGGATCAATCCGGACACCCGCGTCCGTGACCTCACGGAGGAAGAGGTCATCCGGTTGCGCGACTACATCGACAAGAACGTCAAGGTGGAGGGCGACCTCCGCCGCGAGATCGCGTTGAACATCAAGCGGCTGATGGAGATCGGCTGCTATCGGGGCATCCGTCACCGCCGCGGCCTGCCGGTGCGCGGCCAGCGCACGAAGACGAACGCGCGCACGCGCAAGGGTCCTCGCCGCACGGTGGCCGGCAAGAAGAAGTAAGGCCGCGGGCGACGGAACGGTTGAGGTTTGAACGAGGAGGATGGATGAATGGCGAAGGCACAGCGCAAAGGCCAGGCGGGTACCGTCACGCGGACGCGCCGCCGGGATCGAAAGAACGTCGAGGCGGGCATCGCCCACATCAAGTCGACCTTCAACAACACGATTGTCAGCATCACCGATCCGGCGGGCAATGTGATCGCCTGGTCGTCCGCAGGCAACGTCGGCTTCAAAGGCTCGCGTAAGAGCACGCCCTTCGCGGCGCAGATGGCGGCCGAGGCGGCGGCCCGCACGGCCATGGAGCACGGGATGAAGACGGTCGAGGTTCAGGTGAAGGGACCGGGCGCCGGACGCGAAGCGGCAATCCGTTCGCTGCAGGCCGCGGGTCTGGAAGTCAGCGGCATCCGTGACGTGACGCCGATCCCGCACAACGGTTGCCGGCCGCCGAAGCGCCGCCGCGTCTGACGGGCGGCCCGACGGCGACGACAGGGCGCCACCCAAGAGGACCAGGTAGATCCGACCGAAGCGCGCGCCGCGGTTTTGTCGCGGTGCCCGAGTGGGTTCGGATGTTCGGCTGTCCGCACGCGGAGCGCGTGCGGGTATATATGAAACTGGAGGTGTCAACACTAGAATGGCAAGATATACCGGACCGGTTTGCCGCCTTTGCCGGCGCGAAGGCGTCAAGCTGTTTCTGAAAGGCGAGCGCTGCTTCAGCGAAAAGTGCGCCATCGACCGGCGGCCGTTTCCTCCCGGACAGCACGGCCAGGGTCGCAAGCGGACCTCGGAGTATGGTCTGCAGCTGCGTGAGAAGCAGAAGGCCCGCCGCTACTACGGCGTGTTGGAGAAGCAGTTCGAGGCGTATTACGACGAGGCGGCGCGCCGTCACGGGGTGACGGGTGAAAATCTCCTGCAGATCCTGGAGAGCCGTCTGGACAACGTGGTCTACCGCCTCGGTTTCGCGGCGTCGCGCGCGGAGGCGCGCCAGTTGGTGCGTCACGGCCACTTCAACGTCAACGGCCGGCGCGTCGACATCCCGTCGTACCTGACCAAGCCCGGGGATGTCATCCAGATCCGCGAGAAGAGCCAGCAGATGGAGCGCATCAAGACCCTGTTGGAGAATGCGGAGTCGCGGACCATTCCGGCCTGGCTCGAGCTTGACCTCGCGAACAAGCAGGGCCGCGTGGTGCGGTTGCCGGCGCGCGACGAGATCGACACTCCGGTCGCGGAACAGTTGATTGTTGAACACTACTCGCGTTGATGCCGGCGCGAGGCGCGGAGCCTTTCGATTGCGCCGAACAGCATGGACCTGCTGTCGGCCGGAATCCAGGGTGCGCCGGCTCATCGCTCGGCCACGGCTGGTCGCGCCCGCACAGCGGCGCCCGGAATGCCGAAGAGGTCCGCGTAGCGAGGAGGGTTACGGATGATCGAAATTGAGAAGCCGAGAATTGAGGTCGTGGACGCCGGCCCGACATTCGGACGGTTTGTCGTCGAGCCGCTGGAGCGCGGGTACGGCACGACGCTCGGGAATTCGCTCCGGCGGATCCTGCTGTCATCCATTCCGGGTGCAGCGGTGCGTTCGGTCAAGATCGAGGGCGTTCTGCACGAGTTCTCGACCATCCCCGGCGTCGTCGAGGATACCACGGAGATCATCCTCAATCTCAAACGGCTCTCGCTCAAGATTCATTCCGATGAAGAAAAGGTGCTGGTCATCGACGCGGAGGGCAAGGGCGAAGTCAAAGCCGGCGACATCCGCGCGGATTCGGATGTGGACATCGTGAATCCCGACCTGCACATCGCCACGCTCACCGAGGGCGGGCGCCTGTACGCGGAACTGAGGGCGGGCCGTGGCCGTGGCTATGTCCCGGCGGACCGGAACAAGGACCCGGACCAGGAGATTGGGGTCATTCCGATTGACTCCATCTATTCGCCGATCACGCGTGTCAACTTCCAGGTGGAGAACACGCGCGTCGGCCAGGTGACGGACTACGACAAGTTGACCCTGGAGGTTTGGACGGACGGGAGCATCGCCCCGGAGGAAGCGGTCAGCATCGCCGCGCGCATCCTGGCGGAGCATCTGCACCTGTTCGTCGGCCTGACCGATCAGGGCAAAGAGACGGACATCATGGTCGAGAAAGAGGACGCGGTGGCCGACAAGACGCTCGACATGCCGATTGAGGAGCTGGACCTCTCGGTCCGATCCTACAATTGTCTCAAGCGGGCCGGCATCAACACGGTCGGAGAGCTGTGCTCGCGAACGGAGGAAGAGATGATGAAGGTCCGCAACCTCGGGCGCAAGTCGTTGGAAGAGGTTGTGGAGAAGCTGTCGGCGTTGGGCCTGTCATTGCGTCAGGAAGAATAGCCGGGACGGCGCTGTGCCTCGATGGGCGAGGCCCGCGCCGGACGAGGATGGCTTGCAGAGGAGGGGAATGCCGTGCCGTACCGGAAGTTGGGTCGTCCCACGGGGGCGCGGAAGGCGTTGTTCCGCAGCCTCGTGACGGACCTGTTGCTGTACGAGCGTATTGAGACCACCGAGGCGAAGGCGAAGGAACTGCGCAAGATTGCCGACAAGATGATCACGCTGGCCAAGCGCGGGGATCTGCACGCGCGCCGTCAGGTGGCTGCGTATGTCCGCCGCGAGATGATCGACGACGAAGGGACGAAGGACGTCATTCAGAAGTTGTTCGACGACCTCGCGCCGCGGTTCAAGGAGCGCAACGGGGGTTACACCCGCATCATCAAGGTCGGGCCGCGCCGTGGGGACGCCGCGCCGATGGTGATCATCGAGCTGGTCTGATCGCAATCCCGCGGTCGATGGGGTGGCGGCGATGACAGAGAGGATCCGGATGCAAGTCGCGTACGACGGCACCGACTTTCACGGATTCGCCCGGCAGCGTGGCCTTCGCACCGTCCAGGGAACGCTGGAGGAGGCCATCGGCCGCATCCTGGGGATGGCGGTGGAGGTGGAGGGTTCCGGGCGGACGGATGCCGGTGTGCACGCCCGCAGTCAGGTGGTGCACTGGGAACAACCGTACGGGCCTCCGCCCGAGCGCTATCCGGAGGTGCTCCGGCGCGTCCTCCCGGAGGACCTGATTCCGCTTCAGGCGGATCTGGCGCCGCCGGGGTTTCACGCCCGCTTCTCGGCCAAGCGCAAGACGTACCGCTACACCATTCAGCGGGCGCGGGTTCCGGACGTGTTCACGCACCGTTACGCGTGGCACGTGCCCGTGGCGCTGGATTTGGCGAAGATGCGCGACGCGGCGCAGCAGTTGGTGGGCGAGCACGATTTCACCAGCTTCTGCGCCGCCGCCACGCCGGTGGAGGACAAGCGGCGCGTGATCCACGAGATCCGCCTCGAGGAGCGCGAAACGTATCTGGACGTCTACTGCACCGGAAACGGGTTCCTGCAGTACATGGTGCGCATCATCGTCGGCACCCTGGTGGATATCGGCATGGGCCGCCTGGACCGACCGGTGGCGGAGATTCTGCACGCGCGGGATCGCCGGTTGGCCGGCCGAACGGCCCCCGCGAAGGGGTTGACCCTGTGGGAGGTCGTCTATGACCTCGATCCGGCGGAACGCGGTGAGACTTCGTCTTGACCACGGGGTCGGGTGTGTTATAGCATATACGATAGTGTTTTTTGCCCACAGCCCCGTTACGACAGACGTTGAACAACCGGATTGGACAGAAGAATTTCAGGAGGGACTCCCATGCGGACGACGTACATGGCGAAGCCAAACGCCGTGGAGCGCAAGTGGTACGTGATCGACGCGACGGGCAAACGCGTCGGGCGTTTGGCGTCCGAGATCGCGTCCATTCTCCGCGGCAAGCATAAACCCGAGTTCACCCCGCACGTGGACACCGGTGATTTCGTGGTCGTGGTGAACGCGGACAAGGTCGTCTTCACCGGCCAGAAGCTGTACAAGAAGATTTATCGCCGGCACTCCGGCTATCCCGGCGGGCTGAAGGAGATGCGCGCGGTGGACATGCTGAAGACGCATCCGGAGCGCGTGCTCTTCAATGCGGTGCGGGGCATGCTTCCGCACAACTCGCTGGGACGCCAGCAGCTGACGAAGTTGAAGGTCTACGCTGGGCCTGAGCATCCGCATCAGGCGCAGCAGCCGATTCCGTGGGAATCCGCGAGCAACTAACGGAGGAGGGACGTCGCCATGGCACAACTTCAGTATCTTGGCACGGGACGCCGCAAGCACTCCGTCGCTCGCGTGCGCCTGTTGCCCGGGGATGGCAAGATTGTGGTCAACCGGCGCGACATCAATGATTATTTCGGTCTCGAGACGCTGCGCCTGATTGTGAAGCAGCCGCTTCTTCTGACCGACACGCTCGGCCGGTACGACGTGTATGTGAACGTGTACGGCGGTGGCATCGCCGGTCAGGCCGGGGCCATTCGCCACGGCATCGCCCGCGCGCTGCTGAAGGTCGATCCGAACCTGCGCCAGTCCTTGAAGAAGGCCGGGTTCCTGACCCGCGACGCGCGCATGAAGGAACGCAAGAAGTACGGCCTGAAGGCCGCTCGTCGCGCGCCGCAGTTCTCCAAGCGCTGACGAATCGGCCGGTGCGGCCTCGGTTGCACGGCCGAGCGGCCAACCCGGGCGGGACCTTGGGATGCAGGGCATCTCAAGGTCCCGCCCTTTTTCACATGCCGGCGAAGGTGTCTGCGTAGACTGTATGGGGACAGCTTCGAACGAGCGAGGTGTGGACCCGTGCGGGAAAGGCGGACGAGCCGCCGCGGTTGGCGGACGGGTGTGGCCGCGTGGGCCGCGGCCCTGGCGTGGACATTCGGGATCGGCGACGCGGCGGCCGCGGAGCCCGGATTGGTGGGGCGGACCATCGTGATCGACGCGGGTCACGGCGGACCCGACGGCGGTGCGATGGGCATCAACGGTGAGGTGGAGAAGACCATCACGTTGGCGGTGGCGTTCAAAGTGGCCGATCTGTTGCGGGAGGCCGGTGCGGATGTCCATCTGACGCGAACGGACGACGATGATCTGGCGTCGGACGAGGACCGGGCGGCACGGCGGCGGCAACAGTCGGATCTGAGAAACCGCACGCGATTCGTCCGGGAGCGGAGCCCGGACGCGTTTGTCAGCATTCACTGCAACAGTGCGCCGTCTCCGGCGTGGCGCGGGGCTCAGACCATCTACATGGAGGGCAACGCCGAGGGGGAGCGGCTGGCCAAGATCATGCAGGCGCACTTCCGCGCGCAGCTGCTACCGACCAAGCGCGAGGCGGATGACATGAACACGCTCTACCTGTTGAAACGGATTGAGGGAGCGGCGGTGCTGGCCGAGATCGGATTTTTATCGAACCCGGACGAGGCCGCTCATCTGGTGCAGGAACGTTATCAACAGGAGGTCGCGCTGGCCATCTACACGGCGCTGCTGGAGTACTTCGCACCGTCGGCAGAGGATCCCCGCGATGCGAGCCCGTCCATGGCGTAGACGCTTTGTGCCGCATGCCGAACGCCAAAGGCGCCTGAGATGGACGACGGCCTTGGTGGTGGGTCTGGCCTTCGTGTGCTGGATCACAGCGCTGGAATGGCACCCCCGGTTACAATCCAAGGGACGGGAGGCTGCCGCGGTGCCCCATGCGCCGCCTCGGCTGGTGATTCAGTCTACGCCGTGGACGTGGCACCACCATCCGGTCTACCGGTTGCTCAACGCGTCGACGGAGCCCCTCACCACGGTGCACGTGTACAGTTGGAGTGAAGAGAAGCTGCCGGTGCTGGCGATTGGACGAGAGGCGCCCTCGACCATCGGATCGGAGCCTGCTCTGCAACAGCCTCCGTACAATCTTCCTGCCGGCCAGTCCCTGTGGTTCGTCGGCCCCGACGCGGAATCTGACCGTCCCTTCACCGTCACCTGGAGGGACGGCGGACGGGTGGCGTGGGCGGTGGTTCGCACCTCATCGCAGGCTCCCTCCGTGTCCATCCAGGATGCGGCAGAATCCGGCGTTTGGCAACCTTCCCCCGATGATGTACACTGAGAGAGATGTCAGGACGGGAAAAGGAGGATGGGTCGCGATGGTGACCAAGGAGCAGGTCCTCGAAGCGCTCCGGGATGTCGAAGACCCTGAAGTGCATAGAAGCATCGTCGAACTCGACATGGTCAAACGCGTCGAGATCCGAGGGGATCGGGTGGAGGTGGAGGTGCTTCTGACCGTCACCGGTTGCCCGCTGCGGACGACCATCGAGCGAAATGTCCGCGAACGCCTCCTGGCTCTTGAGGGGGTCCGGGAGGTCGACGTGGCCATCGGCACCATGACCGATGAGGAACGGGCGCAGTTCGCCGCGAAGCTTCGCGGCGGAAGGGAGCCGCAGACCCTGCCGCCGATCCTCAAGCCGGACAGCGGCGTCACCTTCCTCGCCATCGCCTCCGGCAAGGGCGGGGTGGGCAAGTCGACGGTCACCGCCAACCTGGCCCGCGCGCTGGCCCGTGCGGGGTTGCGCGTGGGTCTCATCGACGCGGACATCTACGGCTTCAGCATCCCGAGCATCTTCGGGGTGCCGGAACGCAAACCGACCGTGATCAACGATCTGATCCTCCCGATTGAGGTCAGCGGTGTGAAACTGATCTCCATGCACTTCTTCGTGCCGGAGAACAACCCGGTCGTGTGGCGCGGTCCCATGCTCGGAAAGATGCTGCGGAACTTCTTCGGTGAGGTGCACTGGGGCGAAATCGACGTCATGTTGCTGGATCTGCCGCCGGGCACGGGGGACATCGCGCTCGACGTGCACCAGCTGTTGCCCAAGAGCAAGGAGCTGATTGTCACGACCCCGCAGGAGAACGCCGCCGAGGTGGCGGTTCGCGCCGGCGTGATGGGGCTTCGGACCAACCACGAGATCATCGGCGTGGTCGAGAACCTGTCCTACTTCGCCTGCCCCTGCTGCAACGAGCGTTCCTATCTGTTCGGCCGCGGCGGCGGACGGCGTGTGGCGGAGGCGCTGCGAACCGACCTTCTGGCGGAGATCCCGGTGGCGGACCTGTCGGATGGGCGCCGCGCCATCTTCGGCGACGATACGCCACAGGGAGCGGCTTATCAAGCGTTGGCGGAGCGGGTGATTGATCGCCTCGGGCTCCGGGCGGCGACCCTCTCCCATTGAGGACAATGACCAACTGGGCGTCCGCCGGTTGCCGGCGGGCGCCTGTTTGATCTCAGCCGCCGCTCTGCCCTCCGCTGGACTGCCCGGTTCCACCCGCCCCCTGGCCCTGCCCGCCCTGCTGGCCCCCCTGCCCGCCCATCTGCTGGATGGATTGAGAGACCGCCTGCTTGAGGGCGTCCTGGAACTGGGTCCGGAAGGACGGCGTCTGCAGGGCCTCGGTCATGATTTTCATGATCTGTCCGCGGAATGCGGGGGTCTGCATGAGGTCCTGCAGGTTTTGGGTGAACTCGGGGGACTTGAGCAACACCAGCATATCCTTCTGGTACTGCGGGTCCTTCATCAACTGTTTCTGCATCTGCAGGAGCTCAGGCTGAATGGACTTTGCCAGGGTGGCCGCGAACTGCGGGTCCTGCGCCTGTTTGGCGAGGAACGACTGATTTTTCTGCGACTGCAGCTGTTTTTCAAGTGCCTGGGCGATGTCCGCCTCGGACAGGGCGAGCTTTTGTTTCGTCGACGGATCCTGAAGGGCTTCCGCGATGGCGTTCTTGCCTTCGGACGAACGGAGGATGTCCAACACCATCTGTTTGGTGGTCCCGTAGTCCTGACCGCCGCCCGCCGCACCGACGTCCGCCCCCATGCTGGCTCCGCCACACCCGGCGCCGAGGAACAGGACGGCGGCGACGGCCAGCCACCGTGAACGCGACCGGACCATGAAGCCTCACCCCACTGTCACGGGAATACCGGAAGTATGCGCCCGGGGGCGCGCGCTTATGCGTTTGTGCCATGGGCGGCGCATCGATTATGATGGAGTGGACGAGGGGGCATCGCGATGCGTCTGAACCGATTGATGTTTTTGATCGCGACGACGGTACTTTTGGGCGCCGCGGCGGGGGTGGTGACCTCCTTGACCGGATTGTGGCTCCACGTGCCGTGGTTCACGGGCCTCATTTCGGGGGCGTTCTTCTCCACGACCAGTCTGATGGGCTTTTGGGCCTACCTGACCCTCAATTTTATCGCGCGGGTGACGCTTCCGCAGCGGGTGTGGCGCTGGGCGCAGATGCTCATTCTCGCCCTCGTGCTGTACGACATGCTGTATTGGCGCTATCATCTGCACACGGCCGCCGGCGCGGATGCGGGGAGTTTCTGGTCCTCGTTCTGGCAGGGGCTGTGGCCGGTGTTTCCCGCGCTCGCCGGCGCCTGGGCGAAACGGCGGTTGTCCGGCCGCGGCAGCTTTTTGCCGGCCCTCTTCTTCCTGTATGTGTTCACCATGCTCGACTCTCTGCCGTTCATCTGGTTTGAGTACGGGTCTTCGCAGATGGGGCCGTTGGTGAATCAGACGCTCCTCATCATGATGATTTGCAATCTGTATTTAATCCTTATTTTTGGCAAATTGTTGAGCCCCGCCGCTCGTCCCGTGGAAACGGTGGATGGCCCGCTGCCCACCCGACCGGACGGCGTCCGTTGAAGACAGAGAGCCTCCCGCCCGGCGGCGGGAGGCTCTGGAGGGCTCTGGATGAGGTTGTGGACGTCCAACGCGATGCGGCGGGCGTGCGGGATCGACCGAACATATCCGGGGACGGAACGCATCTGCGGGTGGCCAACCCTGTGTGCGGTGTGTCCTCACTGCACCTTCGATTGCACGTTGGCCATGGACAGTAGCTCGGAGACGGTGACGAACTCGTAACCCTGGGCGCGCAGGCCCGCGATGATCTGCGGCAGCGCCTCGACAATCTGTTTGGAAGAGTCGCTCGCGTGCATGAGGATGATGTCGCCGGGAACCACCCGTTTGAGCACGCGGTCCCGGATGGCGTTCACCCCGGGGTTCTTCCAGTCGAGCGAATCCGTGTTCCACTGGATCACGGTGTAGCCCATGTCGTTCAGGCACTGGATGACGCGTGGATTGATGTCGCCGTTGGGGGTCCGAATCAACTTGGTCTTGACCCCGGTGACCTGTTGAATCGCCTTTTCCGACAGGCCCACCTGCTGGATGATCCAGGAGTTTGGGTAATTCGAAAAGTCCTTGTGCAGATGCCCGTGGTTCCCGATCTCAAAGCCCATGCGGTGAATCCGTTTGGCGATCTCCGGATGGCGAAGGGTCCAGGGACCGCTGAGGAAAAAGGTCGCCTTGGTGACCTTCTCCCGCTCCAGGACGTCCAACACCGGTTCGGGAACCCTGTTCCCCCAGGAGATGTCGAACGTCAGTGCGACGACCTTCTTGTCCGTATCCACCTTGTACACGGCCTGTGGCCGCTCCGCCGCCTGTACGGGCGTCTGGCCGGAGACGGCGTACAGAACCCACATGAACAGGGCGATCACGGCGGACAATGCGAACACGCGTCTGCCTTGCCGCAATGTGCTTCCCTCCCTCTGGGCTTGGCCCGAACGTCTGAGCACAGTGTATGCGGCCGGGGGAGCCCCTATACAACATGGCACAACCGCCAACGCGGTGAGGAGATGGGAGATTCGTGCAAATCCAGTTTCGGCGTCTTCGGCTCTGGCTGTGGGTTCTCGGTCTGGTGGTTTTGATCGCCGGGTATGTCAACGGCTTTACGGCGCCCGATCAGTTCGCGCACGCGCTCGCCCCCGCCCTCAAGCGTCTCGAGGAACTCGCGCAGACGGGACGCCAGTCGGGGGAGGGGGTCGGCGTGGGCACCATCTTCGTCAACAACGCCATGGTCGCCGTGCTGATGATGGCCGCCGGCGTCCTCGCCGGGATTGTCCCGGTGCTCATCCTGTGGTTCAACGGCCTTTTGATGGGCTACGTGGTGCAGGTGGGCGCGGCGCACCTGGGGGTATCCGCCTGGCGTGTGCTCGCCTTTGCGATGCTGCCGCACGGGGTTCTGGAACTGGCGGGACTGCTGTGGGCCGCGAGTTGGGGGCTGTATCTGGGATACGTGGCGCTGTACGCGGTGTACGACCGCGTACGCGCCGCCGCGACCGGACTTCGCGCCATCGCCCGGCCGCGCCTGCGGCGGGAACTGCGCCGGGCCGCGCTTCGGATTCCGGCCCTGTTGGTCATCCTCCTGGCGGCGGCGTGGGTGGAGGTCCACGTGACACCGGGCCTCATGGCCCGCGGCCTGAACGTCAGTCCCTGACCCCGGCCGGCCTTGACGCCCGTACATTTGTAAGAAACAATGGGAAGGAACACGGGAGAGTCCGTCAACTGGGTGGCGCCGATGAATACGTGGTTGAACGTTCTGGCCAAGTTCAATGTATTGAACGCGATTGACATCCTGATTGTGGCGTTTGTGTTGTACCGCCTGCTTCTGATGATCCGCGGGACGCGCGCCGTGCCTCTGCTCAAAGGTGTCGTCGTGATTCTGGTCGCCACCGCGGTCAGCTCCGCGCTGCACCTGGAGGCGCTCAACTGGCTCCTGAACAAAATCATCACCATCGGGGTGGTCGCCATCCCGATTGTGTTCCAACCCGAACTCCGCCGAGCGCTCGACCAGCTCGGCCGGGGCGGGTTTTTTTCGATTTCCCTCACCGCCGACCGCGCCGAGGCGCTGCAGCACACCATCGCGGAGGTCGTGAAGGCCGCGCAGGTGTTGTCGAAGACGAAGATCGGGGCGCTCATCGTGATCGAGCGGAAGACCGGTCTGTCCGAGTACGCGGAGACCGGTACACAGATTGAGGGACTGGTGTCGTCCGAACTGTTGATCAACACGTTCATCCCCAACACCCCGCTGCACGATGGCGCGGTGGTCATCCGGGGGAATCGCGTCGTGTCCGCCGGGTGTTTTCTGCCATTGACGGAGAACCGGGATCTCAACCGGGAATTGGGGACCCGCCACCGCGCGGCCATCGGCGTGACGGAGCAGACGGACGCGGTGGCGGTGGTGGTCTCGGAGGAGACGGGCAAGGTGTCGCTGGCGGTGGACGGTGTGTTGACGCGCGGTCTCCAGGAGGGGGACCTGCACGAGCTTTTGACCAGCCTGCTGGTGCCGAAACGGTCCGGCCGCCTGCATTTCCTGCATCGAAAGGCGGAGTCCTGAGGTGGATCGGTTTCTTCGCAGCAACGCCTTCTTGCGCGTGATCGCCCTGGTGATGGCCTGCATCCTGTGGTTGTCGGTCAACGCCCCGAACGGCGGCGGGACGCCGGCGGCCGGCCCGGTGGTTCGCTCCTTTCCCTACCCGGTGCGCGTTGAGGTCGCTTCCGACATGACGGTTTCCGGCATCGACAATCCCACGGTGATGGTGGAGGTGGTGACGGACGCCGTCAATGTGTCCAATCTGACCGCGCAGATGCTGGGGGTGACAGTGGTGGCGGACGCCCGTGGCCTGTCTCCCGGACGGCACACCCTGCCTCTGACCGTGACCGGCATGCCGCCGGTCCACTATTCCATCAATCCCCCGCAGGTGACGGTGAATCTCGAACGCCGGGTGTCCGCCGACGTGGACGTCCGGGTCCAGGTGCAGGGCAGGCCGGCCGCAGGGTCCGTCGTCGTCCAGGCATCGGCGGATGTCCAGTCCGCCGAGGTCACCGGGGCCCAGTCGGCGGTCTCACGGGTGCATCACCTGGCGGCGGTCGTCACGGTGGATGGGATGCGGGCCTCGTTCACCCGACAGGTGGAGCTGCGACCCGTGACCGCCGACGGATCGCCCGTCGCCGGGGTGGAGGTCAATCCGCCCAGCGCATCGGTGCAGGTGACGATGGATCCGGTGGTTCAGCGCTCGTTCACCGCTCTGCCGGTGACCGTTCGGAATGTGTCGAGCGGATTGCGGGTGGCCGGCCTGACCCCCGACGTGGTCGATCTGACCGTCACCGGCCCGGCTTCGGCGGTGGACCGGCTGACCCCGGAGCGCCTGACGGTGTACGTGGATGCCGGGGGGCTCGGCCAGGGCCGCCACGCCCTCAATCCCAAGATGGACCTGCCGGCATCCATCCGGATTGCGGGATGGTCGCCGACGACCGTGACCGTGGACCTGGAACCCCTCGCTTCGGGCAATGCCTTGGGGACTCCCTGAAATGCACCGGTTGCCGCGTTGCCTTGGCCTGTGGCACAATGGGGGAGGTCTGAAGGGAGCGAATCGCGGTTGGGCAAATGGTTTGGAACGGACGGGGTTCGCGGCGTCGCGAACCGGGATCTGACGCCGGAGCTGGCGTTTCGCCTGGGGCGGATCGGGGCCTACGTGCTGGCCAAGGAGGGGACCGGAAGCCGCATCGTGGTCGGCAAGGATACGCGCATCTCGAGCGACATGCTCGAGGCCGCGCTGGTGAGTGGGGTCCTCTCGGTGGGTGTGGACGTCCTGCGCCTGGGTGTCATCAGCACGCCCGGGGTGGCGTATTGCGCAAGGCATCTGCACGCCGACGCCGGCGTGATGATCTCGGCGTCGCACAACCCGGTGGAGGACAACGGGATCAAATTCTTTGGGTCGGACGGATTCAAATTGTTGGATGAGGCGGAGGACGAGATAGAACGTTGGTTGGCGGAGACAGAGGACCGCCTGCCGCGCCCCATCGGTCCGCACGTGGGCCGGGTGTACGACGAACCCGCGGAGGATGTGTACAGGCGCCACCTGAAGAGCACCGTGCGGCACCGGTTCGACGGGCTGAGGATTGTGCTGGACTGCGCCAACGGTGCCGCGAGCCGCATCGCTCCGGCCGTGTTTCGCGAGCTGGGGGCGGATGTGACCGTCCTGAACGACCAGCCCGATGGGGTGAACATCAATGTCGGATGCGGATCCACCCATCCGCACGTGGTCCAGCGCGCCGTGCTGGCGGCCGGGGCGGACCTCGGACTGGCTTTCGACGGTGATGCGGACCGGGTCATCGCGGTCGATCACACCGGCAACGTGATCGACGGCGATTTCATCCTCGGCATCTGCGGCCGGGCGCTCAAGGAGGAAGGGCGGCTTCGGGGCGACACGCTGGTGGCCACGGTGATGAGCAACCTGGGCTTCGTCCGGGCGATGGAGGGACTCGGCATTCACGTGGAGACCACCCGTGTGGGCGACCGGTACGTGATGGAGGCGATGCGCGAGGGGGGCTTCATCCTCGGCGGTGAGCAGTCCGGGCACGTGATCTTCCTCGAGCACACCACCACGGGGGATGGTATCCTGACGGCGCTCCAGCTGGTGGACGTCGTGGTGGCCACGGGGAAGACGCTGGCGGAACTGAGCCTTGTGATGACGCGGTATCCGCAGTTGTTGGAGAACGTGCGGGTGCGCGACAAGTCCGCCTGGCGGGAGAGTGCGCGGATTCAGGAGGCGATTCGCCAGGCGGAGGCGCAGCTCGGGGCGGACGGGCGTGTGCTCGTTCGGGAATCCGGGACGGAACCGCTGATCCGGGTGATGGCGGAGGGACCGGATGCCGCACAGCTGCAGGCGTGCGTCGCGCAGATTGTTCGGGTGGTGCGGCAGGAGCTGGGCGACGGCTGAGGTCCCATCCCCTGCGCTCCCGCTCTGATTCTGCCGGGAGCGCCTTTTTTGTATCGGACAGGGCCGACCCGTCGGAGTCACGGGGGCCGTGGGATGAATAGGTTGATCTATCGCGGATGACGTGAAGGGGGGGATGCCGACCAGAAGAGAAGAGGACTCGAAATACCAAGCATCTCATGCGACCCAAGCATCTCATGCGACGGTGAATCTGATCCGCCGGAGCATGCAAAGCGCCTGGACTGCCGGTGTGCCGATGGCCGCTCAAGCGCGGCCGTGGAACGGCAGTTGACGCGGAGGAGGTCAGCGAACAATTCGGCGGGTGCCTCCCGGTGTGCGCCGCACCGAACGGCGAAGCCCGAAAACCGTCGGGTGACCGGCGGGACAAGGGTGAGCAGGCGATCAGGAGGAAGCATCGTATGTGTGGAATCGTGGGCTACGTGGGGCCGCGTGCGGTCCAACACGTGATTGTCGAGGGATTGCGCAAACTGGAATACCGGGGCTACGACTCGGCCGGGATGGCGGTCCTGGAGGACGGCGACGTTCGCGTCGTGAAGACGGTCGGCCGCCTGGCGAATCTGGAGGAGCGCCTGCACGAGGGCCGCTCCGACGGGCATATCGGCATCGGTCACACGCGTTGGGCGACGCACGGCCGGCCATCGGATGAAAACGCCCATCCGCATCAGGACTGCAGCGGCCGGTTCGCCATTGTGCACAACGGCATCATTGAGAACTACCTGAGTTTGCGCGAGGAACTGTTGGCGCGCGGACACCAGTTCAAGTCGGAGACGGACACGGAGGTCGTCGCGCACCTGATCGAGGAGCTGTATCACGGCGATCTCTTCCAGACGATGCTGGAGGTGGCGGGACGGCTGCGCGGTGCGTACGCCCTGGTGGTGTTGGCGAAGGACCACCCGGACACGCTCATCGCCATCCGGCGGTCGAGTCCCATCATCGTGGGCCTCGGTGATGAAGAGAACTTCATCGCGTCGGACATCCCGGCCATCCTCGAGTACACCCGCGACGTGTACGTGCTCGAGGACGGGGAGATGGCCGTGGTCCGGGCCGACGGGGTGTCGATCCACACGTTCGACGGCGAGCCGGTGATGGGCAAGGAGATCCTGCACGTCACCTGGGACGCCGTGGCGGCGGAACGCGGCGGCTATCCGCACTTCATGCTGAAGGAGATTTACGAGCAACCGCGGGCCATACGGGATACGCTGACCGGGCGGATCGCCGAGGATCTGTCCCGGGTGACGTTGCCCGAGCTGGCGTGGGATGAGACCTTCGTCCGGTCCATCGACCGCGTGCACATCGTCGCCTGTGGGACGTCCTGGCACGCGGGATTGGTCGGCAAAGCGGTGATGGAACGGCTGGTTCGCATCCCGGTGGAGGTGGAGATCGCCTCGGAGTACCGGTACCGGGAACCGGTGGACACCGAGAACACCCT
>NZ_JAIMAV010000035.1 GCF_023511815.1 Alicyclobacillus sp.
CGTTGTTCCACCTGCTCGTCCGCGAGGGCGCCACGGTGACCGTCTGCCACGCCGGGACCCCCGATCTCACCCCGCATTTGAAGCGGGCGGAGATCGCATTTGTCGCGGTGGGCAAGGCGGGCCTCATCCGCCCCGAGATGGTGCATCCCCACCTGGTGATGGTGGACGCCGGGATCAACGAGACGGAGGACGGCATCACGGGAGATGTCGATCCCGCCGCCGCCGCACGCGTCGCCGCGTTCACCCCGACCCCCGGCGGCGTCGGCGCGGTGACCACCCCGCTCTTGTTCGCCAACCTGATGCGCGCGATGCGCCTGCAGCGACAGGGTGGCCGGCTGGCCGTCCCAGCCGCCGTGTGAAGAGCCGCCGCATTCAAGCCCGCGTTCAATGTTCCGCGCGACACCGTGCGATCCCTATACAACAAGGGCCCGGCCCGATGCCGGCTTGACCGCCGTGCATCGAGGCCGGGCCCGCTGATGTTGCGCGGATCAGTGCCCGCCGTGCCCTTCCCCGCTGTGGCCGTGTTCCTGCGCGGAACCTCCCTGCGCCTGGCCGTGCCCGGTGTTCCCCGAGTTGTGGGCACCGGAGAGGCCCAGGCCCAATCCGCCGCCGAGGCCGACACCGGCTTGTGCATCGCTGTCCTGGTCCTCCAGCGACCCCGACGCGTCGCTTGGGAGTGTCGCGGTTGCGCTCGTGGTCACGTTCGCCTGGCCGCTGTTCCCATGGCCGCGGCCACCCGCCGACAGGTCCGCCCCCACCGCGGCCGATCCCGAGGTGGACCCGCCCGCCGCCCCGTGCCAGGAGGTGGCTCCCTGTGCGTGCAGATTCACCGTACCAACGGCGCTTCCCGTCGTCGCCGCATCGGTTCCCGCCGCGGTCCCTCCGGACGCCGCATCGCTCTGGGATCCCACCGCACTCGCCGAGCCGCTGGCATCCGCCGGAGCCGCCGCGGTGGCCGACGAACTCGCGGTGGAAGTCGCCGCGCCGGCCGTCGCACCCGCCTGGCCCTCATCCGTTCCGGACGCGGTGACCAGTGCTGTCAACGGCGTGTGGCGCCCCAGCCTGTCCTCGAGGTGCTGAAAGCCCTTGGCGATGTTCTTCAACAGGGCCGCCTGCGCCGTCGGATTGTTCACGTGTTGCAGCGCCTGCGCCAAGGCCATCAGGTTGTTCGCGATGTGCACCTTCACCGCCGTCGCAGCATCCGTGTTACCCGCGGCCTCGCCGTCCGTGCCACTATCGGAACCTGCCGCCGTGTTCACCGCGCCCGCGGCAGCGGTCTCGTTCCCCGCGTCACCCGCACCGTTGACCGCCGCGCCAGCGGTACCGCCCTGGGAATTCGACGCCGCGCCGTTGTCCGACCCGGGCTGAGCCCCGTCAACCTTGTCCAGCGCCTGCGTCTGGTCCGCGATGGCCTCCTGTAGGGTCTGCGCCGCCAGATCCGTCTTTCCCTGCTCGATGAGCGCGTTGGCCTCGGCAATGCGCTCCTGCGCGAACTGAGCGAGCAACGCCGCCTTGTTGACGTCCCCGAAGGTCAGGGCGTACTCAATCTTCTCCACCATCGTCTTGACAAAGTAGAAGAAGTCCCCTGGCAGGAGTGTCGGCGTGTCCCCCGTCGTATCGGTCGACCCGGTCGCGGTGTTGTTCGCCGATCCGTCCGCCGCCGCGCCCGTCGTCCCGTTCACGGGATCCGTTCCGTTATCGGTTGTCCCGCTGGCGGTCGTCGTTCCGTCCGCGGTCTGCGTTGTGCCCGTACTGCCCGCCGTGTTGGCGGTATCCGTTGTGCTCGCACTCCCCGCCGTGTTGGCGGTATCCGTTGTGTTCGCACTCCCCGTCCCGCTCACGTCCGTCGTCGTCACCGTCACGTTCGATGCGCCGGTATCCGTCCCGCCGGTTGCATTGGTCCCGTTGCTGACATCCGCCCACGCGGCCGCCGGGCTCATCGTCCCCAGCACCACCATCGCGGCGATCATCCGGCTTGTCCAACGTCTCTTCTGCATCGCAACCCCTCCCGAATCTCTACCAATCCCACGGAATGATTGGTGGTTTTGGTAGACAGATTCGCGGGGAGCGTGAGACATCTGGGGGTCGCGCCGCGGAAAATGTTTCACTTCTCCCGCAGGCGGCCCGATTCGTCGAACAACCCCTGGGCGCTGGCGCGATCGAGCACCACCGTGACGCGCTTGTGCAGCTGCAGGATGCTCGCCGGCACATCGGTCCGCACCTCCCCGAGGACCGAGCGGGCGATGATGTCCGCCTTCTCCGGGCCGAAGGCCATGAGCACAATCTGATCCGCCTGCAGGATGGCCTGCACCCCCATCGTGATGGCGCGGCGCGGCACGTCCTCAATGCGCTCGAAGAAGCGCGCGTTGCTTCGCACCGTCTCCGGCCGTAATTCCACCACGTGGGTCTTGGAGAGCAGCAGGTCATCCGGTTCATTGAACCCGATGTGCCCGTTGACACCGATGCCGAGGATCTGCAGGTGGATCGGGTGTTGGCGGATCACGTCGTCGTAGCGCGCGCACTCCGCGACGAGATCGTCCGCCATCCCGTTCGGGATGTGGATGTTCTCCGGCCGAATGTTGGTCCGTGAGAAGAGATGCCGATGCATGAAATACGCGTAGCTCTGCTCGTGCGTCGGGGGCAGGCCGATGTACTCGTCCAGATTGATGGTGGTCACAGAGGAGAGGTCAAGCCCGCATCGGTGCAGTCCGACCAGGGCGTCGTAAAACGGGATGGGGGTCGATCCCGTCGCCAACCCGAGCACGGGATCCGGCCGCGACTGGATCACCTGCTCCGCCAGCGCGGCCACGTAGATGCCCGCATCGTGCGGCGTGTCGAATACGCGGATGTTCACGGTCTGCACCAACCTCCCGGTCTTCGCGCGACCGGGCACCGCCGCCGGCACGCGGGGGCAGGCCCGGTCTCTTCCCGTATGGTACCCGGAACGGGCGGCGGGGGCAAACCGCGGTGGGCCGGCGCCCCGCCGCCCGCTGCAACGGCTGGCCCTCCGTCCGACGTCCCTTCCCGTTCAGCTTCGATACTCCCCGTTGATGCGCACGTACTCGTAGGTCAGGTCGCACCCCCAGGCGGTCGCCGCGGCGTCGCCGTCGGACAGCTCAATCTCCACCCGCACCTCCTTCTCCCCCAACACGCGCAGAGCCAGGTCCTCGTCAAACGGCAGCGGCTCACCGTCCTCCATCAGGGACACGGTGCCACCGGCGCTGGTGAACCGCATGCGCACGCCGGCGGGATTGAACGAAGCCCCCGAGTAGCCCATCGCGGCCAGCACGCGGCCCCAGTTGGCGTCCGCCCCGAACAGGGCCGCCTTGACCAGGTTGGACGTGGTGACACTGCGCGCCAAGCGGCGGGCCGCCTCGACATCCTGTGCGCCCTGAACGTGGACCTCCATCAGTTTGGTCGCCCCCTCGCCGTCGCGCACGATGCACTTGGCCAGGTGGGTGTTCAGCGCGTGCAGCGCCTCCCGAAACGCCGCGAAGTCCGGTCCGTCGGCACCAATCTCAGGGTTTCCCGCCAACCCGTTGGCGAGGACCGCCACCGTGTCGTTCGTGCTGGTGTCCCCGTCGACCGAGATCATGTTGTACGAATCCACCACGCTCTCCCGCAACGCCCGCTCCAGCATCTCGCGGGAGATGGCGGCGTCGGTGGTGACGAACGCGAGCATCGTCGCCATGTTCGGATGGATCATCCCCGAGCCCTTCGCCATCCCGCCGAGAGTGACGACCCGGCCGCCGATCTCCACCTGCACCGCCGCCTGCTTGGTGAACGTGTCGGTCGTCCGGATGGCCTGCGCACACGCGGTCCCCGCCTCCCGCGTCGGCGCGAGACGGCCCACGACCACCGGGATCCCCCGCAGGACCTCTTCCATCGGCAGCGGCACCCCGATCACGCCGGTGGACGCGACCAACACCTCGTCCGGCGCAATCCCCAGCGCCCGGGCGGTCGCCTCTCCCATCCGGATGGCGTCCTCGAGTCCCCGGTCGCCCGTGCAGGCGTTCGCGTTGCCGCTGTTGACGACCACCGCCCGCATGGGGGCGCGCCTTGCCACCAGCCGCTGCGACCACACCACCGGCGCGGCCTTCACCCGGTTGGTGGTGAACATCGCCGCCACCGTCGCCGGTTCGTCGCTGACGAGCACCGCCAGGTCCTTTTGCCCGTTCTTCTTGATTCCAACGTGTTCTCCGGCCGCCCGAAATCCCATCGGGCCGGTGACGCCCCCCTCGAGGATGTCCATGGATGAGTCCCCCTTCGTGTCCGATGCACCCGCCCGGCCACGGAATGATGATTCATTACATTACATATTTATGCGATCCAGGCGCATCGGACAAGGCGTCCGCTGGATATCGAATGATTCTGTCACATTCAGATGCCGACCTTCGTCTATTCAGACGAATCGACCTCATTTCCAAAGGAGCGGGTGCCCATGCACACCCAACGGCTGCGAAAGACGGGGCTAAAGCTCTTGGCGATGGGCATCGTTGGCGCGTCCATCTGGCCGGCGGCCCACCTCTCCGCACTGGCTTCCCCCGCCGCCGTCGTGGAGGCCTCTCAGACCAGCGGATCGAGCGCTGGCTCGTCCTTGTCATCGCCCAAGATCAGCATGGACGAGGCGGAGAGCAAAGCCAAGTCCCTGTTCGCCATCCCGGACGACTACGTCCTGCAGAATCGGTCCTATAGCGATGCACCGGGGACCGGGGAACCGGCCCAGTATCAGTTCACCTGGCAACCATCCCTGCCGGGGCAGGCGCGCACCATCAACGTGTCCATCGACGCCGATACCGGCGCCGTGGTCAACTTCAATCAGCCCCCGCAGCAGGAGCGCTTCATCTACCCGGTGCCCATCACTGCGGATCAGGCCAAGGCCATCGCGCAGACCTGGGTAAAGAAGCTCTATCCGGACCGGATGTCCGAAGTCAGAATGCAGCCGCTGCAGTCGACGTACGGGACCTTGCTCGGCGCAACCACATACACGTACAACTTCGTGCGCGTCGTCCATGGAATCCTCGCGCCCTTTGACGGCATGAGCGTGGTCATCGGCCAGAACGGCGAGCTCGTCAGTGTCAACAGCCATTGGACCGCGGGCACCTTTCCCGATCCGTCCAAGGCCATCCCGAAATCCCAGGCGGACGCGCGGTACCGGGACGTCCTGCAGCTCCATCTCGAGTACAGTCAGATCTATCACCCAAACGGCCCCGCGGACAACGTGCTGCTCTATGTGACCCAACCCGCCTCCCTCCTCGGCTGGCCCGGGCAGACGTTCTCCAACCAACGGATCGGCGGTTGGCCCGTGATCCAGGCCTTCACCGGCCAGCTCGTCGACGCCAGCGGTTGGACGGTGACGGCCAAGCCGTACACGGCCCCAAAACCCGTCGTCCCGGGCGGGCCCACCCTGGAACCATCGTTCCCAAAGGTGAACTGGTCCCAGCAGATGTCTTTGGATTTCGCCCGCCAGGCCCTCGGCATCCCGTCCACGGACCGCCTTCAGTCGGTGTACCAGTGGCAACCCGCGGAGGGTGTGACCACCTGGAACTTCACCTGGCGGTCGCCGGATGGCCGGTCCATCACCGCCACCGTCGACGCCACCCACGGGCTGCTGACGCAGTTCACACAGTACACCGCGACTCCGCGGGATCCGGCCAGGACACCGTCCGTCAGTCAGGCGAAGATTGACGACGCCGTCGCGGCGTTCGTCAAACGGGTGTTCGCGCGCAACCTGGGTGCGGTGGCCATCGTCCCCATGTCCGTTCCGAAATCCGCCAATCCGGCGCTGCAAACCGACTTCCAGGTGCTCCTGCTCGTCCACGGCATCCCGGACCAGGCGCGCTCCGGCAACCTCCAGGTCGATCCGGCCACCGGCACCATCCAATCCTTCTGGATGAACAGCCCGGCCACGGACGACGCGGCCAACCTACCGGATCCCGCGCGGGCCATCCCGGCCGCCCAGGCCCAACAGGCGTGGCTGACGCAGCGTCCGCTGTCGCTCGTCTATCTGTTGACGCAACCGGCCATGGCCGCAAAAATGGAGGCCGCGCAGACGGGCAAACTCCCGGCCCCGTCCCCATCCGACGCACAGCCCGAGGTGATCCTGGCCTACACCCCGCTGGTGGACATCACCAGCAACGATCTGTTCAACGCCATCACCGGACGGTTCGAACCGCCCCAGGCACCCGTCCCTTACTCGGGCCCGTTGACCGATCTCGACGGCGTCCCCGGCCAGGACCAGATCCGGCTCCTCGTCGCACGCCAGCTCATCCCGGTCGATGCGGGCGGCGAGGTCCATCCATCCCAACCGATGACCAGTGGCGCCTTCATCAAGCTCCTGGTCGACGCGCTGGGTGACCAGTACCGGTACGACGCCGCGGGTGCCTCCACCCAAGAGGCCATGCGGGTCCTCGCCAAGGTGCCGAAGGGCTCGCCGCAGTACCAGGAGATCGCCGTGGCGTACGAGCTGGGTTGGCTCCCGCAGGGACAGCCGTTCGATCCGGACGCCCCCATTTCCCGCACCGCGGCGGCGATCCTGCTCGCTCACGCGCTCGGCTATGGCCCGCTTTTGGCGCACCCGGATCTGTTCCAGCTGAAGGTGAGCGATGCGGACACGCTCTCCGGCGACGCCCGAGCGGCCGCCGCGATCGCGGTTTCTCTCGGGATGTTGCCCCCATCGTCCGGCCGTTTCCAGGGCGAGGGTCCGGTGACGCTCTCCGACGCGGCCATTGCGGTGGTGCAGGCGGCCACGCTGGTCCAACCCCAGACCGGGGTGCGCCCTCTCGGCGCCGCGCAGGCCCCCTGAACGGGGCAACGGCGGGCCCAGCCGGAATAACCCTCGGGGGTGGATGCGCGCAAAGGCGCGAGGTCCACCCCCGAGGGGGCTCACACCCCGCCGGCCTCGCCGACGGCCGCGTACATCCGGCGAAGCTCCCGCTTCAGAATCTTGCCGCTCGGATTCCGCGGGAGCGCGTCGGCCAACACGACGTGTTTCGGCACCTTGAACGCCGCCAACCGCTCCCGGCAGAAGGTGATCACCTCCGCCGGATCGACCGTCATCCCGGGACGCGGAACGACGACGGCCGTCACGGCCTCAATCCAGTACGGATCCGGCACGCCGATGACGGCCACCTCCGACACCCCCGGGAACTGGTAGATCACCTCCTCCACCTCTCGGCTGGCCACATTGACGCCGCCCGTCTTGATCATGTCCTTCTTTCTGTCCACGACGGTGATGTATCCGTCCTCATCCATCACCCCGAGATCTCCGCTGTGGAACCAGCCGCCGCGAAACGCCTCCGCCGTCCTCTCCGGATCATGGAGATACCCCTTCATCGCGTGCGCCGTGCGATGGACAATCTCCCCGACCGTGCCCCGCGGCACCTCGTTCCCCTCGTCATCGACGATGCGGGTCTCCACGTTGAGGGCGGGCCTGCCCGCCGACCCGAGCTTGCGCAGCTGATCCTCCGGCTGAAGCACCGTCGCCAGCGGGGCCACCTCGGTCTGCCCGTAGAAGTTCCAGAATTTCGCCTGCGGCAGCTTGCGGGACAGTTCGAGCAGGACCTCCCTCGGCATGATGGCCGCGCCGTAATAGCACTTCTCCAATGACGTCAGGTTTTTCCGTTCGAAATCCGGATGCCGCAACAGGGCAATCCACACCGTCGGCGGGCAGAACAGCTGTGTCGCGCCCTCCCGTTCCACCGTCTCGAGGATGGCGTGCGGAGACGCCTGAGCCAGGATGATGCCGGTGCCCCCCACGTACACGCCGGGCCCCAGGAAGCAGTGCAGCTGCGCGCTGTGATACAGCGGCAGCGCGTGAATGGCCACATCGCGCGCCTCCATGTGTCCGTCGACGATGCAGCTGACATATTCGCTGATGAGGTTGCGATGGGTCAGCATCACCCCCTTCGGCCGAGACTCCGTCCCGCTGGTGTACAGCACGTGCGCGACGTCCTCGTCGTCCACCTCCGCCTCGAACAGGTCCGCCGGCACGCCCCGCCGCCGGGCTCCGAGCGGGATCCAGTCCGCCGTGAGAACGGGCTCCCGTTCGGAGACCGCCTCGTCGGCGGTGCCCCCCACCGCGGACGCCGCGGCACCCGGCGTCGGGCTCGTGGCCGGTGTCGGGTTCGTGGCCGGCGTTTCCGCCACCGCCCGCCGCGCGTCCGCCGTGCGCCGCGTCCACTCGGGCGGCGGCGCATCGGCATCCATCAGATAGCGGGCGCGAATCTCCACCCCCGCCCGCCGGGCCGCCGCGTCCAGTGACGGGGCGAACTCCGCCGCGGCCACCAGAACCGACACCCCCGCGTGATGCAGGATGTACGCGAGGTCGTCGACCAGAAGCATGTAATTCATCGGCACCAGGATGGCGCCGAGCCGCGCAACCGCGAAGTTGACCACCGCAAAATCCATGCTGTTGCGCGACAGAACGGCCACCCGGTCCCCCTTGCCCACCCCGTCTTCCGCCAGGGCCCGGGCGGTCTGGTTAACACGGTCATCCAGAGCCGCGTATGTCAATCGCTCTCCCTCGTACACCAACGCCAGTTTTTCCGGATCCCTCGACCGCGTGCGAAGCAACACGTCCCCGAGCGTGTTCCGCCTCGCTCTTGTGACAGCCCCACCCCAATCACGACCCGTCTCCATCCCGACGCTCCTCTCCCATTCGGTGAGATGCCCCCATCATACAGAATGTTTCGATAGAAATAAAGCGAGCCGGGGCCTGGACGGCATCGCCGCGCCATCCCCGGCATCCCCGTCATTTCGTCGCACCGCCCCCGGTTCACACCCTCACGGCACCGGAGTCCAGGATCTTCCGCCGTCGTCCGTCCGAAGGACCGTCGCCTTCCTGTCCGCCGTCGTTCCGGCGATGAAGCCGTGGGAAACGTCCGGGAAGGCGACGTCGATCCCGCTGAAAAAGTTGGGCGCCTTCTCGTCCGCCGTCTGCACGAGGTCCGTGTGAAACGTCCTCCCCCCGTCGGCGGTCGTCGTCAACATGACGCTGTCCCCCAGGCCGCGCGGCTCCCATCCAACGAACACCGCCCGGCCCTTCCCAAGGGCGACCATCGGCCCGGGTTGCGCCCCGATGTTGGCGTTTGGCGGCAGGTGGACGTCGGGATACAGCGACTGGAAGTATCCCTCGTACGCCACCGGCGTGAAGCGCACGCCGTCGGCGCTGTGGTAGATGACGTACGCCTGCTGGCTCATGCCCGCTCCGCCGCCGTAAAACATCACCCACACGTCCTCACCCGCCGCCGCCAGGCGCGGCTTCCACACGCCGAGCCCGTCCTCCTGGTTCAACCGAGCGGTGAACACCTTCGTCCAGTGCCGCCCCGCGTCGGTGGTCCGCCAGACGGAGCGCCCGTCCGCCGCGTACGCCGCCTCATCCGACAGGGCCGCCACCTGCGAGACGACCGCCCCCTGCGGTGTGCGGCGCTCGAGAGCGCCATTCATCGGATTGGACACGTACACCGATCCACCGGCGGCCACCCACACCCCCGCGTCCGGCACCGCGGAAATCGAGGTGATGGACCCCTGCCCGAGACCCGGGACGTCGATGCGGGAAAAATACCGACCGTCCGTGCTCACGAGAAGGTACTTCCCGGTGTACGCCCAGACGTCGACGGGCGAACTTGCCGGGGCGCCGGTGCCCGTCCCGCCGGTGCCGTTGCGCAAGCCCCCAGCGGTGCCGCCGGTGCCGTTGCGCAAGCCTCCGCCGGTGCCGCCTTGGGACGTCCTCGCCGAAGATGCCGTCGCGCAGATCCCCAACACCGGGTCCCCCGCGAGATACACCTGTGCCCACGTCCGGCCTCCGTCCTGTGTCCGCAGGATCCCCGAAGGCCCCGCCGCAAAGCCGGTGGACGAATTCACGAAGGAAATGCCGCTCAAGCCGGGCACGCCGAGCCGGGAGAGCGGAAGCACCGCCGGCTGCATGGCGGCCGACTGGGACGCGGGCGCCCCCTGGCCCATTCCCGCCGCAGCGTTCGATGCGCCCCCGCCCGCGGCTTCGCCGCCCCGAGCCGCACCGGAGGCGTCCGGACCCGGGTTCAATCCCGCCGAGTTCCCCGCCGTCTGCGCGGCGCCGGCGGCATTGCCCGCCGCCTGATTCGACGGGGCCGGCCCGGCCGCGCCCCCGGGCCCGCAGCCGGTCAACACCATCCATACCACGAGCGCCATGCCGATGGCCGCGTGTTCTTTTTTCATCCTGTACCGCCCCTTTCTGCTCAGGTGACGACGCGACGCGGCCGGAGGTGACAAGGCGAAATTCCCCAGCGCCCGGGACGGGCCGATGCCCACGCCGCCATGGCCCCGGCCGCATAGGCTGGATGGGAATTCGCCCATGAGGAGGTGCCTCCGTGCAGATCCACGTCGTCCGCCGCGGCGAAACCGTCTGGACGCTGTCCCAACGGTACCGCGTGAGCCCGAATCAACTGGCTGCGGTCAATGAACTGCCCGATCCGAACCTTTTGTTGCCCGGACAGGCGTTGGTCATCCCCACACCGGAAGGGGTGTATGTGGTCCAACCCGGGGACACCCTCGCCGCCATCGCGCGCCGTTACGGGACCACCCCGGCGCAACTGGCCGCGATGAATGGCCTCCAAGATCCTTCCCTGATTTACCCAGGTCAAGTCCTGCGCGTCCCCCCGCGCCCCCGGCCGACCATCGAGACCAACGGGTACCTGACCGATTTCGGCAGCCGCGGCCAGGCATTTTTGCGCGACGTCGGCCCGTATCTGACCTACCTCAGCCCGTTCAGCCACCACGTCACCGCCACCGGTGAACTGGAACCCCCGGGCGAGGAGCCCGTCCTGTCCATCGCCCGGGCGGAGCGCGTCGCACCCTTGATGGTGATCACCAACTGGCTTGGCACCCGGTTCAATTCAGATCTCGCGCACACCGTGCTGAACGACATGGCGGTCCAGGACAACCTGGTGCAGAACGTTCTGGCCACCCTGCGCGCCAAGGGGTACAGGGGCCTCAACATCGACTTTGAGTACATCTATCCGGCGGATCGCGTGCCGTACAACCGGTTCGTCGAGCGCATGAGCGCGGTGATGCACCAGAACGGGTATGTGTTGTCCACAGCGCTCGCCCCGAAGGTGAGCGGCGAACAGACGGGCCGCCTGTACGAAGCGCACGACTATCCGGTGCACGGGCGGTTCTGCGATTTCGTCGTCCTGATGACCTACGAATGGGGGTGGATCGGAGGACCGCCCTGGGCCATCGCGCCGATCAACGAGGTCGAACGGGTGCTCAACTACGCGACCTCCGTCATCCCGCGCGACAAGATCCTGATGGGCGTGCCGGTGTACGCGTACGACTGGGTGGTCCCGTGGCAGCGCGGGACGCTCGCCGAGACGTTCACGCCGCAGGAGGCGCTGCGGCGGGCGGTCCGGTACCGCGTCCGAATTCAATACCACCCGACCTATCGGGCGCCGTACTTCCAGTACACGGACGAACAGGGCCGCCAGCACGAGGTGTGGTTCGAGGACGCGCGCAGCATTCAGGCCAAGATGGACCTGGTCCGGCGATACGGCCTGCGCGGGGTGAGCTACTGGGAGCTGCCGACCGACTTCCCGCAGAACTGGTGGGTCCTCGCCGACAATTTCCGCATCCGCAAACGGGTCTGACACCTTGTCGCGGGATGTGCCCCGGAGGATCCCCAGGGCGCATCCGACACGTCTATCCGGTGCGACCGCCGTATATACATGCTGCATCCGGTGTCGAGGAGGAATCGGTGTGCGGCGGGCGAGGCGACAACGGGTGTGGTGGTGCGTGGTGGCGGCGATCTTTTGGCTGGCGTGCTGGGCGGGTGCCCCGCGGCCGGCGCGGGCGGCGGAGGCTCAACCGCTGCTCGGCCCGGGTAGTCACGGTGAAGCCGTCACAATTCTTCAACAGGAGCTCGCCCAGATGGGAGATGACCCCGGTCCCGCCGACGGGTGGTTCGGTCCGGCGACCCTTCGGGCCGTCCTGCGCTTTCAAGCGTCGCACGGCCTTGTGGCGGACGGGTGGGTTGGACCCAGGACGTGGGCCGCCCTGGCGCAGGCCGCGGGCGGCGGGATACCGGACGACGGGACATCCGGATTCGCCGGCGAGGACACCGGGGATCCCAACCAGGATCCACCGGCGAAGCGGGTGATTCTGACGTTTGACGATGGGCCGAGTCCCTGGACCGCCCGGCTGGTGGACACCCTGCGCGAAGCGAACGTACCGGCCGTCTTCTTTTGGAACACCTACCATATCCAGTTCGCGAACGACGCCGTGATGCAGCGATTGCGCGGCCACGACGACATCCTCATTGGGGATCACACGGTCGATCACGCCGATCTCATTCACCTGAGCCGCGACGCCCAGTCTCATGAGATTCTCGACGCCAAACGGACGCTCGAGCGCGTCACCGGCCAGCCGGTCCTCTATTTCCGCCCGCCGTACGGCGATTTCAACGCCACCACCCGGAAGATCGCGCAGGACGCCGGGATGCAGATGGTGATGTGGGACGTCGATACGCTGGATTGGAAATACGGCCGTGATGAGGCCCCCATCCTCCGGATCATCCAACGGGAGGTACGGCCGGGAGCCATCATCCTAATGCACGATCACCTCAGCACCATCGACGAACTCCCGGACATCATCCGGACCCTGCGCAATCTCGGTTACGGCTTCACCAATCTGCCGCAATCCCCGTCGGATGGCGGGGCGGCATCCCCGCGGCGGGCCGAACCCCGCGTCAGGTGAGGTACACGCGCTGGGCCTGCGGCGCCCCCGTCGAAGGATTGACGGAGATGCTCACCCACCCGAGCACCACCGAACCGTGCGCGGCGGGCACCATGTTGTTGTACGTGACCTGCAGCGGCGCGCCCGCCGGCACTTTGACCCACACCTTGGCGGGCAGGGTGCCCGCGCCCGCCAGATCCCGCCCGTCAAAGGCGGACACCGTCTTCCAGGTGGCGCCCCCGTCGACGCTGTACTGCACGTCGCCCGCCGTGCTGGCATAGGCGAACCAGCGTCCATCGGGATCGACCGGGAGCTCGGCCACCAGATCCGTCCCCTGCAGGCGCGCGGTAATGCCGTTGAAGAACCGGTACGTCCGGGTGATGGCCTCCTGAATGGCCGCGTCTGTCGGATAATCGGGCATTCCATCGGGCGTCTGGTCCCCGGCGAACGTCCACGTCCACTCGTCCTGCGGCGTGTACCGAACCTGCAGGACGCCGCCCGAGAGCACCCCGCCCGAGCGCAGGTCGCGCAGATTCTGCACGAAGCGGGTCTCGTCCGCCTGCGTCAGATACGCCGTCCCGCCGGCGATGCCGGTGGTCAGCCCGACCGCCTGCGCCCACGCGCCAAGTGATCCCCCCGGCTGATACCGCGCGCTGGTGATGCCGAGTTGGTTCCACACCATCTGTTCGGCCGTCTGCAGCGTCACGACGTCGCCCGCCCCGAAGTGGGTCGTCGAAAAGGGGGCGATGAGGCCGCGCGACACGGCCGTGGCGACGGCTGGGTACGACGGGTCGGCGGCCGGAAGGTCGTCGTACGGGCTGGCACTCGGCGCGGCCGCCGGGATGCCGAGCGCGGCGACGAGGTCCGCCACCAACCGCGCCTTGGACACCGCCCCCGGGATGGACGCCGCCTGCGGTGCGGTGTCCGGGGGTGAAGCCGGGGCGGTGGTGCCCGAGCCGGTGCCGGAACCGCTGGCCCCACTCCCGCTTGGGCCGCCGGATGGGCCGCCGGTGGTGCCGCCTGCGGTCGATCCCGCGCCACCGCCCTGCCCACCTGCGGCGGTGGTCATCGTCCAGACCTGGCCGTTCCAGTCCGAGTGGATGCCGAGGCGATCGAACACCCGCATCACGTACCAGACCGGGATGTACAGGGTCGGTTGGTGAGAGGCGGGATCGATGTCCGTGATGCCGTGGACGCGCTTCACCAGCGTCCCGTTGAGGTAGATGGAGACATTGCCGGTGCCGACGTCCGGTTTGGACAGATCCACCCGCATCCCGGCGGGCGCCGTGATCCGCCAGTTCGTCCCGTCCCACGCGCTCGTCACGTTTCGGTTGCCCAGCGCGTGCATGACATACCAGGCGGGGAAATAGGACGTGTCGTGATCGACGAAACCGACCGGTTGGGACACCGTGTGCCCATCCAGGACAATCCGTTCGGCCCGCATGGCGTGCGCCGGCTGTTTCGACACCGTCGCCGCCGCGGCCGACGCCGCCGGGAAGGACAGGACGAGAAGCGAGGTCAACGCCGCAGAAGCGCTTCGAATGTGCCGCATGTCATGCCCTCCTCACGGATTGAGCGCGAATTGAGCGGTGGCGTCGTACAGCGCCCGAACCGATGGATCGGCGGACAAGGAAGCGGTCACCAGCAGTTTGGACCCCGCGTAGTACGCGTGCGACACCCCGCTCCCGAACCCGTCCTGGCGCAGCCGACCGAGGAAGGTCAGGTACTGGCTCCGCAGATTCGGGTCGTACAACACGGCGTCGGTCAGCTCCACCTCGACACCCAGGCCCGCTCGGCGCGCGGTCTGCTCCGCCTGCGCAATGCGGTTCGGGTCCGCCGCCGCCCCCTGCTCGATGAAATTCGGCTGCAGCCAGGCGGCGTCGAAGCCGGCCTGCGACCAGGTGTCCGCCCCCGGCGCGTCGTAGAAGGGGATCCAGAACATCGGCAGGCCCTCGTCGTGCGCCGCCTGCGCCGCCCCCGCGATGAGCGCCGGGTCGGCGGGGGCCCCGGGATCGACCTGTTCGTTGACCCAGTACACACCGGTGAGCGTCAGGTTTTGAAACCCGGCCTGGCTCCAATCGGTCCGCAGGGTTTGCAGATACCATCGGAGGGCCTCGAGGCGCGCCGACAGCGCGTTCGGATCCTGCGCCAATCCGTTGAAGTCGAGCGAACCGCCAACCGCCCCCCACACCCCATCCCCGTAATCCGGATAGGGCAGAGCGATGACGACCTTCTCCCGGTAGCCGGGCGTCCCCAGCGCCGCGTTGGCCTGACCCACCGCCGCATCCAATGCGGACAACTGTTGCCCCGGCCGGAACAGATCATCCAGATACGCCCGCCATGCGGCCTGGTTGTCCGCAAGCGTCCCGTACGGCAGGAACAGAACGGTGTCAAACAGGTGCTGTCCCGCCCCGCCCACCGGCGGCTGGTACATCACCATCGGAAGAAAGTCGGACGGCGTCCAGGTCCCCGCCGTCCCGTGGTCGCCGGTGTACGCCAGGAGCATGTTCCGGATGCCGCGGCTTCTCGGGTCCGCCGGAGACAGCGGTTGTTGCATCCCCGGTGTGGACCCCGACACGGGTGACGGAGACGCGCTTCCCGCGCCCGCGGCCATTCCGGAGATGGTCAGATGTCTCGCGAACACCCAGACCTGCACCGGAAACGAGATGCGCACCTGCTGCGCGGTGATCCCCCCGGCGTTCACGCGAAAGGTGTAGGTGGTGCGGCGCCTGTCGGTCGGCGGGATGACGGGCCGGACGGTGCCGAGCTTCACCCAGCTCCCGCCCACGTTGGCCGATACGTCGACCTGACTTGGGTAATAGATCCCTGATCTGGCATTCTGCTCCATCTGAATGGAGATGGTCCCGAGGCTGCAGGCCTGCGGCAGGGTCACCGTGATGGTTCGGCCGCCCTGCCGAAGAAAGCCGCGCCACCCGTCTCCGCCCGTGAGGGGCGCCCCGTAGGTCTGTTCCATGCGGGTGAAGGTGCTGTCGTACTGTCCCTGCACATCGGTGGTCACCGTGGCCATGGGGGTGAGGTCCGTGAGGGCGGGGCCGTCGGCCCAAGCCGTCGCGGCACCCGGTCCCGCCGCCAGGCCGGCGGTCAGAGTGAAGGCCGCCACTCCGCTGAGGATGGTTCTCTTTCTCTCCATGTCTTCCTCCCAGTTCTTCTCTTCGGGTCTGACACCCGTCTCTGCCAGTTGCCATGATAGATAGACGAGAGTACCGGGAGATTTGTCACACACCGGGGCGGTGTGACCGGGTCCGTGGCCTCGCCGGACAAGGCGGCCGGCGCTCAGACGGCGGTTGAAACCGCCACCCCGATGGGAAGGTGAACCCGGGCCCGCGTCCCCTGGCCCGGGATGCTGGTGAACTCCAGCCGCCCGTCGTGATCCTGAAGGATCCGCTGCGTGACGGTCAGCCCCAGCCCCGTCCCGTTCGGCTTGGTCGTGTAAAAGGGCACCCCGAGGTGCTGGAGCACGTCGTCGGGAATGCCGGGCCCGGTGTCCCTGACCTCCACGACGACCTCATCCTGTTCGCGCGCAACCGACACACAGACGCGGCCCCCTTCCGGCGTGGCTTCGAGGGCATTTTTCACGAGGTTGACGAACGCCTGTTTCAGCCGCCCGCCGTCGCAGCGCACGCTGGGAATATCCACCCCGTAGGCGGTGGACAGCTCGATGTTGCGCAGGTTCGCCTGCGCCGTCATCAGCGTGAGCGTCTCCTGCACCAGGAGCCGCACGTCGTGCTCCTCGAAATTGGGAAACTGGGGTTTGGCCATGACCAACAGTTCATTCGTGATCCGCTCAATCCGGTCCAGCTCGTCCAGCACAATGGAGAAGTAATGCTCCTTTTCGGGCACCTTCTCGCGCAGCAACTGCAGGAAGCCCTTGACCGTCGTCACCGGATTTCGGATCTCGTGGGCCAGGCCCGCCGCCAACTGGCCGACCACCCGCAGTTTTTCGACCTGCGCCATGCGTTCCTCTTCCTCGCGTTGATGCGTCACATCCTTGCCGACCGCGATGCATCCCACAAACCGGTCCCCGTCTCGCATCGGGATCAACGTGAAGTCAATCCGGACCCCTCGACCCTGACGATGCCGCGCTTGGAGTTCCAGGCCCTTGGCTCCGGCTTTCAGACACGGCATCAGCTCCGCGCCGTGGGGTCCGACGGGTACGCCGATGTCCGACCAGCGGCGCCCACGCATTTCCTCCCGGGCGTAGCCGAGCATCTCCAGCGAAGCGTGATTCGCGTCCACCACCACCCCGGTGGCGTCCAGGACCAACACCAGATCCGGATTGGCCTCGAACAGGGCGGTGTACTTCATGTCGCTGTGGCGCTGCAGGCGCACCGCCGCCCGCTTGTCCGCCAACAGCGCGAGGGCGAGCATGCCCATGATGGCGGCGATGGCACCCGTCAGCGCGACGGCCAGCCACTGTCCGCGATCCAGAACCGCCATCGCCGTCATGGCATCCGCCGTCATCGCCATGCGCGTGCCCGCCATCGCCGAATAATGCATCCCGCAGATGGTCCCCCCGAGCCCCACGGCGCTCATCAACCGTCCGAACCAGCCCAGCTCCGGCATCCGCACGGGCAGGCGAAAGGCGGTCAGCGCGACAATCGAACCCGCCAACGCGAGTCCCACCGCGACCGCCGTCCAGGGCGCCGCATACGACAACCTGACCCCCTGCAGCGCCCGCATCCCGCTGTAGTGCATGCCGACGATGCCCGCCGCCATCAGCACCGCTTCGGCGCCCCGGGTGCGCAGGCGCATCGTTCCATTGACATCGTGCAAGAACACCGCGAACGCCAGATAGGACGCCGCGACCGCCAACAGCCAGGACCAAAACGTCCATCCAAATCCGTACCTCACGGGCACGGCGGTTCGCATCGCCAACATCCCGACAAAGTGCATGGTCCATATGCCGGTGCCCATCGCGAGGGCCCCCATGGCCACACCCACCTGCCGATCCCGCCGCGGCAATCCCGCCACGCGGTACACGTACCCCTGTGCGGCGAACGCCGCCGCGATGGCGATCCCGATGGACAACGCCACCAACCAGGGGCTGTATGTCATCCCCATTTCCATCCTGGACCCAAGCCTCCTTGGCACGCCGACCGGATGATTCCATGTTGCCGATGGGGATAGGATTCGACCTGGTCGGTGCCGGATCCTGTTTTCAAGACTTCAATTCTCTTCACGATGGAAAGGAGATTGGAGAATGACCGGCGGGACGGACGATGCGCGCCTTCGCGCGGGCTGGCCCGTCCGACGACATGGGCGGGTATAGGTATGTGTCGGGAAACACAGCCTGAAACCGGGGGGAATGGAGATGAACACCAAGGCGACCATGATCGGCATCGTGATCGCGGGGATCTCGCTCATCGTGGCCTTCCTCTGGATGTTTCACGGCCACCTGTGGCAGGGGCTCCCGCATCCGGAGCAGATGAACACGGTGCCGTCGCTGCCCGATTACAATCCGAAATGAGCGGCCCACCCGGATCCGGTGGACCGCCCGTTCAATTCGGAAGCCCGCGGGCATGGGATGGCCCCCCGCCCGGGCGACGCGACGGCCTCCGGGGCGGCCATGCCCGCGACGGGGGCGCATCAGCGGAGGCGGAAGGTGGAGAATGGACGGCCGTACACGAACGGCCCGCTGATGCCATCGAGCTCGGCGCGGGTGGCCTCGTCCAGCCGAATCTCGACCGCCTCCAGGTTTTCCGCCACCTGCTCGGGCCGGCTCGCCCCGGCGATCACGGTGGACACCGCGGGCCGCTGCAACAACCACGCGATGGAGAGCGCCCCGGGTTTCACCCCGAGATCGGCGGCGATCTCGGCCACCCGGCGGCCCAACGCCAGCCGCTCCGGCGTCAACCGATTCGCAAAGCGAGGCTCCTTCTCCAACCGGGAGCCCGGCGGAGCGGCTTCATTGGACCCGTACTTGCCGGTGAGAATGCCGCCCGCGAGCGGGAAGTACGGGATGAGCCCGATGCCCTGGTCCAGGCACAGCGGCACAAGTTCCTGTTCCACGGTTCGGTCGGCCAGCGAGTACGACGGCTGCACCGACACAAAACGCGTCAGGTTCAGCCGCTCACTGATGCCGAGCGCCTTCATCAGCTCCCAGGCAAAGTAGTTCGAGGCACCGATGTACCGCACCTTGCCCGCGCGGACGAAGTCGTCGAGCGTGCGCAGGGTCTCCTCCAGGGGCGTGTCGGGATCGAACGTGTGAATCTGGTACAGGTCGATGTAGTCGGTGCCGAGACGCCGCAGGCTTCCCTCCAGCTCACGCTGCAGATGCCAGCGGGACGATCCCGCCTCCATCGGTCCGTCCCCCTTGCGGCCGCCCGCCTTGGTGGCGAGCACCACCTCGTGCCGCCGGCCGCGGATGGCCTCGCCGATGATCTCCTCCGACCGGCCCCCGGTGTAGATGTTCGCCGTGTCGAGAAAGTTGATGCCGCCGTCCAGCGCCCGGTGAATCACCCGGATGGACGTCTCCTTGTCCGCCCGGCCTCCGAACGCGTTGGTCCCGAGCCCGATGACGGACACGCGCAGTCCGCTGTTGCCGAGCGCGCGGTATTCCATGCCATTCACACCTTTCTTCTCCCAGCCTTGTTCGGCGATTGGGCACAGTGACAGCAACGTAATTTACCGTCCAAAGTATACCTCACGTGCATTTCCATTCATAATCATGTACGACCACTGTTCCAACTTCTCACCACTCACAAAGCGTGATACCGTCGGATCTTCAAAGTGAGTTCGAAGGGCGTCTCGGAACAGCATCGCAGCCAACGCAAACATCTCCGGGCGCGTGTGGGCATCGGAAGCAAATAACAGGCGAGACATGGGGGCGAGTTCCAAAGCCTCCGCCAGGACGCGGCGAGCGCTGCTGGCTCCGAGCGGGATAATCAGCGAAATGTCAAAGTACACCCCTGGATACACGCTAGCCAAATAACCCGCCTCACGATGATATGGATATGTATGTAAGAGTGTGATGACCAGTCCCCTCGGTGAAAACGCTTCAATGAAGTCACGGAGTAATAATGGATTGCCCTTCAAAAGATCTGTGTCCGGATCCCCATATCCGGTATGAAATTGTAGTGGCAACCCCTGTTCAATGAGCAGTGGTGCCGTTTCCCATAAGATAAAATTGATGAGTGCCCCTTCTTCAAGCCGAGGGGATTCCTTCTCACACCAGCGTTCGTAGGCGAACTTTGCTTCCGCCGACGTCACTGGTCGAATCGCTAAGCCGCTACGGTACGCTGCGATCGACTTTGCACCGATGTATCCGTCCTGGCGGGCGCGGGACACCGAAGCGGTGAACTTCTGAAACCACTCTCCAAACGATAAACCCGGCTTCCGCAGTTCCTGCGCGAGACGCTCCAGACGAAGCACGGGATGAACGATGGTTCCAGTAACATCTCGCAGACTTGCCAGTTCCATGGGAGGTTCGGGCTCGAAGCCCGTATCGACGAGAAGAAATTGATAATTGTTTTTCTGAAACAAAGTTCGGCAGTACGTCTCATATTCGATGTCTGAAAATATCTGGCCGAGGTCGGCTGGTCCGCGGACAGCGGTCCCCGTTATCTCGCCGACCACCTTCTTCACGGCTTCAAACGTCACAGTCTCGACAAGATCCTTTAACGGGTAGCCCACGGGTGCCTCGGAGGTGACTCGAATAAGACGTTCAACGTCGGCCTTTGCCTCCGGGGCGACGAGCGTGTGGCAATGGTGATCGAACAGGGGAATCGCATTCAAATCCAGCTGTACCATGCAATACTCCTCCTCCGGTAAAGGGTCCGGGGTACCCGCGTCCAGCCCCGGACCCAACGCTCTCAAAACTTGTAGAAGTGATTTGTCAGCTCAAACTCGGTATCGCGCTCGGCGAAAGCGGCAAATTCGGATCGTTTTACGGTCGTATAGGATCTGAACAGCAGTTCACCCAGGGTCTCCTTGAAGAAGGGGTCTGCCTCCATCGCATCGACAGCCTCACCCAAACTCGAAGGTAATCGTACGATGCCGAGGCGCTTCCGTTCATCATCGGAGAGCGAGGCGGGGTCCACCTCAACCGCTGTGCCGGGGTGCCATCCATTCCGGATGCCGTCGAGTCCTGCCGCCACCAACGCCCCCAGCGCCAGATACGGATTTGCCGACGAGTCGCTTGACTTCAACTCCATGTTCATGGAGCGCTCCTCATTCCCCCAGAAAGTTGACGCAATTCTTACCGCCGCCTCGCGGTTGTCTGGCCCGAAGGCGGTGTAGGCCGAACTCCACGAACGGGGGTTCAATCGGCGATAGGAGTTGACGCTCGCACAGGTTAGGGCGACGAGGCCCCGCAAATGCCGCAATATTCCAGCAGCAAATTGGTACCCCAGTTCGCTCAGTCGAAAGCGATCATTTGGATCCCAGAGCAGATTCCTCTCCCCATCGAGATCCCACAGGCTAAAATGGATGTGAGCTCCATTCCCGGCCTGATCGACAAATGGTTTCGGCGCGAACGAAGCAACCAATCCGTGTTGCCTTGCAATGGCTCTGACGGTTTCACGGTACCGAACCTGATTGTCCGCCGCACCCAATAAATCCGTGGGACTGATCGACAATTCGTGCTGACCATGCCCCAACTCCGGATAGTACTGCTCAGGTTGAATACCCTGCGCCTTCAACGCCGACATGATGTCGAGAATAACCGGGTTGCCGACGTCCATTCCTATCGAACTGAAGCACAACGACTTGTCAATAGGAACGTACCGCCCATCCTCCGTCACCCGTGCCAACGTGAATTCGTCCTCATACGTGGCCATCACCCGGATCCCCATTGCCTCGGCTTGGCGGATCACCGACTTCAAGAAGGATCTTGGACACGCCGCCCACGGCTCGCGGGTCAAGGTAATCTGGTCGCAAAGCATCGATGCGACACGTGGTGAGTAGGGCAAGATCCTAAATGAATCGGGATCGGGAATCAGGCGAACTTCTCCTACCGGGCCCATCTCGGGAATTGGCTGAAGCTGATCCAACATGTTCATGGCCATCATGGCAGGGGTGATCCCAATGCCACTAATGATGCGGCTACGCAGATGATCGGCGTGGGTTAACTTTCCGCGTATGATGCCACCGTTGTCCACAAAGAGAAATTCGACCAGCTCGACCCCAGCCTTTTCGGCCTGTTGAATCACATCTTCAATGGTCATCTTGGCACCCCCAGATCTTTATCCTGTGATCTCCATGTCGGACAGAATCCGGTCTGCCAAATTCGGATCACGCGCCGATTTGATGGAGATGAGAACGTACCCAATTACGATCCACGCGGCCGCGATGTACGGGAAAAGGTTGAAAGGGAAAGCTGGCACTGGGTACAGGTTTCCATATACCGGCCAGAGTAAGGCCAGGAAACCTAAAATCGGTATGATCAGGTGACGCAGGATCGAGTAATCTCCACCTCGGTGCAAACGGAAGTATCGGATCGCCGAGACATTAATGAGCAAATAGGCCACCAACAATGTGAAGGTACCAATGGTTCCGAAGTAGGCGTAGAAGTTCGGGGCGCCAACGGAGATACCGATCAGAACATAAAACACAACCATCAGGATTCCTATGGTGTGTACGGCCACATGAGGTGTTCCGTGTTTTACGTGGACGCGGCTGAGCACTTGCGGAATGGCACGATCTCGTCCCAACGCGAATAGCAGGCGTGAACCTGCGTTGGCTGATCCAAGAGAACAGGCAAATGCGCTGATCATCGCTGCAAAGTCAACGAAAATTCCCATGGCGCCGCCAATATAGTTTGTGGCCAAGGTGTCCAGGGGAGCCGTCGAACTGGCCAAGTCACTGGCGTGTCCAATCCCAAATCCGATAACCTGGGCATAACTTACAATAATGTAGAAGACCCCAGCGGCTACCACTGTGCCGTAGATAGCCAACGGAACCGCACGCTTTGGATTCCGTGCCTCTTCTCCAAGTGTTGCGGACCCTTCGAAACCGGCGAACGACAAAATGGCAAATATGATTCCGGCTCCAACACCAGAAAATCCATGGTCACCGAAGGTGAATGGTACCGCGGTATTTCCATCATGCCCTCCTTTCGCAATGATGACGAAGGAGAGGAAGAGTACAACCACAATGGAGATCGCTTCGAGCAACAGTGCCGCACGGGTGGATAGCCGAATGTCCATATACGAGAAGAGCCACACAACAGCGATGCCTAGAAAAACGAGTAACCACTCCGGTAGCTTCACCCCAAAATGCTGCAGGAACACATTCGCGAAGTTCCCAAACAGCGCTGCGCACGCGGCGGCATACGCAAAGTAGGTCGCCGTGAGGGCCCATCCGGAAACAAACCCAACCTTGGGACCCAAACCGCGCGCATTGAATGCGTACACCGAACCGGAGTGATTGATTCGACGACTGAACTCAAAGAAAGATACGCCGACCAACAGCATGGCAACGGTACCGACCAGGAACGACAGGGGAACGCTCGATCCGGCGGCTCCAGCGGCCGGCGCCGTGTTAAAAGCCATGGCCATCGTCGGGGCCACAATGGAGACGGATAAAGCCAGCACCTCCACGACAGAGAGATAATTCTTCCGAAGCTGGTCTCCTGGCAACGTTTCGAACCTCCCATCGCAAAATATTCACTGCTATTCACCGATTTCGGTTGGATCGGTAAATTCGCTGTGTGAGAAGATTTTATCGCTTACCTATTTTGGGGATTTCCTGAGTTTATATCTGGCGGTTCTTTATGGAGTTGACCCTGAGGAGATGGAGCCCATCAGGGCTTTGAAGCGGGTGTTGAAGGAGGCATCGCCTTTGTGAGTTGATGGAAGACGTTGAGGGCATAGTTTAGGTGGTTGTCGGTTATTTCTCTATGAAAGACGAATCGGAGCCTGTGGCGGGAGACGGGGAGGCAGAGGACGTTTTGTTCTCCCAATCGTTGTTGCCAGGAGACGGCGGGTAGGTCGGTATCCACCATGACGATGTTGGTTTGGACGGTATGAAGGGGCACGCGGAGTCCCGGCATCTCGTGGAGGGTTTCGGCGAAGCGTCGGGCTCGCTGATGATCTTCTATAAGCCTTTCGGTGAGGGTTTTGAGCGCGACAATCCCACAGGCGGCGAGGATTCCCGCCTGGCGCATTCCTCCCCCCATTCGTTTTCGGTGAACGCGTGCTTCCTCTATAAAGTCCTTCGGACCCGTTAGCATAGAGCCGACGGGGCAGGAGAGCCCTTTGGAGAGGCAAAACATGACGGAATCAGCGTGACGGGCGATCTCTTGGGCAGAAGTTTTGAGGGCATGGGCGGCGTTGAAGATGCGAGCCCCATCCAGATGGATGTTCAATCCGTGTTCTCGGGCAATTTGTTCCAGGGCTCCAAGGGTTTTCATGGGGATTACGGTCCCGCCAGCGCGGTTATGGGTATTTTCCAGGCAGAGGAGGGATGTTTTTGGGGTATGGATGCTCCCCACGGTGATACGGAGTGCGACCTCCTGGGGGTTCATCACTCCATCGGTGGAGGGCAGGGTCCAGGTCAAACATTGGGAATGGACGCCAGGACCTCCCGACTCGTTGAGGACGATATGCGCGTTTTGCTCCACGAGGATGGCTTCCCCTGGCTTCACCCACGTGCGGAGGGCGATTTGGTTTCCCATCGTTCCGCTTGGGACAAAAAGAGCGGACTCCTTCCCCATCATGAAGGCGGAGAGTTCCTCTAATTCTTTCACGGTGGGATCGTCGCCCAGAACGTCGTCACCCAGGGGAGCGCGTGCCATGGCTTCATACATTTCGGGGGTGGGTTTGGTGACGGTATCACTTCTTAAATCAACGAGCATTTAGCGTCTCCCGGAAGAACTCTATAGTTTCGGAGATGATGGTGAAAAAGGCTTTTTCGGAGAAGGAGTGTCCTTCTCCGAGCAGGGTTCGGAGGAAGGCGGGGCGCCCGCGGGCTTTGAGGGCGTGATAGAGTTTCTCGCTTTGGGCAAGAGGGACGATGTCGTCCGCATCGCCATGGAAGAGAAGGAGGGGGGGCGAAGCGTCGTCCACGTGGGAAAGGGGGCTGGCTTCCGCCCAGATTTCGGGCTTCTCTTCGGCAGGCGCTGGCAGGAACTGCTGAATGAAGTCCCAGGTGATTTCTGGCAGTTCCTGGCGATACGAGGTGAGGTCGGTGAGGGGAGCAACACAGACTGCGGAGTCCACCCTACTGCTGATTTCGGGGTTCTCGGGAGCCCTTTCATCGGTGAGGGCGACCATGGCGCTCAGATGCCCGCCCGCACTGTTGCCGAAGGCTCCGATGGCGTTCGGAGAGATGCCAAAGTGCCGGGCGTTTAGACGGAGGAATCGGATGAATTCCCTGGCGTCCTGGATGGGGGCGGGATAGGGGAAAAGGGGCGTGCCGGTAGCCAGGGAGAGGCCCAGCAGGATCAGCGCACTCACCCCGTAGACCAGGAAGGTGTACGGAAAAAGCGAAAGTCTGCGGCGCAGCCGCCGGCCGATGAGCACGTAGCCGGCGACGAACAGGGCGCCGGCAAGGGCCAGCAGATCGCCTTTTAAGGCTGCGCCGCCAGGTTTAAAGTCGCTCACGCCAATAGAAACGCTCCACAAAAGGGCCAGCAGGGCGTAGAAAAGCGACCACGGCGGCACCTTTTCCTTCAGAAAGATCCAGGAACCGAGAAAAACAAAAAGCGGCTGCATGTTCACCAGGACGGTGGAGCTGGCCACGGAAGTATAGTTTAAAGAACCGATCCAGGTATAAAAGTGCAGGGCCAGAAAAAACCCGCTGCCGGCGGCAACCAGGATTTCGCCCCGGCGCAGGCCGGCCAGTTCCGCCCGCCCCGCCCGGGAAAGAGCCGGCGGCCCCAGCAGAACCGCCGTAAAAAGCATTCTGTAAAAAGCAACGGCCAGCGGCGGCGCCCCGGCCAGCCGGGCAAAGAGCGAGCCGAACGAAATGCCCAGCACACCCAGACCGACTACCAGGTAGGGGTTCACCGACGGCCGCGCTGTCGCCTTCACCTTCGGATTCACCCTGTTTTGCCTCCGCCCTTCCTTTCGCCCCGGCCCCAAGAAAAACCGGCAAGCCTTCCGGCGCCTCCGCTTCCACACGGCTTTTGCATTTCTCTACCGGCCCCTTCCCGTTTACACGCACGCCGGCTCCGGGATCAGCCTGCCGGTCCGGAAGCGCTCCAGGCTAAAGCAAAAAACATCTATTTCCGGTGTTTTTCCCGTGATCAGCTCGGCCATAACTTTTCCAACGGCCGGACCCATCATAAATCCGTGGCCGCTCCAGCCAACGTCCAGGTAGAAGCCCTCCACTTCCGGCACGCCCCCCAGAATCGCCTGGGAATCGGGGGTCATGTCGTAAAGCCCGGCCCACTGCCGGATTACCCGCACTTCCCGGAGAACGGGCATGTGGAAGGTTATTTTTCTGGCCACATCCTCTAAAAACTGCCAGGTGGAACGCTGGTTGAAGTCCTTGACTTCGTGCAGGGGGTAGCCGACCCCCATCATGATGCTCCCGTGCGGAGTCTGCTTGAAATAGGTTCCGTGCTGGAAGGAAATCACCATGCAGGGAAGGATCGTCTCCACCGGTTCGGTGACCAGAATCTGGTGCCTCTCGGGGTAAAGGGGCACTTCCACACCGGCCATTTTCGCCACGGCCGCCCCGTGGGGGCCGGCCGCGTTGACCACCACGGGCGCCTCAATCACTTCGCCCCGGCCGGTCTTCACCCCCCGCACCTTCCCTTTTTCCAGGATAACATCCACCACTTCGGTGCCGGTGAGGATTTCCACGCCCATCCTCCGGGCGGCCCGGGCGTAGGCGAAGGTGACCTGCCACGGGTTGGCGTGGCCGTCCCGCCGGTGAAAAGAACCCCCCAAAACCCCGTCCAGGGAAAGGGAGGGGACCATTTCCCCGATCTCTTCCGGGGAAAGAATCCGGGTATCCGCCCCCGCCACTTCCCGCTGCAGGCGGGCGTTCTTCTCCAGCTGGGCAAGGGAGGAGGGGGAATAGGCCAGGATCAGGTAACCCCCCTGGTAAAGCTCCAGGTCGTACGGATACTCCAGTTCTTCGGAAAGCCCCGCGAACATCGCAATGCTCGCCGCGGCCAGGCGGACATTCGCCTCGGTACCGAACTGCAGGCGAAAACCGGCGGCAGAGCGCCCGGTCGCCCCGTAGGCCAGGCAGTCCTCCTTTTCCAGGAGCACCGTCCGCCGACAGCCAAGCTTCGCCAGGTGGTAGGC
>NZ_JAIMAV010000036.1 GCF_023511815.1 Alicyclobacillus sp.
TTTGTGGCAAAGGTATAGAATGCGCTTGAAATCCAACACAAGCCAACAGGGGGATGCGCCATGCTGTTGATCCGCGCCAGTCAGACGAGCGGGTACCGAGAGGTGGTCGGCCGGGAGAACGCGGCCGGACTGAAGTGGTTGCGATTCGGACTCCTGGAACTCGAACCGGGCCAGACGTACGAAGGGAAGACGGCGGACGAGGAGGCGGTGTTGGTCCTTCTGTCCGGCCGCTGCGACATCCACGCGGCGGGGCGGTCGTACGCCGGATTGGCACGGGCGGACGTGTTCGCCGAACGGGCGACGGCGGTGTACGTCCCGGTGAATGCACCGTTCGCGGTGACGAACACCGGGGACGGGCGCCTGGAGGTGGCGGTCTGCCTGGCACCGGCCAGCGAGGCGCACGAGCCGTTCGTCGTGCGGCCGGACGAGGTGCTCGTGAAGACGGTCGGCCGGGACAACTTTGAGCGCCAGGTGCATGACATCGTGGTGCAGAATGCGGAGGGCCGCGTCCAGCGCATCATCGTCGGCGAGACGTTCAATCCGTCCGGGAACTGGTCGAGCTATCCGCCGCACAAACACGACGATTACCAGCCCGGGGTCGAGGCGTGCATGGAAGAGGTGTACCACTACCGGCTGAAACCGGAGCAGGGCTTCGGATTGCAGGCCATCTACACCAGCGACCGCTCGCTGGACGAGGTCTACCGCGTGGCGCACAAGGACACCTTCCTCATCCCGCGCGGCTACCATCCGGTGTGTGCGGCGGCCGGGTACCAGCTGTACTACCTGTGGGTGATGGCAGGGGACATCGACCGCGTCATGATCCCGCATGACGATCCGCTGCACGCCTGGGTCCGCCAATGACAGAGCCGGGGGGTCTGGCCGCCGCCCGTCCGTCGCCCGCGGCGCAGGAGCGCCTCGACCACCTGCGCGCCCTGCTGGAGGCGCGCGGACTGACGGGCGTCGTGATCACCTTTCAGCCGACGCTGTCCTGGCTGTTCGGCGGGCGGTTTCACGTCAACGTCGCGAGCGAGCAGGGCTTGGCGGCGGTCCTCGTCGACGGCGGCCGCGTCGCCTGCCTGGTCAACAACATCGAGGCCGTCCGCCTGGCGGAGGAAGAGGGGCTGTTCGCGGACGAGTGGCTGGTCGTGCCGTGGTACGACGAGGCGGAGCGGCGCAGGCGGTTGGCGGCCTGGCTGCAACGCCCCGGGGTGGTCGAGGAGGCGGCCGTGGCGGACGATCTCCGGCGCTTGCGCGCCCGGCTCGACGATGCGGCACGGCGGGCGTTGTCCGCCCTGGCGCTGGACGCCGCCCGCGCCGTGGAGGAAGCGGGCCGTTCGCTGCAGCCGGAAGACCCGGAGTGGGCCGCGGCGGCGGCCATCGCCCGGGGGTGTCTGGCGGTGGGGGCGGAGCCGGTGGTGCTCCTGGCGGCGGGCGCACGGCGCGCGTTGCGCCACCGGCACCCGGTGCCGACCGGGGACCTGATTGGCCCGTGGGCCATCCTGTCGGTCGGCGCCCGCCGGGGCGGATTGGTGGCGTCGGTGACGCGAATGGTCGGTTTCGCGCCCGTTCCGGAGGAGATCCTCGCGAAACACCGGGCGGTGATCCGGGTGGACGCGCGCATGCTCCGCGCATCGGTGCCCGGCGCGACGCTGGCCGAGGTGTTCGAGTGCGCGAAGGGCGCGTACGCCGAGGTCGGCCATCCCGAGGAGTGGCGGGCGCATCACCAGGGCGGGCTGGCCGGGTATCAGTCGCGGGAGCGGCGGGCCGATCCGGCGGCGGACGAGGTGCTGACGGAGGGGCAGGCGGTGGCGTGGAATCCGACCATCGCCGGGGTGAAATCGGAGGACACGGCGCTCGTCGCCCCGGAGGGAGCGCGCGTGTTGAGTGACACCGGGGCGTGGCCCATGGAGATGGTCGACGTGGACGGTTGGGGCATCCTTCGCCCGGCCCTCTGGGTCCGCTGAGACGGGATGGGGGACGGGGGTTCCGATGGCCGCACAGAATGGAGGAAGAGGCATGCTGTTGAACCGGCAGGCGGTGGAGTCCGGACGCATCCCGGTGCCCGAGGCGGCGCGCCGGGCGCTGTCGTACCCCGAGCGGGTGCTGCAGATCGGCGAGGGGATCTTTCTGCGCGGTTTCGCCGACTGGATGATCCACCGGCTGAACGTGAGCGGACGGTTTCAGGGGCGCGTGGTGGTGGCGGCGCCGCGCCCGACCGGCGCGCGCAATGTGGCGCGCCTGAACGCGCAGGACGGGTTGTACACGGTCTGGCTCCGCGGTTACCGGAACGGTGAGCTGACGGACGCCCGTGAGATTGTCACCTCGGTGAGCCGCGGGGTGGACCCGCACGCCGATTGGCCCGGTTTCCTCGCGCTCGCCGAACAGCCCGAGATCGAGATCGTCCTGTCGAACACGACGGAGGCGGGGCTGCGGTATGAGCCCATCCCGTATCCCGCCTCCGAGGCGCCGGCGACCTACCCCGCCAAACTGACGGCCTACCTGCATCGGCGTCACCAGGCGTTCGGGGGCAGCCCCGCCCACGGACTCACCATCGTCCCCTGCGAGCTGGTGGACGACAACGCGCGTGTGCTGCGCGAATTGGTGCTGCGCCACGCCGAGGACTGGGGGCTGGGGGACGACTTTGCGGCGTGGGTGGTGTCGGCGAACACGTTCTGCAACACGCTGGTGGACCGCATTGTCACCGGGATGCCGTCGGACCTGGATGAGAATGGGCGCCGATCGCTGCTCGGCTACGACGACGCCCTGCTCACGGTGGGAGAACCGTTTCATCTGTGGGCCATCGAGGCCGATGAACGGCTGCGGCGCCTGTGGCCGTTTGATTCCATCGGGCTCGACGTGAAGTACACGGACGACGTGACGCCGTATCGGGTGCGCAAGGTCCGGATCCTGAACGGGACGCACACCAGCCTGGCGCCGGTGGCGCTCATGTGCGGATTGGAGACGGTCCGCGAGGCAGTGGAAGACCCGCAGGTCGGCCGGTTCGTCCGCTGGGTGGCCGAATCGGAGCTGGTGCCCGCCGCGGCCGCCGAGTTGGGCAACCGGGCGGAGGCGGAGGCGTTCGCCGCGGCGACCCTGGATCGGTTCCGAAATCCTTACCTTCGGCACGAACTGCGCGCCATCCAGCAGAACAATCTGGCCAAGGCCCGGGTGCGCCTGGTCCCCGCCGTGACCCGGCTGACCCAGATCACCGGACAGGCTCCTCCCGCCCTGTCCCTGGCCTGGGCGTGCCTGCTGCTCGGCTTCGCGCCGGCGGGTGCGGGCGGTGTCGAGGGCAATCCGGGCCCGGCGGCGGACAATGACCCCGCGGCCCGGGACGAGCTGACCGCCGCCTGGCGGTCGGAGGGAGAGGCCGGGCTCGCCGGAGCCGTGCGGCGCCTGCTCGCCGCGACCGCCGTGTGGGGGATGGACCTCAACACCGTGCCCGGGTTCGCCGAGCGGGTGGCCTGTGCGGTACAATCGATCCGAGAGCTCGGCCCCCGCCGCGCGCTCGGAGCGTGGCTGGAGGCCCATGCGGGAGGAGAGATGGTATGAGCCTGGATGTGATTCAGCGGTTGCGCGATGGCGGCGTGATCGCCATCTTTCGGCGGGTGGACCCCGACCGGATCCGTCCTCTCATCGACGCTGTGGTTGCCGGCGGGGTTCGGGCGGTGGAACTGACCGTCGACTCGGAGGGCGCGTTTGAGACGATTCGGGCCGTGCGGGAGAGCGCGGGGCCGGAGCTGTTGGTCGGCGCGGGCACCGTGATGACCAGTGAGCAGGTGGCGCGCGCCATCGAGGCGGGCGCGGATTTTCTGCTCAGCCCCCACCTGGATGCGTCGGTGGTGTCGTATGCGCGTCAGCACAAGCGTGCGTTCATCCCGGGCGTCACCACGCCGACCGAGGTGGTCCAGGCGCTGCGCGCGGGCGCGCCCATGTTGAAGCTGTTTCCGGCCGGGCCCCTCGGTCCGGGGTATCTGAAGGATCTGCTCGGCCCCTTCCGCGGGGTCGCGTTTGTGCCGACCGGGGGCATCACGCCGGAGACGGCCCCGGACTACATCCGGGCGGGCGCGGCCGCGGTCGGCATGGGCAGCGCGCTGGTCAATCCGGCCGACGTCGCGGCGGGCCGCTGGGACGCGGTGACCGCGCGGGTGCGCGCGCTGGTTCAAGCGGTGCAGGCGGCGAGGGCGGAGGCGCGCGGCTGAGGTTCGGAAGGGTCCGCGAGCGGTTTCAAAAACGGTGGCATCTCGCCACCGTTTTTTTTTATTCATCGGGGTGCCAGGGCGTCGGGTGGACGCTGGGCCGAGCCGGCGTCCGGGCGGTTGCGGCGAGCGGGTTGCGCGGGTTGCGCGGGTTGCGCGGGTCCCCCGCGGCTCGGCCGGCGGTGCATGGATGCGGTCGAAGGGAGGAGAAAAGCGGCGTCAGGGACCGCCATCGGCACCGCGAAACGAGGACAGGCCGGGTGGGAACCTGTGGAGACGGCTTCAGGCCGGCCGACATACAATGTGGTGTTCACCCATGGGTGTGAGGGGACAAGGTCCGACGGCGAGGAGGGATTGTGTGAACGTGATCGCAAGAGCGGTCGACACCACCGTCTCGCTGTCCAGCGCACAGGCCCAGGCGTTGAAACAATCGGGCGTCGCGGCGGTCGGACGGTACCTCGGCCGCAAGACACACGGATGGTCGAAGGCCATCACACCGGCGGAGGCGCGGACCATCACCGACGCGGGTCTGCGCATCTTCAGCATCTGGGAGTCGAATCCGACGTACGCCGGTTACTTCACACGCGAGCAGGGGGTGAGCGACGCGCAGCAGGCGGTGGAGGAGGCGCGCTGGCTGGGCCAACCCGGGGGAAGCGCCATCTATTTCACGGTGGATTACGATGTGCAGCCAGGGGATCTTTCGGCGGTGAGCGCCTACCTCGACGGCGTGCGGGAGGGGCTGAACGGGCAGTACCGGCTGGGCGTCTACGGCGGGATTCGGGTGATCAACGCGGTCACCGCGGATTATTATTGGCAGACCCTCGCATGGTCCGGAGGCCAACTGTCCGCGCGCGCGGACCTGTATCAGATCCAGGTCGACACCACCCTGGCGGGGATCGACGTGGACATCGACAACATCTATCAGGAACCGGGGTGGTGGACGGTGGCGCTGTACCCGACGATCCACGCGGAGGTCGAAGGGAAAGACATGGCGGCGATTGTGGTGAACGGATCGACCTATGTGCTGTACACGGCGCTCGATCTGCTCGGCACGCCCTACCATCTGGTGACGACCAACGGGCGGTACACCGGAATGCTCAACATCAACGGGGTGAACGTGCAGGGCGTGATCTACGAAGGGTCGACCTACATCCCGTGGACGGCGCTGGCGCCGGGCATTCAGGCGCAGCCGCTGCCCGGCGGCGGATGGAACTTCGTGCTGCCGCAGCCGCCGGCCACCGATGTGGCGGCGAACGATCCGCTGGCGCCCGCGGTGACCTTCGCCCTGCAGAACCGCCTGTTGTCGAACGACGCGACGGGCGCCTTTCATCCCCAGCAACCGGTCACCCGCGGGGAGCTGGCGACGGCGCTCCTGCGGCTGTACAACGTGATCAAGTTCGGGGGAGGTTGAGGGCATGAACGTGACCGTGTGGAACGACGTGTTGACCATCCTCGGCACGGCGGCCACGGTGTTGGCCGGATTGTTCGGCCTGAATCGGCGGTGGCCGCTTCTGAGCAAGACGATTCAGTGGCTGGAGCACGACGGAGTGACGCTCATCGAGGATGTCTCCAAGTTGGCGAGGGACGTGTCGGACGCGCCGTTCCTGCCGCACGCCCAGGGAGCGCAGGGAGCGGGCTTTGGCCAAGGGAACGGGTCGGGTCCGGCGGGCGCGGTATCCGGTGGCGCCGCGGCGACGGGTGCGCCGGCATCCGGCCGGGCGCTGGGGGACCAGGCGCTGCGTGCGGAGCTGTGCCGGGTGGCGTTGGTCGGGCTGCACGCCTTCGGCCAGGCGCTCGACAGCCTGTCGGCCGACCAGCGGAAGGCGCTGGCGTTTTACGTGGCGAGCCGCGTCCCCGGTGTCAGCGAACAGGAGATTGAGGAAGCCCTGCAGGCGATGCAGCGAGAGGCGGACGCGGCCGCCCGCTCGGCCCTGTTCCAAAGCGCGAACGCGTTCACCGAGGCGCAGAGCACGCTGCAGTGGCACCAACAGGTGCAGCAGCAGGCGAATCAGGCGTGACGCGGGCTGGGCGCACACCCAGCCCGACATTCGCCCATCCGCATACGCTGTGGCGACGACACGGGCGGAGGTGGATGGGATGATTCGCAGCGGATTGTCGAAGTGGGTGGTCGTGTTCCTGATTGTGTACGTGCTGATTGTGCTGTTGATGCCGTACGAGGGCAACCGGGCCTGACTCCCGGGGCGGCCGGCCGCTGGATGGAACCTTCGCGCAAACCGGGACATCTGACCCTCGCAATCTTCCATCGCCAACCGAATTGTATAACAACATGCATGGACGGGAGACGATGGAGATGGTGCGAGCGTATTGCGTGGTGTGCAGATCCTGGACCGATGCCAACGAGATGGTGCACACGTTCCGAACCGGGTTTGTGCGGGTCGGCGGGATGGATCACCCGCTCGGCATCTGCAACCGCCCGGACGCGCGGCACCGGCTGTTCGTGACACCCGGCGCGGAGGTGGATGCCGGGGGGCGGAAGGACCGGATGCCGGAGCGTGCGCAATCGGCGGGAGCGGACCGCCGGGCGGCGGAGCGGATGGACGCGGACGATTCGGGCCCGGTGGCGTCGGCGGCCCTGACCCAGGTCTGATGGGACGTGGACGAGCATAGGGTGGTAGGGAGACGAGCCTTCCGGCTCGACACCCGACACGGAGGGATGCCCTGTGCAATCGTCCGCGTGGCTCAAGGTGCTGGCGACGTTGGTCGGTCTGTTCTGTTTTGCGGCGGCGGCGATGGCGATGGTCCCGCAGAGCCGTCTTGACGCCGAGACGTGGACAAGCATTCGGGTGGAACCGGGGGACACGCTGTACGACCTGGCGCACCGGTTCGATCCCGCCGACGACTACCGCGTCGTCGTCCAATCCATCCTGCAGGCGAATCATCTGCCGTCCGCGCAAATTTACCCCGGACAAACCCTCTGGGTGCCGGTGCACAGCCGCTGACGCTCCGGACCCGGGGCCGGCTTGATAAAAAAAAAAAGGGGGCCGTCGGCGCCGAACGCCGGACGGCCCCAACCATCAGGGAGAAACAAGGGGGAATTGGGGTTACGACCTGTCCATAAGGTTAGCGGACGAACCTTGAATCTTCCTTGAAACGAGACGCGCCCGGCGGAGGTGTTTTGGGCGTGACCGTTTCCGTGACCACGCCGCCCGTCACAGCCAAAACGTGACCCCCGCGTCAACCCCTCCGGATCACCCCACATCGCGGCCTCACATGGGTTGGCGGGAACGTGTCGGAATCGAACCGACCGGCGACGCACCACGCCGCCCACTTGGTTTTGAAGACCAGGAGGGACACCAGTACCCCATCCGTTCCCACGAAGGGCCCGTCCCCCAGTATAGGAGGCACGGGTCAGAAACTCAAGACGCGATGGGCGAAGCCGTTCACCGCGGACCGGCCGGGGCGTGGGTGACATGGGACCACACCTGCTCGGCCGCCCGCCGGCCATCGGCGATGCAGTCCGGGACCCCGATGCCGTGGTACGCGGCGCCGGCGAGGACGACGCCGGGCAGGCTCTGCGCCACGGCGTCGGTCACCTGGGAGACCAGGGTCAGATGCCCGACGTCATACTGCGGCATCGCATGGTCCCACCGGGTCACCAGGCTGAACCAGGGTGTCGTCCGAAGCCCGATGAGCCGCTCCAGTTCCCGGCGCACCATCGCCACCATCTCCGCGTCGGACAGCTGCAGGCCCTCCTGCTGGCCGTCGCGCCCGACGTAGCACCGAAGCAACACCCCCTGGCCACCGGCCGTATGCGGCCATTTGCTGGATACCCAGGTGCACGCGGTGATGCCGAGGCCCTCGGTGCGGGGAACGACGAATCCCGAGGCGTCCAGATCCGCCGGGACCGTGCCCGGGCGAAATCCGAGGATCACGGTCGCGGTCGAGATGTACCGGACGTTCTCCAGGCGGCTGGCCACCGGGCACAGCGGGCCCACCAGCCGGGCCGCCGCCGGGGCCGGTGTGGCGACAATGATGGCGTCCGCCTCGAGGCGTTCATCCCCTTCCGGTCCGGTGATGTCGACGGTGTAACCGTGGGCGGCGCGTTGAATGGAGAGCGCCGCCGTCCGGGTCCGGATGTCCGCCCAGGGGTGAAGCACGTCGTACAGGCGTTCGATGAGCGTCTCGAGCCCGGAGCGGAGCGTCACGAACGCGCTTCGCACGCCTCCGTTGCCGGCGGAGGCGGACGGTGCCGATTCGGAGGAACGGGCGCTCGCCGCGGTCTTCGCACCGGCGGAGGAGCCGGGGAGAGACTGGGCCGCGCGGGCGCGTCGGTCGTGGATGGAGCCGAGGATCAGGCTCCGGTGCTCCTGCTCCAGCCGATAGAACTGCGGGGCGGTCGCGAGGAGGCTGAGCCGGTCGATGCGCCCGGCGTAGATGCCGGCGAGCAGGGGTTCCGCGATGTGTTCCACCACCTCGTCCCCGACGCGGCGGCGGAGGAAGGCCCCCACCGATTCGTCGCCCTCCCGTTGACCCCGCGGCAGCACCAGGTCCCAGAGGGCGCGCGCCTTGCCCGCAGGCGACAGCAGACGGGTGCGGGCGAACGGCGCCCACTGAGTGGGGATGCCCATGTTGGTCCCGGGCGGAATGGGTTCGAGCCGCCCGCGAAAGGCGATGTAGGTCTTCGTCGCCTGTGGGCTGGTGCCGACCAGTTCGCTTTCGACCCCGAGCCGCCGGATGAGATCCAGGCCGGCGGGTTTGCGGGCGAGCAGAGAGTCGGGGCCTGCCTCCATGACGAAGCCGTGCTCGCGGTACGTCCGCACCTTGCCGCCGACGCGGCTCGCCTGTTCCACCACCGTCACCTGAAGCGGGCGGCGCTCCCGATCCGCCAGTTCCTTGAGCGCCAGGGCGGCCGCAAGACCGGTGATCCCGCCTCCGACGATGACGACGCGTGCCCTGGACCCGGGCCCGGCGGGCGCGGGGACGGCGCCGTGGCCGCGGGATACCGCGTCCCCGCGGGTCGGCGCGTCTCCACGGGCGGCCATTCCGGGCTGAGCCAGCGCGTCACCGCGCGGGGCGCTGTGTGCGATGCCAGTCACGTGCGCGTCACGCATCGGGATCGCCTCGTTTCGCCCTCGTGCGGACCACATCCGCGAGTCCGTCGATGAACAGCGGATCGTCGTTCAGGGAGGCGGTCCGCACCAATCGGACCCCGAGTCCCTGCGCGAGCCGCTGGCAGTCGATGTCCACGTCGTACAGGACCTCCAGGTGGTCCGCGACGAACCCGGCGGGGCAGACGACCAATCGGTCCCGTCCCCGCGCGGCCAGGTCCCGGATCACCTCCAGGATGTCGGGACCCAGCCAGCGGTCGCCGGTTCGCCCGGCGCTCTGCCAGGCGAAGGTGTAATCGCGAACCCCGGCCCGCTGCGCCACCGCATCCCCCGTCTCCCGCAGTTGGCGCGGGTACGGATCCCCCGCCTCGAGGATGCGCTCGGGCAGGCTGTGGGCGGAGAAGATGACCATCGGTTCGGCCGCCGGCCCTCCGGGGACGGTATCGAGCGCCTGGATGGCGTCCTTGACGCGCCGAGCGAGTGCCTCAATCAACTGCGGCAACAGGTGCCAGCTGTCCACATGGCGCAGCCGCACGCCGGTTTCGGCCGCGGCGCGATCGGCCTCCGTCTGATAGGTGCGAACGCTCATCGTCGAGTAGTGCGGGGCGAGCACCAGGGTGACGGCGTCGCGGATGCCCGCCTCGGCCATCTCGACGACCGTATCCGCGATGAACGGGTGGGTGTGTTTCATGCCGAGAAAGACCCGCCACACCCCCGGACCATCCAGTTCGTCCAGCCGGCGCTGCAGGCCCTCGGCCTGCCGGCGGGTGATCTCGTTGAGTGGAGAGACTCCCCCGATGGCCTCGTAGCGGGACACGAGGTCGGCCAACAGTTCCTGCGTCGGCGGGCGGCCGTGGCGGATGTGCGTGTAGTACGCCTCCACCTCGTCCAGGCTCGCCGGCGTGCCGTACGCCATCAGAAGCACCCCTCGCGGAGCGGTCATGGCTCATCCCTCCTCGCGGTGACGCGCGTCGACTCGGCGATGCGATCCGCGCTGTATTCGTGGACGAAATCGGTCAGCCGGCGCAGGGTGTCGACCTCCACCGGCGGCTGATGGTGCACCACCCCGTGGCCGAGGTTGAAAATGAACCCCGGCGCCTCCAGTCCCTCGTCGATGATCTGGCGGGCGCGCCGCTGGATCTCCGGCCAGGGGGCGAGCAGAAGGGCCGGGTCCAGGTTGCCCTGAATCGCCACCCGGCCCTGTGTCCGCCGCCGCGCCGCCGCGATGCTGACGCGCCAGTCGATCCCGATAACACTTGCGCCGGTCTCGGCGAACAGCGGCAGCAGCTCGCCGGTGCCAACGCCGAAGTAGATGGCGGGCACCTCGGTGTCGGCGATCCCGGAGAAGATCCGGCGCATGGCGGGCAACACATGCACCCGGTAGTCCTCCGGGGCCAGGCTGCCCACCCAGCTGTCGAACACCTGCACCGCGGCCGCGCCGGCGGCAATCTGCATGCGCAGATAGCGGACGATGACCTCGGCGAGCTTCTCCATCAGCGACCGCCACACGTCGGGTTCGGACCACATCAGCCGCTTGGTGCGCAAATAGTCGCGCGACGGGCGGCCTTCAATGATGTAGCTGGCCAGGGTGAACGGGGCGCCCGAGAATCCGATGAGGGGGACGTGGAGGTCGCGGGTGATGAGACGGACGCTCTCCGCCACGTAGGGCAGTTCCTCCTCGGGGTGGAACACGCGCAGCCTCGCCACGTCGGCGGCCGAGCGGACCGGGTTGTGGGTGACCGGCCCGACACTCTCCACGATGTCAAAGTCGACGCCCATGGGCCCGAGCGGCACCATGATGTCCGAGAACAGAATCGCCGCATCCACCCCGAGCTGCTCGACGGGCAGGCAGGTGACCTCCCTGCACAGTTCGGGGTTACGGCAGATCTCCAGCAGGGTGTGGCGTTCACGAAGCTTTCGGTATTCCGGTTGATAACGCCCGGCCTGGCGCATGTACCACACGGGGACGTGGGGCACCGGTTGTTTGCGGCAGGCGAGCAAAAACGGGTGATCGGCCATGTGCGTCCTCTTCTCTGTCTGTCGTGCAAAGGCGGCCGGGGATGTCTCCCGGCCTGTCTTCCCTAGTTATACCGGTTGCCGGAGGGCCGGCGCAACACGGCGGGGGCAGGCGCGGGGGGCTCCGGACGGGGTGTTCGACGAACTGTCAATTGCAGAGCGGGGCCGGTATAATACAAGGAAGAGTCGGTGGCAGACGCCGGCCGTGTGGGAGGTGTTGGAGGGATGACCATGGAGTTGGATTTCTACGCCATGCTGGTGCAGCCGATGCGGGACGAGTTGACGCAGGTCGGATTCGAGGAACTGCGCACGCCGGAGGAAGTGGACCGGGTGATGCAGGACAAGACCGGCACCACGCTGGTGTTCGTCAATTCCGTGTGCGGATGCGCCGGCGGGATTGCCCGGCCGGGCGTGGCGTTGGCACTGCAACAGGAAAAACGACCGGATCGCCTCGTGACGGTCTTCGCGGGCCAGGACAAGGAGGCCACCGCGCGGGCGCGCGAGTATTTTGAGAACAACCCGCCGTCCTCGCCGTCCATCTGGCTGTTCAAAGACGGAAAGCTGGTGGATCAGCTGCATCGCAGCGATATCGAGGGTACGAGCGCCGAGCACGTCGCGCAGCGCCTGCGGGAGATGTTCAACCAATATTGCTGATGCCGATTCAAGATGCCGCGAGGGCCCGCGCACGCGAAGGGGACTTCCCGTACGCGAGTCGCCCGCTTCCATCGGCACCGAATCCAGGGCCGCCTTCGGGCGGCCCTTTTGACGACGTGCGACGCACCGGCCGCGCCCCGGCCGCAGCCAACCCGGCGCCCGGCGCCCGTCTCGGAACCAGCATTCAACGCTCTGTGCACGCCTTTTTGGTACAATGGATGCGACATGGCAGGAGGAGGGGACGCGGTTGACAACGCTGGGGGACAGGCCGTATCGCACGTCGCACGAGGCGCTGACACAGGTGAAGAACATCTTCTGCGTGGGGCGAAATTACCGCGAACACGCCGCGGAGCTGGGAAATGACGTTCCGTCCAAACCGATGATCTTCGGCAAATCCACGCACGCGCTGGCACCGGCACAGGGGGAGATTCGCCTGCCGGCGGGCCGGGAGAACGTGCATCACGAACTCGAGATCGTGCTTTGGATGAAAGGACCGTGGCGTCCCGGAGCGTCGCTGGCCGAAGCGGTGGGCGGCATCGCGCTCGGGCTCGACCTGACGGATCGCGACGCTCAGTCCGCCCTGAAGAAGGCCGGTCAGCCCTGGGAGTTCGCCAAGGGGTTCCGGGGATCCGCCGTGATCACCGATTTTTACCCGGTGACGGATTGGCGGGCGCTGCTCGAAACCCCGTTTGAACTCCGCATCGGCGAGCGCGTGGCGCAATCCGGTTTCGCGAAGGACATGATTTTTCCGTTTGAAACGCTGGTCGCCTACGTCCATGAGCATTTCGGACTGGACGCGGACGACCTGTTGTTCACCGGGACGCCGGCGGGGGTCGGCCCGCTTCACGATGGAGACGAACTGACCCTGGTGTTCGACGGGCGTGTGTGGGGACGCTGCCGCGTGGCGCGCTGACGCGGGTGCCCGCCGGCGAAGGAGAGGAGGGGTCGCAGCGTGGCAAGAACCCACGGGATGGAAGCGTATCTGGAGGGCATCTACGTCCTTCAGTCCGAGGGGGTGACGGTCCTCTCCTCCGTGCTCGCCGATTATCTGGGTGTGTCGCGGCCGACCGTCTCGCAGACCGTCGCGCGCCTGACGTCCGCGGGGTATGTGCGGTTCGGAGAGGGCAAGGAGGTTCTTTTGACGGATCGGGGCCTGGAGTTGGCGGAGAGCATCGTCCGCCGGCATCGCCTGCTCGAGCGCTGGTTGACGGATGAACTTGGATTGGATTGGGCCGACGCGCACGTCGAGGCGGGACGGCTCGAACACGCGGTCTCCCCGCTCGTGGAGGCGCGCCTGATGGAACGCCTGGGGCGGCCGACCACCTGCCCGCACGGAAACATCATTCCGGGGACGAATGCGCAACTGCCGCCCAGCCGGCCGCTGACGGAGGTGGAGGGGCCGGCGGAGGTGACGGTTGTGCGCATTCTCGAACAGGCGGAGGAGGACCTGGATCTGCTGCGCTTCCTGCATCGGGCCGGCCTGGTGCCGGGCGCGCGCATCCGCCGGCTGGAGCCCCAGAGCGCGTATGAGGCGGGCGTCCCGGTGGCGGTCGGGGATGCGCGATACGCGCTCGACGAGGCGGTGGCCAGGCGGATCCTGGTCGCGCACCCCGCGCCGGCATAAAAGCCGGCGGCCTGGCTCAGCCTAGGAGGCGGAGCCAAAGAGGGGTGTTGACATGCGCCGTTTTGTCCTGTCGAGAGGTTGGCTGTGTTGCCTGTGCGCGATCGTGCTCACGCTTGTGTGCGCCGTCCCCGCGGACGCAGCGCCCCGGCGCGTGGTGGTCAACGCCCGCGCGGCCGTCGTGATGGACGCGCAGAGCGGGGACATCCTGTTCGCCAAGAACGCGGATGTGCCGCTGTATCCCGCGAGCACCACGAAGCTGATGACGGCCATTCTGCTGGTCACGCATCTGAATCCCGAGGATCCGGTGTATGTCAGCGAGGCGGCGGCCCGCCAGGCCCGGGTTCGCCTCGGACTGAGGCCGGACACCACCATCACGGCGGAGGATGCCCTGCACGCCATCCTCATGAAGAGCGCCAATGATGTCGCCTATGCCGTGGCGGAGACGGTCGGGGGTTCCCAGGAAGGCTTCGCGCGCATGATGAACCTCAAGGCGCGCCTCATCGGCTGCACGCACACCAATTTCATCACGCCCAACGGATTGCACGATGACGATCACATGTCCACCGCGCACGACATCGCGCTCATCCTCCGCGAGGCCCTGAAGTATCCGCGCATTGTCGCCGCGATGCAGACCAAACAGTACACGGTCGCGGGCAAGACCTTCCGCAATGGAAACCGTCTGATGTATCTGGAGTCGCCGACCTTCGGCGAGGTCATCGGCGGCAAGACCGGTTACACGTCGAAGGCGATGTACTGCCTTGCGTTCGCGGCGCGGCAGAACGGCCGGGTGCGCATCTCGGTGGTGCTGGGGGCGCCGCGCAAAAGCCTCATGTACCGAGAGACGCGGCGCCTGTTGGAATTCGCGGCGCGCGACCAGCACCTTCAACTCGTCTGACGCCCCCGGCGGTCCCGGCGTGCGAATGCCGCGGGGCGCTCGCACCGGGGGGTGTCCCTGGGAAGACGGCGATGGCCAGGCCCCCCTGCGCCACCGGTGTCGGTCATCGCTGCCGGATGGCCAGGCTCCCCTGCGCCACCGGTTTCGGTTATCGCTGGAGGATGGCCGCCGCGCCCTGCTTTTGGTCGCCGTCCCACAGCGGCCGCCCCAACCAGTGCCACCCCCAATACGCCGCCCAACCGCTCATCATCCGATTGCCGTCGCCCATGGAGAAGTTGCACACCGTTTTATAAGGCGAGGCGCCATCCCACGCATCCTGCACGTTTTGCCCAATGAACACGCCGGTGTCGTTGGAGCATCCGGATCGAACCACGCGTCCTCCGCGGATGAAGACACTCATCTTCCACCCTCCTTCCCCCTCACCCTATGCGGCACGGCTTCCGCGGGCCTCTATGGACAAGGTAAAGAATGGAAACAAGCCGTCGGTTCATAGAAATACGGTGACCGGGCGATCCCGAGCAAAAACCCGACGCAGGCCCGGGGAGGAGGGGATGGGCGTGCACCGTCGATCCGTCGCACTGGCGTATGTCCTGTGGTTTTTCCTCGGGTACCTCGGGATCCACCGCATGTACTGCGGGCGGGTGTCCAGCGGGGTGCTGATGCTCGCCTGCACCGTCATCGGCTGTCTGACCTTCCCCATTTTCGTGGGGCACGTGCTGTTGTTCATCGTCGGGGTGTGGTGGTTGATTGACCTGTTCTTGACGGCGGGCATGGCACAGCGGGGGTGAGTTTCCCATTTGCGCCCCCGCCTTGCTTCTGGTACCCTTCTTCCCGAATGGGAAGGAGGTCGGACAGACGTGTTGAAACCGATGCAAATCGGCGACGTGGTGATTGACACCCCGGTGATCCTCGCGCCCATGGCGGGAGTGTGCAATCCGCCGTTCCGGCGGATCGCCAGAGAGCTCGGGGCGGGCATGGTGTGCGCCGAGATGGTCAGCGACAAGGCGCTCGTGCACGGCAGCCTCAAGAGCCACATGATGTTGACCATCCTGCCGGACGAGCACCCGGTCAGCCTGCAGTTGGTGGGGTACGACAAGGAATCGATGGTCCTGGCGGCGAGCATGGTGGGGGAGACCAACGCGGACATCATCGACATCAACATGGGCTGTCCGGTTCTGAAGATCTACAAGAACGGATCCGGCGCGGCGCTCGCCCGGGACCCGAAGTACGCCGCCGAGATTGTGCGCGGCGTGGTGTCCCACGTCCAAAAACCGGTGACCGTCAAGTTCCGCAAGGGTTGGGATGACGATCACGTCAACGCCGTCGAGGTCGCCCTGGCGGTTGAGGAGGCGGGGGCCAAGGCGGTGGCGGTGCACGGGCGGACCGCGAAACAGATGTACACCGGCCGCGCCGACTGGAGCATCATCCGAAAGGTCAAGGAGGCCGTGAAGATCCCCGTCATCGGCAACGGGGATGTGGTGGAACCGGAGGACGCGAAGCGCCTGTTGGAGGAGACCGGATGCGACGGGGTGATGGTCGGCCGGGCGGCGCTCGGGAATCCGTGGATCTTCCGGGAGATCACCCACTACCTGCGCACCGGGGAGAGGTTGCCGGCGCCGCCCGCGCGCGAGCGCATCGAGGTGGCGGTGCGCCACCTGCACCTGTTGGTCGAGTACAAGGGGGAGGTCATCGGCGTGCGCGAGATGCGCAAGCACGCCGCGTGGTACATCAAGGGATTGCCCGGGGCCGCCCGGATGCGCGACGTCATCAACCAGCAGACAACCCTCCACGGGATGGAGTCGGTGCTGTGGAGCTTCCTCGAGGAGACTCGGGTGGCCGTGTGACACACGAGGGCCCCGCGCCCTTCGGCGCGGGACCCGTGCCAGTCACTCCAACCGCTGGCCGATGGTCTCTTTGCCAAACGCCCACACGACGAGAAAGCCGATGGCGATCATCACGAAGAACAGGGTGAACACGGCGCCGAACCCGATCTTCGCGCCGATCATCAACCCCACCAGCGACGGGGCGATGATGGCCCCGATGCGGCCAAACCCGGATGCCCAGCCGATGCCCGAGGCGCGGGCCTTGGTCGGGAACTGCTCCACCGTGAAGATGTACGTCCCCGCCCAGGCGCCCAGCATGAAATAGTTCACCAGAATCCCGAAGACGAAGATCCACAGGGTGCTTCCGGCGAAGCCGAATCCGAGCGCCGAGAGCGCCGAGAAGAACATGGCCGGCAAAAGGGTCCGCTTGCGGCCCCACCGCTCCACCAGCCAGGCGGCGGTCAGATACCCGGGCACCTGCGCCAGGGTCATGACCAGGGTGTAGCTCAGGCTGTGCACCAGCGAGTAGCCTTTCAGGTACAGGATGGACGGCAGCCACAGCACCATGCCGTAAAACGCGAAGTTCATGGCGAACCACAGCACCCAGGTGACCACGGTGCTGCGGGCGATGCCCTGCGACCACAGCGTGGCGAACGAGGTGCGCATCGACCGGCGCTCCGTCAGCGAGGTGAACCGCGGCGACTCCGGCAGCTGGCGGCGCAGGACGAGCACGTACAGCGCGGGAATGGCGCCGATGAGGAAGACCACGCGCCAGCCGACCGACGGGATCACCAGATTGGAGATGAGAGCCGCGCACAGCGAACCGAAGGCGTAAAACATCTCCAACAGCACGACGTGCCGGCCGCGCCGATCGTCCTCCGAGGACTCCAGCACGTACGTGGTGGCCACCGGCAGCTCACCGCCGAGGCCAAATCCGACGAGGAATCGCAGGACCAGGAAAATGCCCACTCCCCAAGCGAACGCGGTCAACCCGGTGGCGATGCTGTAGATGAGCAGCGTCCACATGAACACCGCCTTGCGGCCGAAACGGTCGGCCAACAGACCGGCCAGGGCCGCCCCGACCGCCATTCCGATGAACCCCATGCTGCTGAGGTACCCCTGCGTCGCCGGGCTGAGGTGCCACTGGGCCGCCACCGCGACCAGGATGTACGCGACCAGGTTGACGTCCATCGAGTCGAACAACAGGCCGATCCCGGAGACCGTGATCAACCGTTTCGCGGAAGGCGCCGGCTTGGCGTGGGCAGAGACAACCGCGGGATCGACACTCATTCCTGTCACTCCTTCATCCTTGACGTGTGGGTATACACCGTCATATGCCCATGCGTGCCGGGTGGTGCATGGGCCCCGGGAATGCGGGGAGGGCCCCGATTCGTTCATTGAAACGGGGGGCGCCTTGGTCTAGAGTGGAGATGACCGGGCAATGGCCCGTGGGGAACGAGGAGGAGGGACTCCGGTGGGACGTGTGGTCATCCAGGTGGGACAGGCCGGGGTGGGCAAGTCCACCCGCATCGCGCGCGCCATCGCGCGTGAATTGAGCGAACGGCCGTTCGGCGGACGCCTGCTGTGGGTCGTGCCGCAGGACGCGTCGTACGCCTGTGAGCGTCTGTTGATGCGGGAAGCCCCGGTGGCCATCCGGGCCGAGGTGCTGACCGTGCCGCGGCTGGCCGAACAGATGAACGCCGCCATCGCCGTGGCGGCCGGCCAACCCGTGAACATGACCGGCAAGCGCCTGCTGCTCGCGGACGTCTTTCGGGAGGTTGGCGACCAGCTCCAGGTGTTGCACCGGGCGGCCCCGTCCATCCGCTTTCTCGACAGCGTCCTCGAGGTGTTCACAGAGATGGCCGGAAGCCTGGTGTCCCCCCACCAGGTGGAGGCCCTGTTGGAGACGGCGGCCACCCGCTTGGCGCAGATGCCGGATGACCTGCCGGTCACGGGCTCTCGGCTGATCGGCAAGTTGCGGGATCTGTGCACGCTGTACCACCGGTACCAGGTCCGCCTGACGCGCCTGGGTCTGTACGATCCGGTGGAGCTCCCGGCCCTGCTGGCGGAGCGGGAGGCCCCGCCGCCTGGTCTCGAGGGGGCGCGGGTCTATGTGGACGGGTTCGACCATCTCCCGGCGCGCGACACGCGCTTTCTGCTGGCCGTCGCCCGGGCCGCGGACGAGACGGTGATCTCCGTCACGCTGGATCCGGCGTGGTTGTCCGCCGAGCGGACGGCGAACGCCGCAGCGACGGGCGCCGCGGCGACGGGCGTGCTGGATGGCCCCCGTCTGCTGCGGGTGCTGGCGCAGTGGCCGGACCCGGAGCGGGTGTGGGCCCCGCAGACGTTGGCGTGGGTCCTCGACGTGATGGCGCGCTGTCGGGAACTGGGGCTCTCGTGCACCGTAGAGGAGGTGCCGCCCCCGCCGGATGGGGGTGCCCCGGCGCGACGCGTGGTGGAGCGCGCGCTGTACGGGGCGGCGGCGGGCGATCCGGAACTCGACGGGGCGCACGCGGCGGTGGCGGCGGCGCAAAACCTGCAACGGGAGGCCGACGGGGTGGCCCGCCGCATCGTGCGCCTGGTTGGCGAGGGCCGGTACCGCTTTGGCGACATCGCGGTGCTGACGACCGATCTCGGGCTGTACGGGCCGCTTCTGCGGGACGCGTTCGCGCGGCACGGTGTCGACGGGTACGTGGACGATTTCCCGCCGCTGGCGGTTCACCCGCTCGGCCGATTCATCCTCGCCCTGCTGGACACGGTGGAGGACGGCGTGACGACGGAGTCGGCCTCCGGTCTGTTGAAGACGGAGTTCTGCGGCCTGCGCCGGCAGGACGCGGACTGGCTGGAGGCGTACCTGCGCCGGCACGAGGTCGCGGGCGTGGACGCCTTCGCGGCCGGCGAGCCGTGGAGCTATGCCTACGACGCCCGCCAGGACGACGTGCGCACCCGAACTGCGGAAGCGGAGGACGCGCGGGCGGACGAGCTGCGGCGGGCGCTCGCGGACCGTTTTCTCGAAGTGTGGCGCCAGCTGCGACAAGACCCCATCTCCCCGGGGACGTTGGCGCGGTGTCTGTGGAATGCGCTCGAGCGGGCGGACGCCAAACGGATCCTCGCGGAGTGGATGGTGGGGGAGGCCGGCGCGGTAAGCCCGCTTCAGGCGAGCCTGCATGAACAGGCCTGGCAACGCCTGCTGGCGCTGTTGCAGGATCTGGCCGACACCCTGCCCGACGCGCCCTTGTCCCGCGCGTTCCTGTTCGAGCTGGTGCGCACCGATCTCATGGGCCAGTCGCTGTCCACCATCCCGGCCGGGATCGACCAGGTGCTGGTGACGGAGGTGCGGCGGGCGCGCGCCCTCCACGTGCCGGTGGTGTTCGTGGTCGGCGCCACCGACGGGGCGCTTCCGCGCCGGATCCGCCCGCAGGGGCTGTTGCAGGACGAGGAGCGGCTGGCGTTTGAGCGCGCGTTCGGCCAGGCGGTCGGCCTGACGGCCTCGGAACTGCAGCTGTGCGAGCGATCCGCGCTGCACACCGCCCTCACGCGGGCCGCGGATTGGCTCTTTGTCACCTATCCACTCTCCGACGAGGCGGGCAAGGCCGTCCGGCCGGCGCGTTGGGTCCAGCGCCTCGGGGATGCGCCGGAGAACCTGGTGCAAACCGAGCTGTGGCTGGATGAGGAGGACTGGGACCCCGCCCAGGTGTGGACGCCGCGCGCGGCGCTCGACCGGTGGGTCGGTGTGGTCGAGCGGGCCCGGCACGGCGAGCGCCTGCCGGCCGTTGCGGTGACGGTGTTCGACGGGTTGTCCCGGGAGCCCGCCGTGCGGGGGTGGCTCGAGGCCGCGCTGGGCGGCCTCGGATTCTCCGCAAAGGCTGGGAAGCTGCCAGCCGGCCTCGCGTCCGCTCTGTACGGATGGCCGCTGCAGGTGAATGTTCATCAGTTGGAGGCGTTCGCCGCGTGCCCGTTTCAACATTTTCTGCGCCACGGCCTGCGATTGACCGACGAGGACGCCGCCCGGCGCGCGCGCGCGGCGCGCGGCAACCTGATCCACGACGTGCTGGAGCAGTTCGTCCGCGATCACCAGGAGCAGCCGGAGGCCTGGCGGGCGCTCTCGGATGACGAGGTGGTGGCGCGGGTGCGGGATCGGTTCCAGGCGGCGCTTGGCATGCCGCGGGCGGAGGTGTGGCGGCGGCGCGCCGTTCGCCGGGAGGCGGCCCGGTTCGCCCTGGCCGTCGTGGAAAAGGCCGCCCTTGTGCTGACGCGGCATGTCCGATACGGTCGCTTCGTCCCCTGGCGCAGCGAGCTGGTCTTCGGAGACGAGGCGGGTGGCGGTCTGCCGCCGCTCGAAGTGCCGTTGCCGGGCGGCGGGGCGGTTCGGGTGCGCGGCCGGATCGACCGGATCGATCTCGCGGTTGAAGCGGACCGGTCGGCCTATCGCATCCTCGACTACAAGACCAACATGAGCGTCGCCCTGGACCTGGTCAAGGTCCACCACGGGCTGCAGCTCCAACTACCGCTGTACGCGGTGGTCATCGCTCGCCACGCGAAACAGCTGTTCGGCCGTCCGGCGGAACCGGCCGGGATCCTGTATCTTCCGGTCGGGCGCAGCCCGCGTTCGGTCCGCGTCCCCCAGGATGCCGATGCGGCGCACCGGCAGGCGTTGCGCAGCATGCGTCCGCGCGGGCTGATGGCGGCCGATGGCGAGCTCGTCGCCTGGATGGACGAGCGGTTGCCCACCGGCGCGGACACGGAGCTGTTCGGCAAGCTGTTCACCCAATCCGGAAACTTCGTCAAGGGCGCGCCGGTGGCGGATGCCGCGGCGTGGCGCGGGATGTTTCAGCGCGTCACCGAGGTAATCCAGGATGCCTCGGCGCGGATGGCGGAAGGGGAGATTGACATCCACCCGTATCAGCTTCGTCCGGACGATCACGCCTGTCGCCGCTGTCCGTTTCAGGCGGTGTGCCATCTCGACCGGCGGTGGGAGCGGCCGATGCGGCACCTGGCGCGGGGAAGCCGGGAGGACGTGCTGGCGCTGTGGGCGCAGGCGGCGGGAGAGGGGGAGTCGCGATGAAGCAGCAGCCGGAGGAGCGCACGGAGGCCGGAGGGTCCAACGCCCCGGCGGGGGCGGCCGGCGGGCCGGCGGAGGCGGAGACCTGCACCCCGGCGGGGGCGGCCGGCGGGCCGGCGTATTCCACATCGGATGCGGCCCGGGATCGCTGGTCCCCAAAACAGCGGGAGGCCATCGAGACCCGCGGGGAGAACGTCCTGGTCTCCGCGGGTGCCGGGTCCGGCAAGACCACCGTCCTGGTGGAACGGGTGATGCGGTGCGTCCTGGGCCCGGACGCCGTGGATCTCGACCGCCTGCTCCTCGTTACCTTCACCGAGGCCGCGGCCGGCGAGATGCGCCAACGGATTGCGGCGCGGCTCGAGTCCATTGCGAAGGAGGCCATGCGCGCGGGGGATGCGGCGCGGATGCGGCAGGCCGCCCGGCAGTTGGACCTGGTCGAACGGGCGCAGATCTCCACCCTGCACAGCTTCTGCATGGAGGTCGTGCGCCGAAACTTTCTGCACCTCGGATTGGAACCGGTGTTCGACATCCTGCCGGAGGACGAGCGCATCCCGCTGCGCGCGCGGGTGTTTGAGGATGTGCTCGAGGCGTGGCTGGAATCGGATCGCCGGGAAGCGGTGCGCGCCGCGGCGCGCGGGCTGTGCGCGGATGATCTGGACCGGTTGTGGCCTCTGGTCGACCGCCTCGACACGTTTGCCCAGAGCCAGCCGGATCCCGTGATGTGGTTGGCGCAGGTCCGCGAGATGTACGTCCGGGCAAAGGACACGGCCATCGCCGATTGGCCGTGGACCGAGGCGTTTCTGCAGTGGGCGGCGCGGCGGATTGAGGAGGCGGGCGAGGTGTTCGCCGAGGCGCTCCGGATGGCGTCAGCCCACGCGGAACTGGACGGCTACCGGCGTGACCTGGAGCAGGCCCTGAGCGCCACCCGCGAGGCGGCGCGCGGGCTCGCCGACTGGGACGGCGTGGCCGCGGCGGTCCATCACCTTCGCGCGATGTTGAACGGGAAGCGGATCTCCGCACCCAATCGCCCGGAGTTCGCGGCGGTCAAGGATCTCCGGAAGCGGGGCCGGGACCGGGTGCAGGAAGTCCTCGACGTGCTGGGGCGCGGGGAGGCGGCGCTGCGCCAGGATGTGCTTGGGCTGGCGCCGGCCGTGACCGCCCTGGTCGATCTCACCGGCGCGTTTGCCCAGCGCTACGAAGCCGCCAAGCGGAGGCGGGGAGTGCTGGATTTCAGCGACCTGGAGCAGTACGCCCATCGGGTGCTCGCCGATCCGTCCACCGGCGAAGCGCGTCGTCTGTCGGCGCAGTTCGCGGAGATCTTCGTCGACGAGTACCAGGACACAAGTCCCATTCAGGACGCCATCGTGAGGGCCATCGCGCGCCCGGCGGGCAACGTGTTCGTGGTCGGGGACGTGAAGCAGAGCATCTACCGCTTTCGCATGGCGGAGCCCGGCCTGTTTCTGGCCCGTTACCGGGGATCGGCGGGCGGCCGGGTGATTGATCTGACAGACAACTACCGCAGCCGACCCGAGGTCGTCGAGGCGGTCAACTACCTGTTCACCCTCTTTTTCACGCCGGCTTTCGGCGGGGTGAATTACCGGGACGGCGGGGCGATGCGGGCGTCGGCCCCGTATCCGGACGCCCCGCGCGCGACGGTGAATGCCGAGGCGCCGCCGCATTCCCAGGCGCCGTCAAATCCCGCCGCCTCGAATGCCGCGGATGAAGGCGCGGCAACGTTGGCGGGCCCGGTCGAGGTGCATCTGGTGGAGCGGGCGGTGGCGGCGGAGGAAGGCGAAGGGGACGGCGGCGAGGATCTGGAGAGGCCGGGCGCATGGGCGGAGGACGATGAGGATGCCCGCGTCGCGGATGCGGACGTCGAGGGATTGTTGGAGGAGATGAGCCACCTGGAGAAGGAGGCCTGGGTGGCCGCGCACCGCATCCAGGCGCTGCTCGGCCGAATCCCTGGGCAACCTGGCGCACAGGTGTGGGATAGGGATCTCGGATGCCACCGTCCGGTTCGTCCGCGAGACATCGTCGTCCTGTTGCGCGCGGCGCGCGGCAAGGTGAACGTCTTTCTCGACGTGTTCGCGAAGGCCGGAATCCCGGCGTACGGCGCGACGACGATGGGGTTTTACGGAGCCCTCGAGGTGCAGTGGTTGCTGGCGTTGCTCACCGTGATCGACAATCCGCGCCACGACCTGGCGTTCGTGACGCTCCTTCGCTCCCCCTTGGCCGGGTTTTCCGACGAGGACCTCGCCCGGATCCGGCTGTTCGGCCGCGGACCCTTTTACGACGCCTGGCGGCGGGCGGCGGCGGGACGCACGGATGCCTGGGCGCACCTCGAGGACACCGGCGCGCCGGGATGGCAGGCGGCCCTGACGGAGAAGGTGCGGGCGTTTCACGACCGTCTGCGCGCGTGGCGGGCGCTCGCCCGCCGGGCGACGACGGAGGAGGTGTTGCGCCGGGCCCTGGAGGACACCGGGTTTTTGGCCTACGTCTCCGGGATGCCCGGGGGGCAAGGCCGGCGCGCCAATGTGGAGGCGCTGCTCACCAAGGCACGGGTGTACGACCGCCGTCACCCGGACGGCGTGTTCGGGTTCATCCGGCGGGCGAACGAGGCGTTGGAGCGAAACGTGGACGAGGGCGAGGCGCGCACCCTCGGCGAGAACGAGGACGTGGTGCGCGTCATGACCATCCACCAGAGCAAGGGGCTGGAGTACCCGGTGGTGTTGGTCGCCGACCTGGGCAAGCAGTTTCGGGTCGATGACGAGCTGCCCCTGCATCGGGCGCTCGGCGTGGGCGCCGCGGTGACGGATATGGACACGGAGCAACGATGGCCGAGCATCCCGTCCATCGCCATTCGGGAGCTGGAGCTCACCGAGACCTTGGCCGAGGAGGCGCGCGTCCTGTACGTGGCGATGACCCGCGCGCGTGAACGGCTGATCCTGATTGGGTCCGGGAAGGACCTGGCCCGGCAGGCGGCGCGCTGGGGGATGGTGGCGCAGGCGGCCGGAGAGTCCCTGCCGCTGTACGCGATGCTGCGCGCGAAATCCTACCTCGACTGGCTGGGTCCGGCCCTGTTGCGCCACAAAGACGGCGCCATCCTGCGCCGATTGGCGGAGGAGGGCGGGGCGGCGGACGACGGCCGGCGCGGATGGGGATTTGATCACCCGGCCCGGTTTTCGATCACGCTGTGGAACACCCCGTCCGGCCGGCCGCTGCCCGTGCCGCTCCCGGATCGGCCGGCCGAGCCGGGAGCGGGCGGGCCTGTGGGGGCGGGGACGGCCGCGTTTCGGCCGGAGGTGTTCGCCAGCCGCGACCCGATGCGGATTCGGGCGCACCTTCGGGAGCTTGCCGGCATGCCCGCGGCCGGGCGCGAGGCGGAATCCCCGGCGCCCTGGAGCGGGTGGACGCCCGGTGCGGGCCGGGTCCGTCTGCCGGGGAAGCTGTCGGCCACCGACCTGCGCCGAATCTGGACGCATCACCTGCGGGCGGAGGGGATGGCCGGGGCGCGGCAGGAGCCGGTGCACCCGGCCGCGGCCCAGCACCTGCTGGACGATCCCCTCTTCACCCGGGCGGACTCCGTGACTCCGCGGGAACGGGGCGTTCTGTTCCACCGGTTGATGCAGCGGGTGCCCTTTTCGGAGACGGCCTCCCGTGCAGAGGTCGAGGCGACGCTCGACGCGCTGATCCGCGAGGGCGTGCTGTCGGAGCGGGAACGCGACCCCGGCCTGGTGGAGGATGCTATCGCGTTTCTCTCCTCTCCGCTCGGACGCAGGCTGGCGCGGGCGCACCGGGTGTGGCGGGAGCAGCCGTTCTTCCACCGGCTGCCGATGCCGGGCGGCCTCGGGGGCGTGGCGGCCGACGGCTTCGACGCCGACGCGCCCGATCCGTTCGTGGTCGTCCAGGGCGTCATCGACTGTCTGGCGGAGACGGAAGACGGATGGGTGTTGGTCGATTACAAGACGGACCGGATTGCGGAGCGCGACCTCATGGCGGTCGCGCGCGAGTACGAGGCGCAGGTGGCGGTGTACGTGCAGGCCGTGCGCGCGGCGCTCGGCGGTGCGCCGGTGGAGGCGTACCTCTACTTCGTACGTCCGCGGGCCATCGTGCCGGTGACCGGGGTGGCTCTGGACGACGTCATCGCCGCGTTGGCGGATTCCGGCGCCCTGCGGCCGTGACGAAATGATCGTGGACACAGGGGGGACCGGCCATCGCCGGTCCCTCCCCTGTGCTCGGACCCTGCCGCCGGAGGGCGGGCGGGTTCCATCCGAACTATTGAATTATCGAATGATTGTGCGTAGAATGAATTTGTTGTATTGGATCCAATATCCCTGCAGCGAGGATCCGGGTGGGCGGCATTCACCGACACCACCTCCGGGACCAACGGGGCGAGCCGAGGAGGGAGACGGATGCGGGAGATGGACGTTCGGACGGTCCGGGCGGCGGTGGCCGGGCTGTGCCGGGAGGCGGCGGTGCGGCTGCCCGAAGACGTGGTGGACGCGATTCGGCAGGCCGGAGAGCGCGAGCTGTC
>NZ_JAIMAV010000037.1 GCF_023511815.1 Alicyclobacillus sp.
TGAGCCGCGTGGAATCGACCGGTCGATCCGGCTGGTACACGCGCGTCCTGAAAACCGGGTGGGTCGCCCCGGGAGACACGGTGGAGCGGCTGGATTGCCCGTGTCCGGAGTGGACCATTCGCCGGGCGCAGTCGGTGCGTCTCGGGCTGGAGATGCTGCGCCGACCCTCGCGGGCCGGGGCCGCCGCGGACGGCGATTCACCCGAACGCCCCCTTTTCTCGCGGTCGGGGGAAGGGGGCGTGGAAGGCGTGGCGGCCGCGCAGGACGCGCGGGCGTTGCTCGACGACGCCGAGGCGCTGGCCGCCTGCCCGCATCTGTCGCCCGATTGGCGGCACCTCATGCGGACGGCTCTTCAGGGCCTCCGGGGATGAAGATTCCGTTGGCGGGCCGGACGCCGGTTCCGGTGCCGGGCCGGATGAAGGTTCCGGTGCCGGGCCGGACGCCGGCCGGGCCGCAGGCCCTGCGGTCAGCGAACCCGGACCACCTGGCCGCCGGTCATCCGGACCAGCTCGTCCGGCGTCAGCGGAAACACCGCCTTCGGATGGCCCGCGGCCGCCCACAGCCTGTCCCACGACAGCAGGTCCCCGTCGATGTACGTGGTGAGGGTCGTCGCGTGGCCCACCGGAGGGACGCCGCCGATGACAAATCCCGTGACCTCGCGGACGTAGGCCGCGTCCGGCTTTTCAATCGGTTCGCCGCAAAGACGCGCGATCCGCTGTTCATCCACACGCCCCGCCCCACTGGCGATGACCAACACCGGCTGACCGCCGTGGACCGTCCGGAACACCAGGGACTTTGCGATCTGCGCCACCTCGCAGCCGACCGCTTCGGCCGCCTCCTGCGCGGTGCGCGTGCTGTCCGGCAACTCCACCACCGCATTCTCAAATCCCTTCGCACGCAGGACGTCCTGCACGCGCTGCGCGCTCTCCTTCAGGGGCATGGTCCTCGACCTCCAGCGCTCGTTTCGGTGGGGGAGCGGCCGGTGCCAGTCTCCGCCTCACCGTTTCAGACTTCTCCCATTTTACCAAACCTGTCGACGGCGGGGTCCAACCCGGTTTCGAGCCAATTTCAATGCGCAAGGGATATACCCTTAGCAGGGGTGCCGGATGCCATGGCGGCGACCGGCACCGAAAAGGAGGATGACAATGGAGATTGGGCCGATGCACGACCCTTCCGGAATGCCGGTTCAGGGCGGGGTGCCAGGCGGTGGCGCGCAGGACGGGGTACCAAGCGGTGCCAGGGGCGGGGTACCAGGCGTTGCCGCACAGGGCGGGGCGAGGACTCCGGCGATGCCGGCTGAAAGAACGAATAAAACGATGGACCGGGCACGCCGCCGGCAGAAGCAGGCGCGCTGGCTCGGGGTGTTGTCGTGGAGCACGGTGGTGGCGTCCGCAGCCGCCTTTTTCGGGCTGTGGCAGGTGATGGCCCAATCCCCGGTGGCCGCCGCGACCGCAGGGGGATCGGGTGCAGAGACCGCCGGTCAGAAGAGCGCAGGCTCCGCCGCGTCCGCCGATTCTGGGACATCAGGGGGTCAGGGGAGTGGCGGGGGAACGACCGGCGGTGGGGCCACCACCGCGACCGACGGCGGCAGTTCGTCCAGTGAAGGTGGCTGGAGCTCATCCACCGGAGACGGCGGCGCATCCGACGGGACGTGGGGCGACGGATCGTCGAGCGGGACGTACGGCGGAGGGACCGGGACGTACGGCGGCTCCTACGGGCGGCATCACCACGGCGGGTTCCGCTTCGGGTCCGGCGCGTCGGGCGCGGACGGCATCGGCGGTACGGGGATTGCCGGCGGCGCCGGCGGGGGCGCGGGGATCAGCGGGGGCCAGACGCCGGACGTGCGGTCGGGGGGATCGTGATGCTTCGGCGAATCCGGTTTTCCGCCATGGGCACAACCGTCGAGCTGGTGGTCCCGGCGGGGGCCGGGGCGGGGGTGTCCGATCTCCTGCTGGATCGCCTGTTCGACGAGGCGCCTCGGTTTGTCGCCGAATGGGAGGCCAGACTGTCGCGGTTTCTGCCGGACAGTGACGTCGGACGCCTAAATGCGAATCCGGGCCGGTGGGTGTCGGTGCACCCCGGGACGCTGGAGGTGCTCAGTCTGGCCGAGGAGGCCAGACGCGCGACCGATGGGTGGTTCCACCCCGGACTGGGACGAGCTCTGCGGGAAGCGGGCTATGGTGCGACGTTCACGTCGCTGCCACCGGCCCCGGCGCTTACCCGAACACGCGGCCCGGCAGGGACCCCGACGGATCTGGATGATGCCGGCGGGCCGGATTCGGCGGCGGGAGATGATCCCCGGATGGACCGTGGGCCGCGCCTCGGGCCGGCGTACGAGCTGGATCCGGAGCGGGGGCGGGCGCGGGTGGAGCCCGGCTTCGAGATCGATCTCGGCGGCATCGCCAAGGGTTGGATCGTCGAGCAGCTGGCGGCCTGGTGGCGCGGCCAGGGCCTGCGGCAGTTTGTCGTCAGCGCGGGCGGCGACATGGTGTGCGCGGGGCGCTGCGGGGAGCGGCCGTGGAGGGTGGGGATCGACGAGCCGTTCGGGGGCGCGGACCCGGTCCTGACCCTGGACGTCTGGGACCTCGCGGTGGCCACCAGCGCCGTCAATCGACGGCGGTGGCGGCGCGGCGACGAGGTGTTGCATCACCTTTTGGACCCGGGCACCGGACGGCCGGCCGTCACGGACGTCGTCTCCTGCACGGTCCTGCACGAGCGGTTGGTGGTGGCGGAGGTGTTGGCGAAAGTGGCGCTGCTGCGCGGGACCAGGGCGGGCCGGCCGTGGCTGGCCGAGCGGCCGACGCGCGGTTGGGTGATGATCCGGGAGGACGGGGAGGTGCAGCACGGGTGGAGAACGTGAGGGAGCGCGTGTCGTGGTATCCGCTCGGCGCGGCGGTGGTCTTTCTGCTCATGGTGTTGGCGGCATCCTACGCCTGGGTGCTGGTGGCGACCCCTTCGGCGGCGCAGCGAAACCTGGTCTTCTGGTACATGGAGCGCGCGGCCGGATTCACCGCGTATGAATTACTCGCGTTCACCGCCATTCTCGGTGTGACCTCCAGTTCGGGCATCTGGGATCGACTTCGCGCCCGGCGCCTGGTCACACAATTGCATCAGTTCGCGTCGAGCCTCATGCTGGGGTTTCTGGCCCTGCACCTGTCCGGGTTGCATCTGGACACCGCCGTGCCCTTCCCGTGGGCGAAGATCTTCCTCCTCTCCGGTGCGGTGTACCGGCCGATGGAAACCGGCTTTGGCATCCTGGCGATGTACGGGATCGCCGTCATCCTGCTCACCTCGTACGCGCGGCCGCGCATCGGGCAGCGTGTGTGGCGCGTCCTTCATCAACTGTCCATCCCGGTGTTTGTGCTGTCGACCCTTCACGGCCTGTTGGAAGGCACCGACGCCCGGAGTGTGTGGGCGGTGTGGATGTACGTGGTGCCCTCCGCGCTGTTCACCGGGCTCCTGGTGCGGCGCATCGCGGCGCGCGCGTCCTGAACCCGGCCTGAACCCGGCCTGAACCCGGCCTGAAACGCCGGTTGACGCCCCGTCCTGCCCCGGCTACAATCGAGACGTGCTTTAGTATATTAGCAAGCTAAAGTGCGGCGTCCGGTTTGCAAGTTCCGAGAGGATCGGGCAGACTGGCGTTGAACCCGTCTCGGGTGGTTGGGATCGGAGTGATGATATGTCCATCGACATACAGCAACGCTGGGCGGACAGACCGCTCGGCATGCGCGACGTGTACCCGCAGCAGGCCCGGCGCCGGCGGCAGCTGGAGTCCAGGTTGCTGCGGGTGTTTGAGCACAGCGGATTCGAGATGGTGTCCTGCGGGCTCCTCGAGTACGTGGACACGCTGTTGCGCGGGCGGGCATCGAGTGAAGCGGAGGACTGGCTGCGCATGGTCGACGCGACGGGACGCACCGTCGTGCTGCGCCCGGAGATGACGCCGTCCATCGCCCGCATGGCGGCGCCGCTGCTCGCGGCCGGGACCCGCGAGATCCGGTGGTCCTACGCCGAGCGGGTGTATCGCCGCACGAACGATCCCGCTTCGCTCTCGTGGGCGAGCGGCAAAGCGGCGGAATCGACGCAGGTCGGCGTGGAGTGGATCGGGCAATCCGGGGCGGACGCAGACGCGGACCTGATTGCACTGTGCCAGACGGCGCTGGCGGCGCTGGGGTTGGAGGGGTGGCAGATGGTGGCGAGCCACGCCGTGTTCGCCCCCGCCTTCCTCGAGGCGCACGGCCTGCAGGCCGAGACGGTCGAGTCGCTGACCCTGTGCCTGGCGCGCGGCGATTACGTGGGCTTTCGGGCGGTGGTCGGCGCGGTGAGCGCGGCCACCGGAGTGCCCCAGGACGTACTGGACCAGCTGTCGGCCCTCAATCCGTTGGATGCCGATCTCCCGGAGGCGCTGCAGCGCCGGTTCGGGGCCAGCGAACCGGGGCGGCGGGCGCTTCGGGCGTGGGGGGAGCTGCGGGAACTCGCCGCGGTGCTCCGGCGGCGGGGGCTCGCGGATCGGGTCTCCTTCGATCTCACCCTGGTCCGCGACCTCACGTACTACACCGGATTGGTGTTCGAGGTGTTCGCGCCCGGCGCCGGGGCGCCCATCGCCCTCGGCGGCCGGTACGACGACCTGCTGGTACAGTTCGGAACGCCCGCCCCGGCCATCGGCTTCGCGTTCGAGGCGGAGCGGTTGCTCACCGCCCTCACCGAAGGCGACTGGCTGCATGCGGCGGACGAGCCGGCCGATTCCGGTGATCTCGTCGCGCGGCGCCCCGGCGCGACCAATAGGCCTGGAGAGGAGGGATCCGCATGCTGACCATCGCGCTGGCGAAGGGGCGCACCGCCGACGACGTGGTGCCGCGGTGGCGGCGCGCGGGCCTGCCGGTCCCGGTCGATCTCGACGACTCCCGGGCCCTCGTCTTCGAGGTGGACGCCCCGGCGCACGGGCCGCTTCGGTTCCTCTTGGCCAAACCGGCCGATGTGCCGACGTACGTGTCCTTCGGCGTGGCCGACATCGGCGTGGTCGGAAAAGACGTGCTGCTCGAGAGCGGACGCGAGGTGTACGAGCTGCTCGATCTCCGGGCGGCCCGCTGCCGCCTGTGCGTGGCGGGGCGGCCGGAGGAGCGGGATCGCCGGCCGCGTCGCGTGGCGACCAAGTACCCGCGCCTGGCGGATCAGTATTTCCGCAGCCTCGGCGTCGCCGTGGAGACCATTCCGCTCAGCGGATCGATCGAATTGGCGGCGGTCATCGGGCTCGCGGACCGCATCTTCGATCTCGTCCAGACCGGGGCCACACTGGCGGCCAACGGGCTGGTGGTGTTCGACGAGGTGCTCGACGTCTCAGCGCGGCTCATCGCGAACCGGTCGAGCTATCGCACCAAGCGGCAGGGCATCCAGTGGATTGCGGACCGGCTGGCCGAGACGCTGGCGGAGGAGGCGGTGGAGTCGTGAAACTGGCGAGATATGAGGCGGCCTCCTTCGATTGGCGCAGGCAGGCGTCGGCGAACGAGGAGGTGGCGGGCCGCGTCCGGGCGATTCTCACCGAGGTGCGGCGCGAGGGCGACGCGGCCGTGCGGCGGTATACGGAGCAATTCGATGACCCGGGGCTGACGGGGACCTGGGACCTGCGGGTGCATCCCGCCGAGCTGGAGCGCGCCTGGGCGGGGCTGGATCCGGCGCTGCAAGGGGCGCTCGTGCGGGCGGCGGATCGCATCCGGAAATTTCACGAGCACCAGCGGCCGGCGGATGTGACGACATCCGGCGCGGACGGCGAGCGGATGGGCATGACCTGGCGGCCCCTGCGCCGCGCCGGGGTGTACGCGCCCGGAGGCCGAGCGGCGTACCCGTCGACGGTGTTGATGAACGTCATTCCGGCGCAGGTGGCGGGGGTCGACGAGGTGGTGCTGGTCTCCCCGCCGCAGCGGGGCACGGGGCTTCCCCATCCGCTGGTGATGGCGGCGGCGCACCTTTTGGGGGTGCGCGAGGTGTACCGGATGGGCGGCGCGCAGGCCATCGCGGCGTTGGCGTACGGGACGGAGAGCGTCGCGCGCGTCGATAAGATTGCGGGACCCGGCAACCTGTATGTCGCCCTGGCCAAACGGGCGGTGATGGGGGACGTCGGCATCGACAGCGTGGCGGGGCCGAGCGAGGTGTTCATCGTCGCCGACGATTCGGCCGATCCGCGCCATGTGGCGGCGGACCTGTTGGCGCAGGCGGAGCACGATCCGGAGGCCGGCGCGGTCCTGGTGACGGTGGCGCCGGATTTGGTGGACGCCGTGGAACGGGAGTTGGAGCGGCAGCTGGCGGATTTGCCGCGGCGCGAGATCGCGCGGGCGGCGCTCGGGCGCTGGGGCGCGGCCGTGGTGGCCGGGAGTCTGGAGGAGGCCGTCGCCGTGGTCAACCGGTCCGCGCCGGAGCACGTGGAACTGTTGATCCGGGAGCCTTCGCACTGGCTGCGGTCGGTCCGGTCGGCGGGGGCGGTCTTTCTGGGCGCGTACACACCGGAGCCGGTCGGAGACTACTACGCGGGCCCGAACCACGTGCTCCCGACGCACGGGACGGCGCGCTTCGCCTCGGGGCTCGGCGTGCTCGATTTCATGCGCCGCATGACGTGGGTGGAGTACACGCCGGAGGCGCTCTCGGCGCACGGGACGGACATCGTGGCGCTGGCCGAGGCGGAGGGCCTCGCCGCGCACGCGCGCGCGGTGACCATTCGCGGTGAAGGAGGGGATGGAGATGGCGGAGCGCAGTGACGGGCGCCTCGATACCGGCACCGGCGTGGCTGGGGGGCCCGGCGCGGGCGTAACGCCCCGCGGGGCTGAGGGGCCGGCGGCCGCAACGCCCGGGACGGCCGTGGAACCGTCGGCCGCGTCGCGCGGGACGGCCGTGGACCCGGCCGCCGTAACGCCCGGGACGGCCGTGGAGCCGGCCGACCGGGCCGGGGGTGCCCAGGCGCCGGGGGACGCGCCCGCTTCCGGAGTGAACGCGCCCGCTTCCGCGGGGGACGCGCCCGCTTCCGGAGTGAACGCGCCCGCTTCCGCGGGGGACGCGCCGCGCTGGCAGGCTGCGGTGGCGCGGCGCACCGGGGAGACGGATGTCCGCCTCACCCTGAACCTGCGTGGCAGCGGCCGGGCGGAGCTGGAGTTTCCGGTGCCGTTTCTGCGCCACATGCTGCACCTGTTCGCGGTGCACGGGCGGTTTGATCTCACGGTGCAGGCGGACGGCGACGTGGACGTCGACGACCACCACCTGGTTGAGGACATCGGGCTGTGCCTGGGCAAGGCGCTGCATCAGGCCCTCGGGGACAAGCGCGGCATCCGGCGTTACGGGGAGCGGCACACCCCGATGGATGAGACCCTGGCGCGCGCCGTGATCGATCTCTCGGGCCGCCCGGCCTTCGTCCTGCACGCGAACATCCCGGCGCAGCGGGTCGGGACCTTTCCGACGGAGCTGGTGCGCGAGTTCTTCAAGTCCTTCGCGAACGAGGGACGCATGGCGCTTCACCTAGCGGTGCTGTACGGCGAGGACAGCCACCACATGATTGAGGCGCTGTTCAAGGCGACGGCGGCGGCCTTGCGCGAGGCGACGAGCCCCGATGGGGACGCGGTGCCGAGCAGCAAGGGGGTGCTGGAATGATTGCGGTGCTGGACCTTGGCATCGGCAATCTGTCGAGCGTGCAAAGCGGCTTTCTGCGGGCGGGTGAGGCGTCTGCGGTGATCCACCGCAAGGAGGCCTGGGACGAGCTGGTCGCCGCGCACGACGACGTGACGGGCGTGGTGCTGCCGGGGGTGGGCGCGTTCGGCGACGCGATGTTTCAGCTGCGGGCGTCGGGCCTCTTGAACGTGGTGCGCACCGCGGTGCGCGAAGGAAGGCCGCTTTTGGGGATCTGCCTCGGCATGCAGCTTCTGTTCTCGTTGAGCGAGGAGCACGGCTCGCACGTGGGCCTGGGTGTGTTTCCCGGCAAAGTGGTGCGGTTCCCGAACGACGTCAAAGTGCCGCACATGGGCTGGAACGACCTGACGGTGGTCAAGCCGCACCCGCTGTTGGAGGGGGTGCGCAAGGGCGACTTCGTCTACTTCGTGCACTCCTATCACGCGGTGGTGCAGGACGAGGCGAACCTCCTCGCGGCGGCGCAGTACGGACGGACGCTGGTGCCGGCGGTGGTGGGCAAGGGCAACGTGTATGGGACGCAGTTCCACCCGGAGAAGAGCGGGCCCGTGGGCGAGCGGATCCTGCGCAATTTCGTCGGCATCTGCCAGGGGTGGAAGGCGCCGAAAGGAGAGAAGGCCGGTGTTTGACCTGTTTCCCGCCATCGACATCCTGGACGGCGCGTGTGTGCGCCTGACGCGGGGCGACTACGAGGCGAAGACGGAGTACAGCCGAGATCCGGCCGCGATGGCCGTTCGCTGGATGGACGCGGGGGCGCGATGGTTGCACGTGGTCGATCTCGACGGCGCCAAATCGGGCCACCCGGTCAACGTGGACGCGGTGCGCGCGGTCGTCGAGGCGGCCGCGTCGCGCGGGGTGCGCGTCCAGGTCGGCGGGGGCATCCGGACCGAGGAGGCCATCGAAAAGTGGCTCGCGGCGGGCGTGGCGCGCTGCGTCATCGGCACGGCGGCGATGGACCGGGACTTCATGGCGAAGGCGGTGGCGCGCTTCGGCGCGGACGCGCTGGTGGCGGGCCTGGACGGGCGCGGCGGCAAGATGGCGGTGCGCGGCTGGCTGGATCAGACGGACGTGCCGTTGGTGGCGGTGGCGCGCGGCCTCTTCGAGGTGGGCGTGCGCCACGCCCTGGTGACGGATGTGGATCGGGACGGCACGCTCCAGGGCGCCAACCTCGATCTCGCCCGCGCCGTGCAGGCGGAGGGCCTCGGCGCGATTGCCTCGGGGGGCATCCGGAGCCTGGAGGACGTTTTGGCGGCGCGGCGGGCGGGGCTCGCCGGGGCCATCGCGGGGCGCTCCATCTACGACGGGACGCTGGACTTGGCGGCGGCTTTTGCGGCGCTGCGAGAGGAGGAGACGGCATGCTGACAAAGCGCATCATCCCCTGCTTCGATGTCCTCGACGGGCGCGTCGTCAAGCACGTGGGCTTCCTGGAGAACCGCCGTGACGCGGGCGATCCGGTGGCCTTGGCGGAGCGCTACTGCGCGGACGGAGCGGATGAGCTGGTGCTGCTCGACATCTCGGCGTCGGAGGAGGGTCGCCTGGCGACGCACCGCGTGGTGGCGGAGGTGGCGGAGAAGGTGAACATCCCGCTGACGGTGGGCGGGGGCGTGTCGACCATCGACGATGTGCGCGCTCTGTTGTTGGCGGGGGCGGACAAAGTCTCCATGAACACCGGCGCGGTGCGCAATCCGCAGCTCATCCGCGAGGCGGCGCACCGGTTCGGGGAGCAGTGTGTGGTCGTCGCGATCGACGCGAAGCTCAACGAGACCATGGGCCAGTACGAGGTCATGGTCAAAGGCGGCAAGGTGGGCACGGGGATGGACGTCATCACCTGGGCGAAGCGCGCGGCCGATCTCGGCGCGGGTGAGATCCTCTTGACGAGCTTCCGCCAGGACGGCACGCGCGAGGGCTTCGACATCCAGCTCACGCGTCTGGTGGCCGACGCCGTGAGCATCCCCGTGATCGCCAGCGGCGGCGCGGGCAAGAAGGAGCACTTCTGGAAGGTGCTCACGGAGGGCAAGGCCGACGCGGCCCTGGCGGCGAGCGTGTTCCACTTCGCGGAGACCTCCGTCGGCCAGGTCAAGGCGTTTCTGCGCCAGAAGGGGGTGCCGGTGCGGTGGACGGGCGCGGTGACGAGCGCGTGAGGCCGGCACAGGCGGCCTGGCGGCCCCTCGAGCTCACGGGAGACCCGGTGTGGCTCGAGGCGGTTCGCTACGACAAGGACACGGGCCTGGTGCCGGTGGTGGTGCAGGACGCGCAAAGTGGGCAGGTCCTGATGCTGGCCTACGCGAACCGGGAGGCGTTGAAGCGCACCTTCGGGACGGGACAGGCCTGGTTCTGGAGCCGATCCCGCCAATCCTTCTGGCGCAAGGGCGCGACGAGCGGGAATGTGCAGCGGGTCCTGGAGGTGCGCATCGACTGCGACGGCGATGCGGTGCTGTACTTGGTCGAGCCGGCGGGGCCGGCCTGCCACACGGGAGAGGAATCGTGTTTCCACCGCGGGCTGCGGCACAAGGAGAGCGTGATCGACGAGGGTGCGGCGCACAGCGGCGCGCGCGCGGATGGCGCCACAGGCGTGGCGGCGGCTGCCGCATCGGGCGATCCCGAGGCGGATGCCGAAGGGACGGGCGGCGAAAAACCGGGTGACGGACGTGGCTTTGGCGAGGGTGTGAACCGGCGGGCCGCCCTCGCCGGACCCGCCGCTGGCGCGGACGCCACGGCCGCGACGGATGCGGGACCCGGCGAGGATGGGTTGGGGCGGTTGTGGCGCGTGATCGAACAGCGTTGGACCGAGCGGCCGCAGGGGTCCTACACGACGTATCTGTTCGAGCGCGGCGTCGACAAGGTGGCGAAGAAGGTCGGCGAGGAGAGCGCGGAGGTGGTGATCGCGGCGAAGAACGCGATGCACTCGGACGCCGGACGCGCGGAGCTCGCGGAAGAGAGCGCCGATCTTTTGTATCACCTGCTGGCGCTGTGGAAGGTGGCCGGGATTGGACCGGCGGATGTGTTCACGGCGCTGGCGCGGCGAGAGAAATAGGCGCACGTGGTACACTGGAGCTGGGGGACGTCTCGAACGTCTGCGCCAGCACAGCACACCACAGCGTTGGAGGTGGTCGGGATGGCGATTGTGGCCGTCAGCATTGCCCCGCTCGGCACGGGGGAAACCAGCGTCAGCGCCTACGTGGCGGAAACCCAACGGGTGTTGGAGCGGTATCCGGACCTGCGTCACCGGCTTGATCCGATGTTCACCACCATCGAGGGTGACCTGGGGCGAATCTTCCAGGCCATTCAGGAGATGCACGAAGCCCTGGTGGCGATGGGCGCGAAGCGGTTGTCGACCGTCGTCAAGATTGATGATCGACGGGACGTGACCCATTCGATGGAAGAAAAGGTCGCCGCCGTCGAGGAGAAGACACGGTAGAAAGCGCCTCGTACTTTGAGTCGGTTCGGCAGGCGTTTCGGTTGGTACAGCCCAGAGGGGATATCAGGATGAAGATTGTCTTCGCAACGGATGCGGACTATGGATACATCCGAGAGCGTGACCATCATATTTCCGAGAGCTTAATCCTGTCCAAGATTCGGGCGAATGAAATATATATACTGCGGGACCAAGATGAAACTCCTATCGGATGGATGAGGTATGGATACTTCTGGGACAACACGCCTTTCCTGAACATGATTTGGATCGATGAACCATACCGTGGCAAGGGTGTAGGGAAGCAAGTTGTCCTCTTTTGGGAAGATCAAATGAAACAAAAGGGTTTCAAATTGGTCATGACATCGACATTGGCAAGTGAAGGGGCTCAACATTTCTACAGAAAGTTGGGATATCGGGACGCAGGGTGTTTATTGCTCGAACATGAGCCGTTGGAAATCATCCTGACCAAAACATTGCAGTAGCAACATGAACCCCACATTTCGCGCCCATGAAGCGGGCACGAAACATACGCGCGGGGTGTGGCAAGGGCGTATGAGCGGGCGGACGCTGAAACTGGGTGATTGCGTCCGCGGGCCGGTCGTGCTACATTGAATACGACAATTTCATCGTGAGGCGCTAGGGGTGCCGAATCGGCTGAGAAGCGGCTTGCCGCTAACCCTATGGACTCGATCTGGGTAATACCAGCGGGAGGAAGTGCCATCGGACGTTATGAGCATGGGACCTCTTTTGTGGGCCGGATCGGTCGTCGGCATCAGACCGGGCGGTGCGCGAAAGGGGTTTTTGCGTTTGGTCCGGCGCTCCCGCCTCACGGGAGACCTTCGGGGGAGGATGGTTCGTATGAAGTGGAAGCTCCGGGACATCGTGGTGGCGGCGATTCTGTCGGTCGTCTGCGGCGTGGTGTACATGGGTTGGGACTTCTTGACGGAGGTCATCACGAAGGGGTGGAGTCCGGCCGCCGCCGGGATTGTCAACGGGCTGTGGTGGATCGCCGCGGGTCTCGTGGCCTACATCGTGCGCCGGCCGGGGGCGGCGTTCTTCGCGGAGGTGGTCAGCGCGTTCTTCGAGTTCGCGTTCGGCAGCCCGTACGGAACGGGGGCCATCATCTCCGGTCTGGTGCAGGGCGCGGGGGCGGAGATCGGGCTGGCGCTGGGCGGCTGGAGGCGTTGGGGCGCTGGGATGATGATGTTCTCCGGCGCCATGGGCGGGGTGGGCAACACCCTGCAGTGGTATTTCCAGTATGGAGGAAATCAGTTTGGCACGGGCACCATCCTCGGCTATCTGGTGCTGACGCTCATCAGCGGCGCGGTGCTCGCGGGTCTGCTGCCGAAGTGGATCGCGGATGCGCTCAACCGGGCGGGAACGCTGCGGAACTTTGAGATCGGAAGGCAAGCGGGATCGAAATGAGCGGGACGCCGGTGAGGGCGCAGGGCTTCCATGCGCAGACCACAGACGCGGGGGAGGGGTTGACCTTGGCCGTCGCAACCGGGGTGCGGGCGGAGGCGCCGGTCGATCCCGCTGCCCCCGCCGCCCCGCCGCGGACGCGGCTGTTGCGCCTGCGGGACGTCGGCATCGCGTATGAGGGCGGGCGCGGGGTGGTCAGCGGGATCAACCTGGATCTGTACGAGGGCGAATCGGTCCTGTTTCTCGGACCGAGCGGCTGTGGCAAGAGCACGGTGGCGATGCTGTGCGCGGGCCTAATGCCGGGCGCCATCGAGGCGGAGGTGACGGGGGAGGTCATCCGCCATCCGGATCTGGCGGCCCCGGGCGGGGTCGGGTATGTGTTCCAGGACCCGGACGCGCAGTTCTGCATGTTGCGGGTGGACGACGAGATCGCCTTTGGGCTGGAGAATCAGCGCCTGCCCCGCGCCAGGATGCCGGCGCGGATCCGGGAGAGTCTCGCCCGCGTGGGATTGGCGGACCGGATGATGGGCAGGCATGCCGAATTCTCCGGCGGGATGAAGCAGAAGCTCGCCATCGCCTGCGCGCTGGCGATGCATCCCCGGCTCCTCATTCTGGACGAACCGACGGCGAACCTCGATCCGCTGGCCACCCGCCAGGTCTTCACGGAGATTGCCCGGTTGGCGCGGGCGGGGCGCTCGCTCGTGGTCATTGAGCACAAGTTCGACGCGTTGTTGCCGTGGATGGACCGGGTGGTGCTGTTCGACGGCAATGGCCGTGTGCACCGGGTGGGCCCGACGATGGAGGTCATCCGCGAGGAATGGGCGTGGTTGGTGGCGCAGGGGGTGGTGGCCCCGTGGAAGCCGCGGCCGGCCTGGTTGGACGGGGACGAGACGGGCCCGGAGGCATCCGCAAGGCCCACGGCAGCATCCGCTCGGCCCACGGCAGCGTCCGCTCGGCCCACGGCAGCGTCCGGTCGGACTGAGGTTGACGGGGACGCGACGGAAAGACCGGCGGCGTCCGAGCCCGCGCTGTCGGTGCGGGACGCCGCGCTCTCTTACGGGAAACAGGTCGTCTGGCGCGACGTGTCGTTGGAGATTCCGGCGGGATCGTTCGTCGCCATCGTGGGGCCGAACGGCGCCGGCAAGTCGTCGTTGCTGCATATTTTGGCGGGCCTTCTCAACCCCTCCCGCGGCGAGGTCCGGTTGCTCGGCCGGCGGATGGCCGAGTGGCGTGCGGCGGAGCGGGTGCGCGCGGTGTCGTTCTGCTTTCAGAATCCGGAGTACCAATTCATCTATGAGCGCGTGGCGGATGAGTTGGCGAATCGTCCGGTGGGCGAGGACGTGCCAGCGGAGACGATGAATCTGCTCGCGGCGTTCGGCCTTGAGGGGTGCGCGCAGCAGAGCCCGTTCGGGTTGAGCCAGGGGCAGAAGCGCCGGCTGAGCGTGGCGTCGATGCTGCGTGAACCGCACCAGGTGTATCTTCTCGACGAGCCGACGTTCGGACAGGACGCGCGGACGCAGCAGGCCATCCTGGAACGTCTTCAGGCATTGCACGCGGAGGGCCGGACGATTGTCATCACGACGCACGACCTGGATCTGGTCCGGCGGTACGCGACGCATGTGGCGGTTGTCGCGGATGGCGGCCTGTTGTATTGGGGGACGGCGGTGGGGCTGTGGCAACGCCCCGACGTGATGCGCCGCGCCCACCTGGTGGACGATGTGCGCCCGCTGTGGCCGGAGGCGGACGGTGTGCAGGCGGCGGATGGCGCGCATGCGGATGATGGCGCGCACGCGGTGGATGACGGCGCGCAAGCGGATGTTGGTGCGCATGCGGATGTTGGTGCGCATGCGGATGTTGGCGAGTATGCGGCGGATGATGGCGCGCACGCCGCGGGTGATGGCGCGCAAACGGAGGCCGGGGGTGTCGATGTCGGGGCACCGCCGATGGCGGCTGAGCCGCCAGAGGCGCCGGTGCCGCTGACCGCACCGCCCTCGGCGGGCGCTCCGGCCGCCATCCCGGAGCCCGCCCGGCGGAGGGGATGGGCACATCGAGTCAATCCGCCCTGGCATCTGGTCACGTGTGTGGTGGCCATCGCCATCGGGGTGTTCGCGCACACCCTGCCGGAGGCTGTCGCGATGTTTCTGTGGCCGCTCGCCCTGCTGTTCGTCGCGGCTCGTCTTTCCATTCGGCAGGTGGTCCTCCGCCTGTCCCCGTTTCTCATCTTCTACATCCTGTACGTCTGGACGCTGACCGCGTACGCGCGGGTGGAACCGGGGACCCCGACGTTGGATTTTCTGTGGATGCATCTGAGTTACCCCGGCTTCATCGCCGGGCTGGTCCTTGCGTTCCGCATGCTGGGGGCGGTCACGTTCGGCGCGCTGTTCGTCAGCGCGACGGACATCACGGACCTGGTGGTCGGTCTGTCGCAGACATTCCGCGTTCCGCCGAAGTTTTCGTACGGGACGCTGGCCGGGATTCGGTTCATGCCCCTCTTCCAGTCGGAGTGGGCGAAATTGAAACAGGCCAGGCAATTGCGCGGGAAGGATGCCCGCTGGCGGGCCCTGCGGCCGGTGACGTACGCCCTGCCTCTCCTGGCCCAGGCGATCCGCATGAGCGAGCGGGTGGCCGTCGCGATGGAAGCGCGCGGCTTCCGCGGACCGGTGGCCGACCACCCGGGGGAACGCACGTATTACCGGGTGGTTCCGGTTCGACCGTGGGATTTCGTCTACCTTGTCGGGGTCTGCGGGGTGTCGATCGCGCTGCTCCTCGCCCTCTGAATCCCGCGGGCGGCGGGGGGACCCGCGACGGTGGCTCGTGTCCCGCCGCCCAACCTCACTCGAAGTCGTCCGGGTTGTCCACCTTCACCCAGGGCTTTGCGCCCTGCGCCGACGACTGCTCCGGGTGCTGGGCCCCCTCCGGCCGCCCTTCGAAGGGAAGGTCATCCGGGCTGTCGACGTCGACCAGCGACGTGACCTGTGCATTTCGTTGTTGCAGCCGGGGGTTTGGCCGCGATATCCTTTCGTCCACGGGATGGACCTCCTCTCACACACTTTCACGCGGAATGAGCCCTGTGCGGCCCGACGGCGGTTAATCTGCCCAAACGTTCCACTTTCTAGCCACGCGTCACCACTTCACACCTCCCTCCATAGGATGCGGCACCGACATCAGCCCATCTTTGGGAGGAGGGCCTGTTATGACGCTCACGCCGTCTCACTGGATCTACCTCGCCGTCGTCGTGTTGGTGATCATCGGCATGGCGATGCGCCGAGGGGTCATTCCGCTGTGCATCCTCGGGACGTTCGTCCTCGGCTGGGTGTACTCCGGCCACTTCGTCTTTGGCGTGCAGACCCTGTTCAACGCGAGCATGACCAGCGCCAGCGTCCTGCTCGAGATCATCCTGATCATCGCCATCATGATCGCGCTGTTGCGGTTGCTCGAGCACATCGGCGCGGATCAGCTCCTGCTGCGGCCGTTTCGGAACCTGTTTCGCGGGCCCGGGATGGCGTTCTGGGGCACCGGCGTGATCAAAGGGATCGTCTCCGCCTTCGTGTGGCCCACACCCGCGACCATGATCGTCGGGCCGATGATGATCCCCATCGCGCTGCGCGCGGGCCTGCCGATCCTCGGGATCGCCATGGCCATGAATCTGTTCGGCCACGGCATCGCGCTGTCGGGCGACTTCGTCATCCAGGGGGCCCCGAAGTTGACCAGCGCCGCGGCCGGGGTGACGGTGATGGACATCATGCGCGCCAGCGTGCCGCTGGTGATCGCCACCGGCCTGGTCAGCACCGTCCTCGCCTATCTCCTGCTGCGCCGTGACATGCGCCGCGGGCGAATCAGCGCGGAGGCGGTGCCGGAGGCGCCGGCCGAGCGGGTGTACAGCTTCGCCGCCCGCTTTGCCGCCATCGTCGTCCCGCTGGCGTTTTTGGCCACCATTGCCGCCACCATCGCGCTCGGGCTGCGCGGCGGTGACGCGACCGCCCTCATCGGCGGGGTGAGCCTGCTTTTGTTCCTCATCATCGCGTTCCTCGAACACGGGCTGACGGCCTACGAGGCGGTCATGCGGTATCTGCAGGCCGGATTCACCTTTTCCATCCGCATCTTCGCGCCGGTCATCCCCATCGCGGGGTTCTTCTTCATGGGGTCTCCGGACGTCGCGCCGCAGATCCTCGGCAAGGGCGCACCCGGCTATCTGTTCGATCTCGGCAAGGCCCTCGCGGCCCACGTGCCGCTGTCGGCGGTGCCTGTGGCCATCATCGTGGTGTTGGTCGGCGTCATCGCGGGCCTGGATGGATCGGGGTTCTCCGGGCTGGTGTTGGTCGGCACGCTCGCACAGGCGCTCGGCACGCCCATCGGGGTCAACGTGGCGGTGCTGGCGGCGCTCGGGCAGATGGGTTCGGTGTGGAGCGGCGGCGGTACGCTGGTGCCGTGGGGGGTCCTGGACATCGCCGGGGTGACCGGATGCAGTCCGGAGGATTTGACGCGGCGAAACTTCCTGCCCGTCATCTGCGGCCTTGCGGCGGCCACCGTCGTCGCCATCGTCATGATGTGACGGACCGGCGGGCGGGCGCTTCCTGGCCCGCCCGCCGATGATGCCCGTACACCACGGATGTGCTGCGCCCGCCGCTGGTGTAGAATGGTGTCATGAATCGGTCGATTTGGTGGACAAGCACCCTCTTTTGCAACGAGTTCATCCGCGCCGCGCTGTTCTACGTCTGGGTGCCGGTGGTGTTGCCCCATCGGCTGCACATGCCCATCTGGTGGATGGGGCTGTGCACCAGCGGCCAATTCGCCGCGGACGCGGCGACCAAGCTGGCCTACGGTGTGGCGGCGGCGCGGGGTTACGCCCGGTGGGCCGTGCGCGGTGGCATTCTCCTGGCGATGGCGTCCGTGGCGGGGCTCCTGTTGACGCGAAGCGGCCTGGTGGCGCTCGCCGCCGCGATGCTGTACGGCATCGGTGCTGCGTCGGTGTGGCCGGCCGCGTTGACGCACTTCGGGCGCCGGGCGGAGGGCGGGAAGGCCGAGTCCCTCGCCAAGGCGTTCGTGCCGTGGATGTCGGGGACCGGGATCGGCATGTTCGCGCCCAATCTCCTGCTGCACCTGCGGCACGGGGTCCCCGTCGCCGTGGCGGTGATGGCCTCGATCCTGACCATCAGCGCATTCTGCATCCGGCCGGCCAATCGCAGCGGCACCCCCTCCTTCCGGCGGGAGGTCCTGCTGGCGCGGGTGTTGGGGCGCAAGCTGCGGCCGTTCCTCATCCCGATGGTCCTGCAGACGCTCGTCATCGGCACCATCACCCCGTTTCTCGCGCTGTTCGGCGTGCGGTCGCTGCATCTGCACACCTGGACGTACGCGCTGTTTCTCATCGCCATCGGCGGCATCACGGTGTTGCTGTTGATTCCGTTCGGCCGGGTGTCCGACCGTTTTGGCCGGCTGCCGGTCCTGTCCGTCGCGCTCTTGGTGTCGGCAACCGGCGTCATCCTGTTGGCCCTCTGCCGGTCCTGGCAACGCGCCCTGGTGCCCGCGGTGCTGTTCGCCACGGGATTCGGCGCCGTGTTCCCGACGTGGAACGCGCTTTTCATGGACGCGGTTCCGCATTGGCTCCACAGCCGCGCGGTCGGACTGTTCACCGCGGTGGAGGATTCGGGCACCGCGCTGGGCCCGTTTCTCGGGGGCCTGACCTGGCAGACCCTCGGGCCGTCCGGACCGTTTCTGTTGGCGGCGGCGGTGATGTTTTTCCTTTCGGTGTACTTTCTCGCCTGGTGGCGGCAGCGCCTGAGGGTTCAGCGGCCGGCCTGGCGGGAGCGATAGCAGGCGTCATCCGCCGGCCTGACGGGATGGACAGCGGCGGGGTCGTCCGCCGGCCTGGCGGGAGCGGTGGCAGATGTGATACAACGAGAACAAGCGACAGCGTGCCAAGGAGTGGTGTGTGTGCCTTTCAGCGAGATCGATCAACGCGCGGTGAACGCCATCCGCGCCCTGTCCATCGACGCGGTGGAGGCGGCCGACTCGGGACACCCCGGCCTGCCGATGGGGGCGGCGCCCATGGCGTACGTCCTGTGGTCGCGGTTTCTGCGGTTCAATCCAAAGAATCCGAAGTGGATCAACCGGGATCGATTCGTCCTGTCCGCGGGACACGGGTCGATGCTTCTGTACAGCCTGCTGCATCTGACGGGATACGACGTGTCGTTGGAGGACATCAAGAATTTCCGGCAGTGGGGGTCAAAGACGCCGGGGCATCCGGAGTACGGCCACACCCCCGGGGTCGATGCGACCACCGGTCCGTTGGGGCAGGGCATCGCGATGGCGGTCGGGATGGCGATGGCCGAGCGCTTTTTGGCGGCGAGGTTCAACCGGCCGGGCCACACGCTCATGGACCACCATACATACGTGCTGTGCGGCGACGGGGACCTGATGGAGGGCATCTCCTACGAGGCGGCTTCCCTCGCGGGGCACCTCGGGCTGAACAAGCTGATTGTCCTGTACGACTCGAACGGCATCTCCCTCGACGGGCCGACCTCCTGGACGTTCACGGAGGATGTGGCGGGCCGGTTCCGGGCGCTCGGGTGGCAGGTGCTGCGCGTGGAGGATGGCAATGACCTGGAAGCCATCGAGCGGGCCATCGCACAGGCGAGGATGTCGACGGATCGGCCGACACTGATTGAGGTCAGGACCATCATCGGGTTCGGTGCGCCCAACAAGCAGGGGACGAGCGCGGCGCACGGGTCTCCGCTGGGGCCGGAGGAGGCGGCGCAGGCGAAGGCGGCATATGGCTGGACGCACGATCCGTTCGTCATCCCGGACGACATCCGCCAGCATTTTGCCTCCATCGGGGCGCGCGGCGCCGCGCTGGAAGCCGAGTGGGACCGGGCGGTGGAGGCGTACGGCCAGGCCCATCCGGAGGCGGCCCAGCAATTTGTCGACGCCCTGCACGACCGCGTGCGGCTGGACTGGGATGCCATCCTGCCGCGGTTTGAGGGCCAGGTGGCCACGCGCGACGCCTTTGGCAAGGTGGTCAACGCGGTGGCGCCGCATGTGCCGACGTTGATCGGCGGGTCGGCGGATCTGTCGGGATCGAACAAGACCATCCTCAAGGATGAACCGCACTTCACCCGCGAGTCGTACCAGGGGCGCAATTTCTTCTACGGGGTGCGCGAGCACGCGATGGGCGCCATCCTGAACGGGATGACCCTCCACGGCGGGGTGATCCCGTACGCGGGGACGTTCCTCGTCTTCTCGGATTATCTACGGCCGGCGCTCCGGCTGGCGGCCCTGATGAAGCAGCCGGTGATTCACATCTTCACGCACGACAGCATCGCGGTGGGCGAGGACGGGCCGACGCATGAACCGATTGAGCAGTTGGCGGCGTTGCGGGCGATCCCGGGGTTCAAGGTCTTCCGCCCGGCGGACGCGACGGAGACGGGGCTGGCGTTTCGGTACGCCCTGGAGCACCGCGATGGGCCGGTGGCCATCGCGCTGACGCGCCAGAAGGTGCCGGTGCTGCCGGAGGTGCGTGAACGGGCCGAGTGGTTCGCGCGCGGCGGTTACGTCGTGTTCCAGGAGGGTGCCGGCGACGCCCTGATTGTGCTGGCGAGCGGTTCGGAGGTGCAATTGGCGCTCGGCGCGGCCCGCCGCCTGGCGGCCGAGGGCGTCGCGGTCCGCGTGGTCAACATGCCGTGCATGGAGCTGTTCGACGCGCAGGACGAGGCCTACAAGGAGGCGGTCCTGCCGAGCGGCGTGACGCGGCGCCTGGCCATCGAGATGGCGCACCCGATGCCGTGGTACAAGTACGTCGGGCGGGAGGGGCGGATTTTGGGCATCGATCACTTTGGCGCCTCCGCCCCCGGCGCCGTGGTGGTGGAGAAGTTCGGCTTCACACTGGACAACGTGCTCGCGGTCGCCCGCGCGATGGTGTGACGGGGACGACGTGTTTTACGTTTTGTGTTGTGATCCGGCAGCCAGGTCAAACCTGGCTGCCGGGTTTTTCTAAGGATGGGCGAACGGGTGCGGGTTGGCGTGCATCGGTCTCGGGGTCCTCGTCCATATCCGCGTCATCCTCCTCGTGCCATCGGACGAAGGGCCACGGATGCGCGGGGCCGACCAGCGCGATGGCCGCGGGCATGAAGAACGCCAGGAGGACGAACACGTAGACGAACAGGCCCACCACGACGGACAGTCCGATTTCGACCATGGTGGCCATGCCGGTGACCATCATGGAGCCGAAGGTGCCGGCCATGATGAGGGCGGCGGAGAAGACGACCCCGCCCATTTTGCGCATCGCGGTGCGCATCGCGCGCATCGGCATCGGGCCGCGCGGGGCCAGACGCGACGCACCCTGCGATCCGCGGCGCGCGTCGGAGCCAAGACCCGCCCAGTACTCCTCATCGAAGCGCGACATCAGGAAGATGCTGTAGTCCACGCCCAGGGCGACCAGCAGCAGGAACGTAAAGAACGGAACCGCCCAGTTGACGCCGTCCTGATGCAGGATGTGCACCGCGGCCTGCTGCACGACGCCCATGGTGACGAAGTACGTCGCCCCCAGCGAGACCAGGATCACCAACGGGGTCAGGACGGACCGGAGCATCACCACCAGCAGGATGAAGATGGCGCCGAACACCAGCGTCATGGTCCAGGAGAAGTCCTGGCTGGCCAGTTGATTCATCGCCGCCTGCAGCGCTGTCGTCCCCCCGATGTACAGGGTGCCGGTGTGCACCGGGCTCGCCGCGAGGGCGGCATCCGCCGCCTGACGCAGGCGATGGACGGTGTCGATGGCCTCCGGCGAGTACGGCGTGTGGTTGAGCAGCACACGGAACTTCGCCAGATGTCCGTCGGGTGAGACGTACGCGTCGAGCGCCTGGCGGAGTTGATCGTTGTGATCGATCTCGCTCTGCGGCACGTAGAACCCGGGCGACGGCGCCCGGCTCGACTCGGACAGGAACGACTGCGCCTGGCCGACGCCCGACTGCAATTTTTTGGCGCCGTCGGCCGCCTGGGCGAAACCGGCGGAGAGTTGGGCGGTGCCAGCCGAAAATTGCCCGATTCCACCGGCCAACCGCTCTCCTCCCTGCGCGAGCTGATTCGCTCCGCCGGCCACCTGGTGGGCCCCCTGCGCCAGGTTCGCGGCGCCGGCGGCGACCTGGTCGGCGCCCTTCACCAGTCCCGGCATGGAGACGGCCAGCTGCCGGGCGCCCTGTGCGAGTTGACGGCTCGATTCGGCCATCTGTCCGTTGCCCTGCGCCAGTTGCTGGGCGAGCTGCTCAATCTGCTGCCAGTTTGGATTCGCGGCCTGATCCGGATGGGCGGCGGTCCACTGGGCGATGGCATTGGCGAGCGCGGACGCGGCGGTGGAGAGTTGGCCCGCGGCCTGGCTCGCCCGCTGTGTTCCGTCCGCGAGCTGGGCGGCGGCCTGCCCGGCCTGCTCGGCTCCGGACGCCAGCTGTTTGGCTCCCGTCGCCAGCTGATCCGCCCCCGCGGCGACTTTTCCGGCGCCGCCCGCCGTCTGCTGTGCCCCCTGGGCGAGGCTCGCGGCGCCATTCTGCAGACGTGTGAGCGCGCTCTGTGCGGAGCTGCTCTGGCGGGCCGCGTCTCCGAGCTGTCCGGCCATCTGGCCGAGCCCGGATCCCACCTGTTTGAGGCCGTCGGCGGCACGCTGGTTCTGTTGACTCAACTGAAAGTCGGTGATCACCTTGCCGAGCGGTTGGGTGGCGCTGTCCACCTCCGCGACGCCGGAGACGGACGCCAGCTGCCTCGAGATGCGATCGATGGTCGCCAGGCCGTCGGGGGTGCGCAGGTTTTGATCGGTCTTGAGCACGACGGTCGTCGGCATCGCCTCGCCGGTCCCGAAGGCCCTCGACACGGTGTGGAAGCCCTGGACCGATGGGGCGTTGGGGATGTCGGCCATCGGATCGAACGAACGGGACGGCCCGTAGGCGAGCGCCACAGGGGTCAGGGCGATGGCGAGTACGGCCAACACGAGCCACGGCCGGCGCGTCGACACACGGCTGGTCCAGCCCCACAGGCGGGACGGGCGGTGCGCCATCCCCGGTTTCGGGACCACCGGCCAGTACAGATTGCGGCCGAACACGGCCATCAGGGCCGGAATGAGGGTGAGGCAGGTCAACAGGGTGACCGCGACACCCACGGCCACGCCGACGCCCGAACGGTACAGGCCGAAGTTGGCGAAGTACAGCGCGGCGAACGAGACGAGCACGGTGAGCGAACTGAAGACGACGGTCTTCCCGACCCCGCGCAGCGCCCCCGCCAGCGCCTCGGCCCGGTTGTGCGTCTTCGTCAGCTCCTCACGGAAACGATTGAGCAGGATCACCGTGTAATCGGTGCCGGCGCCGAACAGCACCGCAATCATGAAGGTCTGCGTGAAGGTGGAAACCGGGAATCCGCGCTCCGCGAGCCACGCCACGATGCTCGAGGACACGAGATAGGAAAGTCCCACGGCGAGCAGGGTCAACAGGGGCGCCAGCAGCGCGCGAAACACGGCGAGCAGGATCACGAGCACCAACGCCACGGTGACGACGGCCGTCTTGTCGGCGGCCTCCTGCATCAGGGTGATGGCGTCCTTCTGCACCGGCGTGTCGCCGGTGAGGTAGACCTGGGCACCGGCGGGCGGGGCGGCGAAGGCGTCGTGCAGGTGCTGAAGGTCGTCCTTGAGACTCGGGTTTTCGATGTTCTCCGTCAGCCCGACCACGGCGATCTCGGTGGTTCGATCCCCGCTGATGAACGAGTCCGCGGTGTCCTTGGGCGCGTTTTTCGCGTCCTGCACGTAGGACACGTGATACGCGGCTCTGTCGGCGGCGATCTTTGCCAAGCCCTCCTCCAGATACGCCCGGTCCGCGTCGGTCAGCCCGCCGTTGCGATGGATGGCGACGATGACCGTGCTTTTGGAGGAATGCGCGGGATCGACCGAGTCCGCCAGTCGGCCCGCCACCATGCTCGGGTCGGAATCGGGCAGGTAGGTGGTGCTCTTGTGCGAGACGACGTCGGGCAACTTCGGCAGAAGGATGAGAACCGCCGCCACCAGCACCGCCCATACGGCGATGAGGAGCCACTTCCAGCGATTCACAAATCGCGCGTACCGCTCGGACATCTCATGCCACTCCTTCGCGTGGGTGTTGTGTCTGAAGAGGGTCTCCGGCTGTCAGACCCTCGGACGACCTGGCCATTCTGCGCCCGCGGGTTGTCTCATTTGATTTCAACATGAAGATAATAGGGCGAAAAACATCACGGGCCGGCCTCCGGCGGGTTTTCCTGCAGGCGATCCACGACACGAATGGTGTTCCCCATGATCTCGAGCGCCGTCCGGGCCCGCTCCTCGCCGACCTCCCGGATCACGGCGGCCCAGCGTTCGGTGCTGTGCCGGGACAGCGTGTCCGCGAGCCGCTCACCGGCATCCGTCAACGAGAACCATACCACGCGGCCGTCCTTCGCATCTGGGCGGCGATCCAGAAGCCCGCGTTGCATGAGCCGCTTGGTGACACTCGTCACGGGGCCTGAGGTCACGCCGAGCAGATCCGCAATCATCGACGCGGTGCAGGGCCCGTGATGGCGCAGGTGATGCAGCAGAAACGCCTGGGTGAGGGTCACGTCGGGAACAGGGAAATCTTTGACGAACTGCATGAGTTTGACCGCCAGCGCCGGGAGGACCCGGTCCACCTGTTCCGCCAGCGCCCAGATCCGTCCGTCTTGTTCACCGCCACGGGTTGGATTCATCGCATTCATCGCTGCTCCCTTCACCGGTTGAAGCCACACGGATCAGTATAGCGGGGGATAGTTTCAATGTAAAGATATCTACTCTCCAAACCCATCTGCGATTCTCCTCCATCTTATGGAACTCCATCACAAAACCCGCTAGAATCGCGGGTGTGGCCGGCGGTATCCCCGTCCCCGCAGGGTCTTCCCCACGTTGTCGATCCCGCAGCCACCCCATATACTTTTTTACAGAGGTGTCCCGATGTCGGCTCGTGATACCCTCATGAAGGCGTTGACGCGGTCGTTGTCCGACGGAGCGATGGAGGCCCTCGGTGTCCAGGGGGTGCAGCTCGCCGAACCCCTGCCCACCGAGTTGCCCGCCAACACCCTCCAGGTTGACCGTCTGTGGCGGATGCAGGATGGACGGGTGTTTCACCTTGAGTTCCAGACCAAACGAGAGACCACGTTGCATCGCTTCCTCGAGTACGATGCGCGCATCGCGCGCCAGCTCATGGCAAAGATACGGACCGTGATCCTGTACCACGCCGGGATCAAAACTGCGCCATCCGAGCTGAACATCGGCACCGCCCAGTACCGGGTGGAAAACGTCTTTTTGGCAAGTCTGAGTGGCGACAGGGCGCTGGATGTGGTGGAGCGGCATGTGCGGGAGGACCGGTGGGATCCGGCCGATCGCCTTCGTCTGGCCCTGGCCCTGAGCATGAACGTGGAGGACGTATCCACCGCCTTCGACCGGGTTCTGCATCTCATCCCCGCTGTGCCGGACGACACGGAGCGAGACCTGGTCGCCAGCGCCATTCTGGTGATGGGGGAACAGTCCTTGAACGAGGACCAGAGAATTCGGCTGCGGAAGGAGTTGATGAAGGTGTCCCGGATGCTACAGGAGCTGTACGAGGAGGGCCGGGAAGAAGGGTTGATTCGAGGCCGAGAGGAAGGATTCGTTAAGGGTCGGATCGAGGGCCTTGCCCAGGGACGGATTGAGGGCCTTGCCCAGGGCCGACAGGAGGGTCGGCAAGAAGGTGACCACGCCCGAGCCGTACTGGTTGCGGAAAAGCTCTTTCGCAAAGGCCTCTCCATCTCCGAGGTAATGGACATCACGGACCTGCCGGAGAAGGAGCTGGAGGAGATTCGGCAAAGGATTCAATGAACGGCGCACCAAGAAGCACGCGAACGAACGAGGACCAGCGAATTCGACTGAGGAAGGAGTTGACGAAGGTGTCCCGGATGCTTCAGGAGCTGTACGAGGAGGGTCGTGAAGAAGGAGACCACGCCCGAGCCGTCCTGGTTGCGGAAAAGCTCTTTCGAAAAGGCCTCTCCATCTCCGAGATCATGGACATCACGGACCTGTCGGAGAAGGAGCTGGAGGAGATTCGGCAAAGGATTCAATGAACGGCGCACAGGATCGTATGGACGCCCACCCTGAGTTCAACACCTGTGTCGGGCGTTCCGTCACCAAACCAATCCTCCAGACCGACATCAGCGCTGAGCGAGTGTTGAATTTTCGTAGTAAAGTGAGTGATTTCGCCCCTCCGCCTGTGTCGGATCCCCCACCGAAAGTCGTATTTTCGTTTTATC
>NZ_JAIMAV010000038.1 GCF_023511815.1 Alicyclobacillus sp.
CGTTATACAGCAGTTTATTGACCGTTTGCCCAGGCCTATCAAGGAAAAGTTAGCTGCCTAAGGGTGCGAAACTTGAGTTAATACGATTTTGCCGGTAAACTTAGGGCGATTGTGGCTCCGACATCAACAGAACCCCCGACTTTAATACGAAATTCCGGGTTTCAGGCTGTAGGCCGGGCCCAGGGAAGATGACTCTGGAGGTGGAGTGGTCCATCTCAGGTGTCCGCCGGCGGAGAGTCGACGGAGGACTTTCAATTGTTCCAGGGTATCCGTGCGTTTCCCACGGGATCGGGTCTCGTCATCGCCGGGGTGTTGGATAAGCCGGGTTGTGGTCCCATGGACCACCACACGTTCGACTGCTGGACTTGCTCCGCGGTCCGACACCGCCACCCGGCCGGCCCATACGCCTCACCCTCGCCTCCGCGGCCCTATCCGAAAAGTATCTCGGCCATTTTCATGCTCCCACCCGCCCGAAAAGCCCCTCGTCAGAACCCGAGCCCTCCTTTCCTTACCGGTCAATGCGGCCCCGTCGATGTCCCCAATCCCCGTTCGGGACCTCCCGCATCATCCGGGCGGCGTCCTCGTCGGCGTAGACGTACACGAATGCCTCGAGAGGGCCCACCTCCGTCTCCACACGCATCACTCTCCGGTTGTAGAGATTGTCCCGACCCTCCCCGTGGTAGTCTTCAAGCCAATCGATCCGATTGAGGGCTTGATCGTCCACCCGGTAGACCTCCCCCTGGGTCCACGCAGTCTCATCCGGGATCATGGCCGGGTACCCTTCACCCGTGTCGTACAGCCGGCCATGTACACGCGCCCGGCGTGCGACGCGAACGGCACCCCGCAAGAAGTGGTGATTCTGCTCTCCCTCTCTCAGAGACCCGTAGACAAAGACAAGATGATCCATGGTTCACCTCGCGAAGAGGAAAATGCGCGGAGATGTCGCGGTTCTTCACCGGGAGGCAGTCCGCTCCCTTCCATCCACTCCCTTCCATCCGCATTCCTTCCATCTGCATTCCTTCCATCTGCATCCCTGCGATCCCCGCCGCTGCAGTCGACTCCCCTTCATTCCGCATCCCTGCAATGCCCGTGCCATCCCCGCTCCGAGTGCCGGATGTGTCCGCACCCGGGGCCGGCTGCTGCCCTAAGTGTACGCCGTATGGGATGGGGATGGGAAGCCGTGTGGCCCGGAGGGCGCCACGGAGGAGTGATCGAACGTGGTGGGGCCGGGGGACACGGTGGCCGTTGAATCCGTTGGGCGCAGGTAGCCTGGATTGACCGGGGCTGAGACCTCAGGCCACCCACACCGTACACTAGCGCCTGATGCAGGGAGCCTCAGACCGCCCACATCGTATATCAGCCCCTGATGCAGGGAGCTTTCATCCACCGCAGGAGAGACCCCACCCGCGCGTGGACGGAGAGCCTCCATTCACGACGGCACCATCCTCTCCGCTCTCGCAGCGGCGGGGAATCAGGCGCGCCGCCCCATGGGCGGGGAGGGCCATCACCGCCCGCGGCCGCCGCGGCCGGGGCCGTCGTAGGGGGCGGGGACGTACTGGACGGTCGGGCGGCGTTGAGCGGGCTGGGGATACAGGTCCATGAGCTCGTACACCTCGACCGGCAATCCCACACGGACGGGCAACCCAAACTCCTGCAGTTGGTCGACGGTGATGGGATAGTCGTGCGTCCAGCGCCCCGAGGACAGGATCTTCGCGAGCTCCTCGGCGCGCTCCGGCGGGAGCTTGTCCCGCAGGCGCTCGCGGACAAAGCCCTCCACCTGCACGAGGGCCTTGCGCGCCATGTCCACGAGGATCAGGGTCTCATCGCGGATCTCCGAAATCGGCTTGTTGGCGACGACGTCCAGCAGGGAAGCCGCCGGGTACTGGCCGAGCTGCGGATCGACCGGGCCGAGGACGGCATTGTCGTCCATGACGATCTCGTCGGCGGCCAGGGCGATCATGGTCCCGCCGGACATGGCGTAGTGCGGGACAAAGACGGTGACCCTGGCGGGATGGCGATCGAGCGCGCGGGCAATCTGCTCGGAGGCCAGGACGAGGCCGCCGGGGGTGTGCAGGATGAGGTCAATCGGCATATCGTCGGGCGTCATCCGAATGGCGCGCAGCACCTGCTCCGAGTCGTCGATGGAGATGTAATTGCGCAGCGGCAGTCCCAGGAAGCTGATGGTCTCCTGGCGGTGGATCAGCGTGATGACACGCGTGCCGCGGCGCTTTTCCAACTGCCGGATGGCGCGCAGACGCTGCATGTGCAGCCACTGTTGGCGCCAGACCGGCAGGAGTGTCCAGAGGAAGAACAGGATCCAAAACCACACGCAAGGGTTCACCTCTCCAGCACGAAGGTATCCTGCGAAGCCCACCCGCTCCAGGTTCCTCCTGCAGTGTATCCTCGCGGAAGGGCTCTTACGCACACCGCGGCCCACACGCACACCGCGGCCCGTGCGCACACCGCGGCCCGTGCGCACGCCGCGGCCCACACGCCCACCACAGCCCGCACGCCCACCGCGGCCCACACGCACACCGCGGCCCGTGCGCACACCGCGGCCCACACGCCCGCCACCGCCTCCACGCCCGCCACGGTTGCCCACGCCTTGACCCTGACGGGATTGGTGTATTAATATACTAGTACACTAATCCGATGGGTCGCTCATATCGAACGCTGACGGATGTCACTGCGCCGGGCCTTTCCGCGGGATACACCTTGCGGGACCCGACGGGGGACCGTCGGCTCGGAGCGGCCGGAAGGGGCGGGAAACGACATGACGGCTTGGACAGCCCTGCTGCGAAAGGACCTGCGGTTGATGCGTCCGATGGCATGGGCGGCGGGGATTGGCGTGGTGGTGTTGTACGGCGCATTCCTGTATCTGGCGCTTCGGTATCACAGCGGGGCGGCGACGGTGATGGCGCTGATGGTCCTCGGGGTGCACGCGCTGGCCCCTCCCGTCTACACGTACATCGGATTGGGGCGGGAGTGGCGGAAGAGCGCCCCTCTGTGGTTGCACCTGCCGCAGCCGGGTTGGATGCTGTTGGCATCGAAGTTGGTCACGAGTTATGTGCTCACCGTCGGCACCTTTCTCATCGCCGGCCTGGGGGCAATCTGGGTGCTGGCATGGGATCGGCCGGCGTTCACACGTCTGCTGGACTGGGCGGATCCGTCCGTGCTGCGGTTTGACCTTCAGGTGGCCGTGTGGTCGACGGTGACCGTGTTCGGGTTTGCCCTGTACGCCGCCTGCTGGGCGCTGGCCATCTCCGTGTGGATGCAGGCGCTCAAGCATCCGTTCGGGCGGTGGCGGTGGATCGTCGGGATCGTCCTGGTGTTGTTGGCCACCTGGGGGCTCGGCGGATTTCAGGCCAGCGGTGTGTACGACAGGCTCTTTCATTGGGGAGCCATTCCGATCGCGCTGCGGGTGCCGGGGGCTGTGGTCGACGCCCCGGTGGATGCCATCCCGCTGCACGTGTTCACCGTGTACGCGGGAGACATTGTGTTCGATCTCCTCGTCTGCGCCATCCTGTTCGCGCTCAGCGCCTGGGTGATGGACCGGCGGATTGAGGTGTGAACCATGGCGGGGACCTTTGCCTCGGCGCAGCCGATCTATCTTCAGCTGGTTGATCGCATCTGCCACGGCATCGTCCGAGGCGAGTGGAGGCCGGGCGACAAACTCCCCTCCGTCCGGGACATGGCGGTGCAGGCGGGTGTCAACCCGAACACGGTGCAGCGGGTGTACATGGAACTGGAGCGCATGGGGATTGTCGAGACACGGCGCGGGCAGGGGACGTTCGTCACCGAGGACGGGCCGCGGTTGGAGGCGCTGCGGGAGGCGCGCGTGCGGGATCGAATCGAATCGTTCGTCCGGGACATGACGGAGATGGGCATCGCCCCGGAGGACATCCTCGACGGGGTTCGCCGCGCTCTCGATAGAAAGGGCTCGGACGCGATGGAGGAGGCGTGATGCGGGTGGAGACGGTCGTGGAATTTGAGCAGGTGTCCAAGCGCTACGGGTTGCGGTACGCGCTGCGGGACGTGAGCGTTCGGCTGCCCTCCGGGCGGATCATCGGGCTGATTGGCGCCAACGGCAGCGGCAAGTCGACGACCTTGAAGCTGATGGCAGGGCTCATTCGGCCGACGGCGGGACGGGTGAGGGTGTGCGGGGCGCAGGTCACGCGCCGCGTCAGCCAGCGCGTGTCATACCTGTCGGACCAGGATGCGCTGTATCCGTTCTTCACGGCGGAAGACCTCATTCGGTTTTTCAACCGCGTGTTTTCCGACTTTGACGCCGGCCGGGCGCACGCGATGTTGGAGTTCATGCGGCTGCGGCCGGACGACCGGGTCGGGGAGCTGTCGAAGGGGAATTTGGGCCGCCTCAAGATGGTGCTGGCTCTCTCGCGCAACGCCCCCCTGATCCTGATGGACGAACCGCTCTCCGGGCTCGATCCGCTGGTCCGCCAATCCATTCTCCGCGGTCTGGTGTCCTTCGTCGATCTGGACCGCCAGACCCTCCTTCTGTCGACCCACGAGGTGGCGGAGGTCGAACCGCTTCTCGACACGGCGGTGCTGATGGCGGAGGGCCGGGTGGTGGATGTGCGGGATATCGACGATCTGCGCGGCAGGGAGGGACTGACGTTGATCGATTGGATGGCAAACCGCCTCGGTCAACCGGTGGGCGGGCCGGAGGGGATCGCCGACGGGCGTTGACGTCTCCCGATGTTCCGACGTGGAACCCATGCACTCCTGCACTGCACGCGTGGGTGCGAACGCGGGACTTGACGAACATGGAATCGCACGGCCGCCTCTGGTGGAGGCGGCCGTTTGAGTTTGGTGGATCAAACTGACACAGTTTCGGCGAAAAACATGACTCAGTCAATCAACTTTACGCGGTATAATTCTAGGCGAAAGAGATCGACGGTGCCCGCCCCGTGCGTCGGGCGCCCGGAGAGAGGGAGTGCCCGGAATGGCCGTGCTGAAGCTGACGAATCTCGAGATGGGTATGGAGGCGGAGGTGCGGGCGCTCACCGGCCACCCCCTGTTTCGGAACCGTCTGTTGTCGCTCGGCATCACCCCCCACAGCCGCGTGGTCCTGTTGCGCCGGTTGCCGATGGGCGGCCCGCTGGAGGTCGAGGTGCGCGGCACCCGCTTGGCCATTCGCCGCAAGGACGCGGATCAGATCTGGGTGATGGTCGCCGGGGAGGCGTCTGCGGAGGAGGCATCCGTGGGAGATGCGTCCGCGGAAGCGGCGCTTGCCGCCACCGCCGTCCCATCGCTGGCGCGCAGCCGTTGTCGATGCGGGGTCGGTGGGGAAGTGTTTGACGAGGGTACGGTTTTGCACGGGACCGGTGAGGGCGGCCGGTGAGGCCGTGACCGGAGTTTTGCGGGATGGGAGGCCACGGCCGTGCGGATTGCGCTGGTGGGAAACCCGAATGTCGGCAAGACAACCCTGTTCAACGCCCTGACGGGCGCACATCAAGAGGTCGCAAACTGGCCGGGCACCACGGTCGAGTATGTGATCGGCAAGATCCGCACGGCGGATGGCGAGCCGCTGGAATTGGTCGATCTCCCGGGCACCTATTCGCTGACGGCCTGCGCCCGCGATGAACAGGTCACGCGAAATTTTCTGCTGTATGAGTCCTACGACGCGGTGATGGTTGTCGTCAACGCCGCCAGCCTGGAGCGCAACCTGTTTCTCGCGCTGGAGGTGCTGGAGCTGACCCCGCACGTCCTTGTGGCGCTGAACATGGTGGACGCGGCGGAGGATCAGGGCATCTCGGTGGATGCACAGGCGCTTTCCCGCCGCCTCGGCGTGGCGGTCATCCCCACGGTGGCGTCGCGCGGGATTGGAACGGACGACCTGATCACGTGGGCCCGGCGCGTCGCAAGGCGGCAGGTGATCCCGGTCAATCCCTGGGTGGTACCGTACCCCAGCGCGCTGACCTCCGTTCTGGAACCGCTCGTGGCGGAGCTGCGCACGATGACGGCGGTGGCCGCCAGGGGCGACTCCCGATCCGCCCTGGAACGGTTCCGGCCGGAGTGGGTCGCGCTTCGCCTGCTTCAGGGCGATGAGGAGGTCATCCGCGAGGTGCGAGTGGTGCCGCAGGGACGGCGGGCGGTCGGCCTGGCCCTGTCCTGCTGCGCGCAATCCGCGGGGTTTGAGGTGAGCGTCGGTGAGGCCATCGGGGCCCATTCCCAGGCGCTCGAGCGGATCCGTGCCCAGCAGGACGCCTTCGAGTTTCAGATTGCGGATGCAAAATACCAACACATCGCGAATTTGATGGAAGCCTGCGTGACGCGGCGGCCACTCGCGAAACGGACCCTCACCGAGCGCCTGGACGCGGTGCTGCTGCACCGCTTTTGGGGCTATCCGGCGATGGGCGTGATCTTTTTCGTCGCGTTCTGGCTCTCGTTCGTCGCGAGCGCACCGTTGTCCGATTGGGTGGGCGCGGGCATCGGGTGGCTGGGGCAGGCGGTGGGCGTGTGGATGACCCGCCTGGGGGCGCCCGGGGTGTTGCGGAGCGTGGTGGTCGACGGGGTGTTCGCCGGGGTCGGCGCGGTGCTGTCCTTTGTCCCTTATATGACCATCTTCTTCGCCATCTATCAGTTCCTGCAGGACAGCGGGTACATGGCGCGGGCATCGGTCCTCGTCGATCGCTGGATGCAGAGCATCGGGCTGCACGGGAAGGGCTTTTTTGCGCTCGTGTCCGCCTACGGATGCAACGTCCCCGCCATGGCCGCGACCCGGGTGATGGAGAATCATCGGGATCGACTGTTGGCCAATCTGGTCATCCCATTCATCCCGTGCAACGCGCGACTGGGTGTGATGGCCGTGATGACGGCCGCGTTTTTCCCCGGATCGCGCGGGGCGTTCGTGATGATGGCGCTGCTTCTCCTCTCCGCGGGGGTGGTCGCGGGGGCGGCCATCGTGTACCGCAAGACGGTGCTGCCGACGGATCCGGCGCCGCTTCTGATAGAGCTTCCGAATTACCACCTGCCGTCGATCCGCAACATCGCCATCCCGACGTGGCATCGCGTGTGGATGTTCGTCAGCCGCATCTGGAGGTTTCTCCTGTGGGCGACGCTGGCCACCTGGGCGCTGACCTACTTTCCGGCGGGAGTGCCCGTGGAGCAGTCGCTGGCGGCCCGCATCGGCCACCTTTTGTCCCCCGTCGGACAGTGGTACGGATTTGACTGGCGGCTCATGATTGCGATTGTGTTCGGATTCGTGGCCAAGGAGACGACGCTGTCGACGCTCGGGGTGCTGTACGGCGCCGGCGCGGGCGGGGCGACCCTGCCTCACCTGTTGACGCAGGCGATGCCGCCTTTGGTGGCGTTCATCTACCTGGTGGTGTACATGCTGTACATCCCCTGTCTGTCGACCGTCATCCAGATGCGCCGAGAGAGCGGCAGCTGGAAGTGGACCCTGGGGGGGATGGCGGTCAACGTCGGGGTCGCCTTCGGATTGGGCTGGGTGCTGGAGCGCCTCCTGATGCTGGTGTAGGAGGGATGGGCATGCTGAGCCGGATTGAGGCGGCGTTCGCCGAACGCCGGGTGTGGACGCCGGAAGCGCTGGCGGCGTACGTCGGTACGTCGGTCGAGATGGTGCGGGCGGGGATTGAGCAGCTCAAGCGCATGGGACGGCTCACCGAGGACGCGGCGGGCCGAATCGAACACTGTGTGCAGCCGGATCACCATTGTGATCGATGCGCGTTCCAGGGACTTTGTCTGGAGGAGACGTCGGCGCAAACCGCCGTCACGCGGGTGATTCAGCGGATCCCGCGGGCGCCCGGTGCGCCGCTTCGGCGCGGTTGACATCCGCCGTCGCAACGGTGGACGGGCGGTCGGTCCGTGGATAGCGGGCCCGTCCGCACAGACCGAAGCCGCGGCTTTTATACGAAATTCCGCGTTTCCCCCTTATCAAGGCACACGCCGAGCCCCTCGCAAAGGGCTCGGCGTTGGTCAACTCCCACGGCCCGCGCCTCCTGGGCAACGTCCGTCAGTGGAACTCGACAAGAGCGCCCGGCGGTGGGTCAGTTCAACACCCGTCGCGCGTACACGAAGTCGGTCAAGAACCACCCCGTCACCGGCTGGTACGTCACCTTTCCGTGTCCGCCGCCTTCCTGGACGAGCCATGGCTGGCCGTTGATCATGCCGACGTAAATCGCCACGTGCCCACCCCCTCCGCTGGTCGGCTGTCCGACGGATCCGTCGCCCGGGTCCATGCTGTTGCGGAAGAACATCAGGTCGCCCGGTTGCAGGTGGCTGAATTTGTCGTCCGCCGTCATCGGGACCGGGGTGCCGACGCTGTATCGCTGGGTGCGCGACGAGGACGAGATGGAGATGCCGATCTGCTTGTAGCACCATGCGGTGAAGTTGCTGCAGTCGAATCCCACCCCTGGCACCTGGTGCCCCCACCAGTACGGAACCCCAATCTGGGAGATGGCCGCCTCCAGCAGTTTCCGCTGCTGCGGGGTGAGGTTGGCCGGCAGCGGTTGTCCGTCATAGGTCGACGGCGCCGTCGTGGCCCCCGACGGGGCCGGGTTGACGGTCGTCGCGGTGTTCGTTGTGGCCGAGGTTGTGGCGGACGAAGTGCCGGATGGCGCGGACGAAGTGCCGGATGACGCTGGCGCCGTCCCCGATGTGCCCGCCGCCGCGGTCTCGGTCACCACGTGCGTGTAGTTCGTGTTGGTCGTGATGTAGGCAGTCTTTCCATCGATCTGGATCTCATACCAATAGGCGTTCGCCTTCGCCAATAAGAGCGCTTTCTCGTTGAGCAGCAGACGACCCGTCACGGGGCTCGACAGCTTCGGCGCGCTGTGGTACGACACCCACCCGTGATTGGTCATGACGTACTGCACCGTGGCGGGGGTGGTCGACGCCTGCGCCGGCAGCGGCATCAGCCAGGGGGCGGCGGCGAGCAGGGACAGCGTCCAGCGAACTGGTCTCGACATCGGGACTCCTCCTTGGTTCGTCGACAGCCGTGCGATCATCCAGAGGACGGAAATGGGGGTAGGAATAATTTTCTATCTATGAATGGGAATCGGGGACATTACATAGATACGGTAAGTTTAATAGATGGCTTACAGTTTGTCCAGGGGGCGTCCGAACGGGACGAGACAGCCCGGTGGCCGCATTCACCGGGGGAGGATTGGGCGGGAAAGATGAGGGAGCGGATGCCGGCCATCACCCGCACCGCAGGGCGCGGACGATGGCTCGGTTGGCCGTCTGGTTTTTCTGGATCTGGCGCATCACATCGCGAGAGAGGAGAGCGAGCGGATCCACCGGCCATTCGCCGCAGATGTCGATCCCGACGATCCGCCTGCCCCGCCTCAGCCCCACCAGCCAGTACAACAATCGGCCGAGGCTGAGCGTCCCGGCGTCCCAGTCGGTGGCGGCGTCCTTCGGCAACAGCACGTCTTTGTCGACGCTGATGTAGATCGGCCACCGTCCGGCGGCGCGGATGATTTTATCCAGGACAGAGCGCGGGGTACTGGAGATGAGCGATGCCTCCGGAAGGACGGTGAGGCGGGGATCGTCGGAGGGGGCCGGGGCATCCGCGCTGGCTCCAACGATGACCACCCGGCGCAGACACGGCAGATCCCGCAGGGCGTGGCTCACCCACGACCCGCAGCTGAGCATCGCGTTCGGGTCCGGGGAGAGGTCGGTGTGGTGGTCGAACAGAACCAGGGAGAAGGGTTCACGAAGCTCCCGCAGGAGCAGGTAGGTGACGTAGTGGTGGTTGCCGCGGCCGATGAACGTGATGCCTCGCCATCGGCGGTGTTGGAGGCGCGCCGCGAGGGCGCGGGCGGCGAACGGATCGCACAGGCCGCGCGTGCCCGGCAGGTCGGCACAGTCAATCCACTCGGACGGGATGTCCAGCTGCAGCGCCTGCACGCGCAGCGTGCCGTCGAAATCGAGGAAGGTCACACCCAGATCACCTGCGTACATCCGCATCACTCCCTGTGAAAGCGTTGTGAGGCGTCTGTCCGGCAAGCCTGTCTTCAGCATATCAAACCCCGGGTGTGACGAAAACGCCGCGGCCGCGGAAGCGGTACAATACGGGGAGTCACCGAGGAGGGATGCCGAATGCGGTTGAGCGTGTTGGACCAGTCGCCGATGTCGCTGGGCGGCACGGCGCATCAGGCGTTGGAGGAGACGGCGCGGTTGGCGCAGTGGGTGGAACGGCTTGGGTACACCCGCTTCTGGGTTTCGGAACACCATGACACCCGGTCCTTGGCCGGGTCGTCGCCGGAGGTGTTGATTGCGCATCTGGGAGCGCGCACGTCGCGCATCCGCATCGGTTCGGGCGGGGTCATGTTGCCACACTACAGCGCGTACAAGGTGGCAGAGAACTTCCGGCTGCTGGAGGCGCTGTACCCAGGGCGGATCGATCTCGGGCTGGGGCGGGCCCCTGGCGGGATGCCGAGATCGACCATGGCCCTGCGAGAGGGGCGGACACGGGAACCGGACTACCTGGAGCAGGTCCGGGACCTGATGGGCTATCTGACCGACTCGTTGCCCGAGGGGCACCGCTTCCGCGGTTTGACGGCGACGCCGGTGACGGAAACGGTGCCGGAGGTGTGGTTGCTCGGATCGAGCGACTGGAGCGCGATGGCCGCGGCGCAGCTTGGGACAAGGTTCATGTTCGCGCAGTTCATCAACGGCGAGGGGGGGATCGAGGCGGTGCACGCGTACCGGAAGCATTTCCGGCCGTCGCCGTGGTGCCGGGAGCCGGTGGCGGGTGTCGCCATCTTCTGCGTGTGCGCGGACACGGACGAGGCGGCGGAACGCATCGCGTCGAGCCTGGATCTGTCGTTGCTGATGCTCGCCAACGGCGAGCCGTCGATGGGCACGCCGACCGTGGAGATGGCGCTGGGCCGCCCGTACAGCAAGTACGAGTTGGCCGTCGTGCGGGAGAACCGAAAGCGCATGGTGGTCGGGAGTCCGGAGAGGGTGAAGCAGCAAGTGGAGGCGTTGGCGAAGGCGTACGGGGTGGATGAGGTGATGCTGACCACCCGAACGGAGCGTTTCGAGGATCGGCTGCGCAGCTTCGAGCTGGTGGCGCGGGCGTTCGGGTTGACCGGCTGACGCGCCGCGGCCCGCACCCGGGCCCTGGCCCGGGCGGGCCGCCAAACGGCGGGTTACGGCCCGTTCGCCCGGTTGGGGATGGGCATCGTTCCGGTTTCGCCCGCCCTGTTTGTGAACGTCGTATGAATTGTCGGTGAACATCGACTGAATTCGACAAATTTCCCTTGATTGAAAACGCGTCCTGTGGTTATACTGTACAAGTAGACGAAATTGTCGAATACAGTCAGAGAAGGGACGACACCGACGATGAAGCAACTGTATGTGGTCTGGTATTCGAATGGAGACGGGTGGCGCCCGAGCCGCCCGATGACGAAGGAGTTCGCGGAATCCCATGCGGAGACCCTGGAGTCCCAGGGGTTTGCCACCATGATTCGGCCTCAGTTCCGAACGACGTTGGACGACATTCTGGAAGACTGAATGGCGACGGGCCTCCCGCGGGAGGCCCGTCCGATTTCCCGGCGCTGCAAGCCGCCTCACGCACCCGCCTGTCCGTCGCCGGATGCCGCCTCGGCCTGGGCGAGGAGAATGCGGAACCCTTCACGCGGCGGCGCGAACACATCGATCACGCTGCAGACCTCGTCCCCGGCCGTCACCTGATGCGGGACGTTGCTCGGGATGGCGACGACGCCCCCCGGACCCACCTCCTCCCGGCGGTCTCCGACCTCAAAGACCAGACGTCCCTGCAGCACGATGGACAGCTGCTCCTCGGGATGCTGATGCCGCGGGGCCACCGACCCCGGCGTGAACGTCGCGTAGCTGAGCGTCATGTTCGTGGTGAACAGCGGATGCAGCCGGACGCCCTCGGCGGCCGCAAACCCGCGAAGGTCCGTCAGCTTTGTGAAAATCGGGTCGTAATCCGCCCGTCCGTCCCATTCGACCTCGGTCGAAAAGTACGATTCACCCAAAGAGAAACCCTCCCCGGAATCATTTGAGTCCTCCCTTCCGCTACTTCTGCATCCGTGCGCGGTTCTCCTTCCCGCCCTCCGTTGCCGCCCTCAGACGGCAGATGGGCGGCTGTCCCAGGTTGGGGAAACCCTCCAGCGGGCGGTGATTGTACTGGTCCAGCACGGCGTCCAACCGATGCTGCAATTCCCCCACCGTCACCTCGGTGTGTCCCGGCGTGGACTGGAGCCAGGCGGGCAGGACCTCTTTCAACATCCGGGTTACGAAGGGTGACCGAGGGGCGCGCTGACCCAGGTGGTCAACCTGGACGACCGAATACCCGTGGCGCTTGAAAAAGGGGAGGACCTCGGCCTGAATCAACAGTTCCCGGCCGAGGGCGCTGTTGCCCGCCTGCACCAGGCCGAACGTCATCCCCGTGCAGGTGTCGATGGCAAAGTGCGCGTACGCGGGGATGCGTATGCCGTCCGCCGACCGACCGGCGGCCACCGGACCGCAGGTGAAGACGAGGATCCGTTCACCCGGTCGGGTCCCGGTTCGGCCGCGTTCCTGAAAACACGGGTCGTACCGCTCCAAGGCGCGGATCTGCTCTTCATCGGGTTCAATGCGTCCCTGAAGGACCAGCTGTTCCAGTCGGTCCATTCGCTGGTGTGCGTACATCAATCCCTCGGAATCCAAGACCTGCGCCACTTTGCGGGCGCTGACGTGGGTGCCGCGGCTGCGAAGCGCCGCCGCCACCCGCTGCGCTCCCCAACGAGGATGCCGAAGGCTTAGGTCCAGGATGGCTCTCCGCAATTCCGGCGCAACGAGCGTACCCCTGGGGGACGGGGTGGAACGACGAATGGACCGGGGGCGCCCGGCTGTTTTTTGGGCGGTGCGCCGGGCCGGAGGCCGGCAGAAGATGACCGGGGTGCTGTGATCGAGATCGACGGAAGTCAGGTGTTCACAGAAGAGGCAGACATCCACCACGATATTTCCGCGGTTTGGGCAGTCGACACGCCCGTCAATGACCTCGAGTCGCGTGGACGGGGCCATATGCTTCCCTCCTGTCGCCAGGGGCCGGACCTTGGGCCCGGTTGTGGACGCCCATCGTGGACAAGTCTAGTGAACCAGGCTGTTACCTTACAAGAGCACAATGGAGGGGTTCATCTGGACCATTTGCGGATGGTTCGGACGACAGGGCAAGATCACCCATTCTGGGCTGTCTGAAAGCGGCCAGATCCGGCACGATCACATCGACGTGACGGAGATCACACGCGCTGTCCACTGAATCCGTCTCAACCCCTGTGAAAGGAGTGGAAGGTGGGATGCATCGTTCATCGAGGTGGAAGTCCATCACTGCCCTGATGGCCGGTGTGGGTGCGGCCCTGCTGACCGCCGGGTGCGGCGAGGAGATCCGCGTGTTCCAGCCCGCTGGACCCGTGGCTCGAAGTGAGCTGCAACTGATCTGGCTGCAAATGGGTCTCACCGCGGTCGTCATCATCCCCGTGATCCTGCTGTTGGCATGGATTGTCATCCGCTACCGGAACAAGCCGGGCAACCGGGCGGTCTACCAACCGGATTTCGCGGAGAGTCGCACACTCGAGTTCATCTGGTGGGCAATCCCCATTGTGATCGTCGGAATTCTCGGCGGCGTCACGCTGCACAAGACGTACGCCTTGGCGCAGTCGCCGCAGCCGGACAAGACGCCGCTGAAAATTGAAGTCATGTCGTTGAACTGGAAGTGGTTGTTCTTCTACCCGGACCAGAAGATTGCGACGGTCAACTACGCGGAGATTCCCACGGACCGGCCGGTGCAGTTCGTGCTCACCGCCAACGGCCCGATGAACGCCTTCTGGGTGCCCAACCTGGGCGGCATGCAGTACACCATGCCGGGCATGGCGACGTCGCTCTGGCTGCAGGCGGATCAGGCGGGCGAGTACTACGGCCACGGCGGAAACTTCACCGGTCCCGGGTTCACCCAGATGCAATTTCGAGTGGTGGCCAAGCCGGAGAGCGACTTCGAGGCGTGGGTGCGCCAGGTGGCCAACGGAGCGCCCGACATGTCAAGAGGAGAGTACGACAAGTTGGTGCAGCCGGGGACGCTCGGCGAATTGTCGTTCTCGTCGTATCCGGACGGGATTTTCGAGCAGACCGTCATGGACGAAGGCGGAAAGTACATGGAACACGACCGCAAGATGCTCGAAAACATGATGTCGCATTCATAACGCGTCATGGAGACCGAAAAAGGGAGGGTTTGCGATGGGAGACGGCCTGGCCAACACCGCAGGGCACTTCTTTGTCACGGGCGATCCGCTGATCATCGGCTCCGACGTGGCCATCGTGCTGGTCTCGCTGGGCATTGTGTTCGTGCTGACCTACTTCAAAAAATGGAAGTGGCTGTGGCGCGAATGGTTGACCACGGTGGACCACAAGAAGATCGCCATCATGTACCTGCTCGCGGCCATTCTGATGCTGTTCCGCGGCGGTGTGGACGCGGAGCTGATGCGCACCCAGCTGGCGTTGCCGAATATGAAATTCCTGAGTCCGGAGCACTATGACCAGATCTTCACGACGCACGGAACCATCATGATTTTGTTCATGGCGATGCCCTTCATCTTCGCCATGTTCAATGCGGTGGTCCCACTTCAGATTGGGGCGCGGGACGTGGCGTTCCCGTACCTGAACGCCATCAGCTTCTGGCTGTTCTTCTTCGGCGCGCTGTTGTTCAACCTCTCGTTTGTCATCGGCGGTTCGCCGGACGCCGGTTGGACCAGTTATCCACCACTGACGGAATTGCAGTTCGATCCGGGCGTCGGCGAGAACTACTACCTTTTGGCGCTGTCCATCTCCGGCATCGGGACCATCGCCACGGGGGTCAACTTCATCGCGACCATCATCAAGATGCGCGCCCCGGGCATGACGTTGATGAAGATGCCGCTGTTCACCTGGGCGGTTCTGGGAACGTGCATCATCATCCTGTTCGTCTTCCCGGTGCTGTCGGTGGCCCTGGCGCTGCTCCTGATTGACCGGCTGTTCGGCGCCCACTTCTTCACCATGATGTACGGCGGAAACCCGATGCAGTTCATCAACCTGTTCTGGATCTGGGGTCACCCGGAGGTGTACATCGCCGTTCTGCCGGCGTTCGGAATCTACTCCGAAGTGGTCTCGACGTTTTCCCAGAAGAAGATCTTTGGGTACAAGTCGATGGTCGCGTCCATCATGGCCATCACCATCATCGGCAACCTGACCTGGGTGCACCACTTCTTCACCATGGGCGCGGGGCCGGCGGTGAACACCTTCTTCTCCATCTCGACCATGGCCGTGGCCATCCCGACCGGCGTCAAGGTCTTCAACTGGCTGATGACCATGTACCGCGGACGCATCACCCTGTCCCTTCCGATGATGTGGGCGCTGGCGTTCATCCCGAACTTCGCCTTGGCGGGTGCGACCGGGGTGTGGCTCGCCGAGGCGCCGACCGACTATCAGTACCACAACAGCTACTTCCTGGTGGCGCACTTCCATCAGGCGCTCATCGGCGGTGTGGTGTACGGCATGTTGGCCGGCATGTACTACTGGTGGCCGAAGATGTTCGGATTCAAGCTCAAGGAGAAGTACGGCAAGTGGGCATTCTGGTTCTTCAACGTCGGGTTTTACGTGTGCTTCATGCCGCAGTACATCCTCGGGCTGATGGGCATGCAGCGGCGGATGTACACCTATCCGGCGGACATGCACTGGACGGGGCTGAACTTCGTGTCCACCATCGGCGCGTACCTGATGGGCATCGGGTTCTTGTTCATCGCCGTGCAGATCATTCACAGTCTCCTGCACATGGAAAAGGACCTGACGGGCGATCCCTGGGGCGGCCGGACCCTGGAGTGGGCGCTGCCATCCCCGCCGCCGCATTACAATTTCGCTGTCATTCCGCACGTGACGGCGCGCGATGAGTGGTGGGAGCGCAAGCGCCGCGGCGAGCAGGATGCGTTCTTGCCACGGCCGGAGGCGATTCACGACATCCACATGCCGAAAAACTCCGGTGTACCGTTCCTGATGGGCCTGTGTTTCTTCATTGCCGGCTTCGGGTTCACCTTCGGCTGGATGGTGGTCGGGGCGCTTGGGCTCCTCGGGGTGTTGGCCTGCCTCGCGCATCGGTCGCTGGATCAACATCCGGATCATGACATTCCGGCGGAAGAAGTGCGCCGCACGGAAGCGGCGCTGGGGAGGTTGTGACGATGGCGGTCATGATGGAGGAGGTGCTCCCGAAGCAGGCCGGTCCATCGCGAACCGGTGACAATGGCCCGGTCCGGCTGGAGCTCTCCACGGCGGATGGCGCGACGAAGATCTTTGGTTTCTGGATGTTTCTCGTCTCCGACGTGCTCCTGTTCGCGAGCCTGTTCGCGACGTACGTGGTCATCTACACCCACACCGCGGACGGACCGACGGCGGCCCACCTGTTCGGGCATGACACCGCGGGGTTCTTGGCCGAGACATTGGCCCTGTTGACCAGCAGCTTCACCTGCGGCCTGGCCACGTGGGAGATGCACCAGGGTCGTGCGGGGCGTCTGAAGATGTGGATGGGGATCACCATCCTGCTTGGATTGGTCTTTTTGGGGCTGGAGATCACGGAGTTTCGGGATTTCGTCGGCCAGGGGGCGACGATGCAGGCCAGCGCGTTCCTGTCGGGGTTCTACACGCTCGTCGGGACGCACGGTGCCCACGTCACCATGGGCGTCCTGTGGATGTCGCTGATCCTGTACCAGTTGGCGCGGTTCGGACTGAACGCGGTGACGGCACGCAAGTTTTTCATCGTCGGCCTGTACTGGCACTTTCTCGACATCGTGTGGGTGCTCATCTTCACGGTCGTGTATCTGACGGGGGTGATGTGACATGGCGACACGGGAGCCGCAGATGACGCCCAGAGTTCATGCGAACCCGGCTTTTCCCTGGTCCCACGTGATTGGATTCGCCCTGTCCATCGTGTTCACGCTGATCGCATTCTTCGCGGTGACCGGGCACGCGCTTGCGCATAGACCGCTGCTGGCGGTCATCCTGGTGCTCGCCGCGCTGCAGATTCTGGTTCAACTGATCTTTTTCATGCACGTCGGACAGGATCAAAAGCCGCGATACCACCTCTGGCTGTTCGGCGTCGCGATGTTCTTCTTCGTCGTTTTCGTCGTGTCGTCCATATGGATCATGACGTTCAACACGCCGATGTCGTGACCCGGCCAGGTTGGACCAACCGCCGGCACGAGTTGGACGGGGAGGGGAGATTGTGTTCGGTACGGATGCGAACGCAGAGGTGTTCTCCGGGCCCGCGGTGGCGGGCCCCCACGCCCGCGCGCGCGGCACGTTGGTCTCGAACACCCCGCCGTGTGGCCGCACGGCGGGAAAAGCACCGCGCCTGGAACGGGTATCCATTCCAACCGGTGTACCGGCCGCGCATGCGCACAGACTCCGGAAGACGGTCGGCGCATACATCGCGCTCACCAAACCACGCATCCTCTGGATGCTGCTGTTCACCGCCCTGTGCACGATGATCCTGGCGGCTCACGGGTGGCCGGGTACGCGGTTGACCGCCGCGACGCTCATCGGGCTGGCCATGTCCACGGGCGGCGGTGCCGCCTTCAACATGTGGTATGACCGGGATATCGACGCGGTGATGAGCCGCACACGGCATCGCCCGCTGCCCGCGGGGATGGTGCCACCGACCGGGGCCCTGGTGTGGAGCCTGTGCCTGGTCACCGGCTCCGTCATCCTGTTGTGGGCCTTCGTCCATCCCCTGGCGGCGGTGCTGTCCGCGGCGGGATTCGTGTATTACGCGCTGGTGTACACGGTGTGGTTGAAGCGAAGGACTCCGCAGAACATCGTCATCGGCGGCGGAGCGGGCGCGTTCCCGGTCCTGGTCGGCTGGGCGGCGGTGACGGGACACCTGGACCTGGGAGCGTGGGGACTGTTCGCCATCGTGTTCTTCTGGACACCGCCCCATTTCTGGGCGCTGGCACTGTTCAAGAATCAGGATTACGTGCGCGCCGGTGTCCCGATGATGCCGGTCGTTCGGGGAGAACGAGCGGCCCGGGTACAGAGCCTGGTGCACGCCGCGCTGTTGTTGGCGGTCACCGTCGCGCTGCCCTGGCTGGCTCCGGTGGGACCGCTGTATGTGGCCGTGTCCTCGGTGGTGGGGGCCGTCTTCCTCTATTCGGTGTTTCGCATGTACAGGGAGGCGGACGGCCGTTATGAGTGGGCTCGACGGACCTTTGTGTGTTCGTTGGGGTATCTGCCCGCCGTCTTCCTCGCCGTCGCCACGACCGGTTTGTGATCCAAGGGGGGAGCGGTATGGCGGATCGACAGATTGTGCAGTCAGGGCGCAAACGACGGCCCGCGCGGCGAGATGGGTTGTGGAAGCTCTCCGCGATGACGCTGGTCGGCCTGTTCATCGTCAATCTGGCTGGATTTCTCGACACGGAGACGGGGTCCGCGCTGGGGTGCGGGCGTGAGTGGCCGCTTTGCAACGGGGCCGTCATCCCCAGCGACTGGGGGCTGCAGACGCTCATCGAATTCGGGCACCGCGCGGTGGTGTTGGTGGTGAGCGTCCTCCTGGTGACGACGGCGGTGCTCGCCTGGAGGCGGTACGGGCGCTGGGTGGAGGTGAAATGGGCCGTCGGCATTGCCTGCGGCTTCGTCGCCCTCGAAGCGTTTCTCGGCGCCATCGGGGTGCTGTTTGGCGATCCGCCTGCGGTGCTGGCCACCCACCTCGGGGTATCGCTGATGGCCTTCGCGGGGATGACCTTGTTGACGGCGGTGTTGGGTCAGATCCAGAGCCTTCCGCCCTCCGATGCGAACGAGGGGATGGCCCTGCGGCCGGCCGACACGCCGAAGCGCTTCCGCCGTTGGGTGGTGGTCACTCTGGTGTACACGCTGATGGCTCTGTACATCGGCGCATACATCGCGAACATCCACGCGGGCGCATGGTTTCGCGGATTCCCGTTGCCGACGGAATCCTTTGCGGAGGCGGGGCGCAACCTGTGGTTTGATATTCTGCACCGCTCCATCGGGTTGGGGCTCGCCGTCCTGTGCGTTTGGCTGTGGCTTCAGGCGCGGCGGATGCCCGCCGACCGGACGGATCTTCGGCACGGAACGACCTTGGCCGTGGCCCTGGTGGCCGCGCAGGCCCTCAGCGGCGGCCTCCTGGTTTACACCGGACTCGCCATCCCCGCGTTTTTGCTGCACGTTTCCATCGTCTCCTGCCTGTTCGCGACCCTGGCCTACCTGACGCTGCAGTCGTTGCCGGATCCCAGACGGCGATTTGGCTCGGAGACGGATGGGACACCGAATGCAACGGTGCAGCACCGTGTCGGCTAGCGATGACACGTTCGTTCCCAATTCTGCCAGCCGGCCCACTCGTGCGGGCTGGTGTTTTTTTGTGTCCTGGTGTACAGTCAGGTGTATATACAATATGCTCTCAACCCTTTCAGATTCATTCCGAGAGGAGATGCAGCCATGCTGCCTCAATCGGTTCTGTCCCTGATTGACCTGGCGCTCCACGAAGACGTCGGGCGCGGCGACATCACGAGTGAAGCCGTCCTGCCGCCCGGTCTGTGGGCGACGGCGGAGGTGTTGGTCAAGCAGCCGGCCCGCGTGGCGGGACTGGAGGTGGTGCGGGCGGTGTTCCAGCGGATGGATCCCCGTGTCACCGTCACCCCGCTCCTGGGAGACGGGGTGGATGTGGTGGATCGGACGGCCGTGTGCCGGGTGAGCGGGCCCGCGGCTTCCATTCTGGCCGGGGAGCGGACCGCGTTGAACTTTCTGGCGCGCCTGTCCGGGATCGCCACCCTGACGCGGGAGGCGGTGCGGCGTCTCGAAGGGACGCGGGCGCGGTTGCTCGACACGCGCAAGACCACACCCGGTTGGCGGTATTTGGAGAAATACGCCGTCCGCGTGGGCGGGGGGATGAACCACCGCTTTGGCCTGGACGACATGGTGCTGATCAAGGACAACCACGTGGCTCTCGCGGGCGGGGTCGCGGCGGCGGTGGCGCGGGCGCGCGCTCGGGTCGGCCTGTCGGTCAAGGTGGAGGTCGAGGTGGACACTCTGGAGCAGTTGGATGAGGCGCTCTCCGCCGGGGCGGACCTGATCCTGCTCGACAATATGGACACGGTTGCGCTTCGCGCGGCGGTGGCGCGCGCTGCGGGACGGGTGCCGCTCGAGGCGAGCGGAAACATGACGCTGGAGCGGTTGAGGGAGGTGGCGAACACCGGGATCGACTACATCTCCATGGGGGCGCTGACCCATTCCGCCACCAGCGTCGACGTGGGCTTGGATGTGACCCTGGAAACCGAAGGGCGCGGCGGGGCTCCGAGTGCGGTCCTGACGGCGGATGTCGCGGGGCATCCCGCGGCCGCCGATGCGGCGCTGGCGGCGGGGAAGCGGGCATGAGGGCGGAGGTGTACGACTTCGTCGTCATCGGCGCGGGGCTCGCGGGATCCGCGGCGGCGTGGTGGTTGAGTCACCTGGGCGACGTGGCCCTCCTGTCGAAGGTGCCGCCCGAGGGCAGCAATTCGCACCACGCGCAGGGCGGGCTTGCGGCCGCGGTGGGGGCGGGGGACGCGCCCCGCTGGCACGCGGAGGACACCCTGGCGGCCGGGGCGGGTATGGCCCGGCCCGACGCGGTGGCCGGCCTGACGGAACGGGCGCCCGCGCTGGTGCGGTGGTTGTTGGAATTGGGGACGCCGTTCGATCACGCGCCGGACGGCACCCTCCGCCTGGGACTCGAGGGCGCGCACGGCCGCGCGCGGATCCTGCACGCGGGGGGCGACGCGAGCGGCCGGCACATCCTGGCGGCGGTCCGGCGGGCGCTTTCCCTGCGGCCGACGGTGAACACGGTCCACGACGCCCACGCGCTCCGGCTGGTGTCCGCGGCGTCCGGACCGCTGCGCGGACGCGTGGTGGGCGCCTGGGTGCGCCGCCCGGACGGGATGTGGTTTTACGGTGCCCGGCGCGGCGTCGTCCTGGCCACGGGCGGCGCGGGGGCGCTGTTTCAGGCGACCACCAACCCGGCGGGGGCCCTGGGGGAAGGGCTGGCGCTGGCCCACGACGCGGGGGCGTCGCTGCGCAATCTCGAGTTCGTGCAGTTTCACCCGACCGCCCTGGATACCCCGGATCGTCCGCAGTTTCTGTTGAGCGAGGCCCTGCGCGGGGCGGGCGCGACGTTGGTGGACGCCGAGGGCGCTCGCGTGATGGCGGGGGACCCCAGGGGGGACCTGGCGCCGCGCGACGTGGTGGCCCGGGCCGTCTACGAGCGATTGCGGCGGGGGGAGCGGGTGTATTTGGACGCCACCGGGGTTCCGGATGTGGCGGAGCGGTTTCCAACGGTGTACGCGGGGTGCCGTGCGCGCGGCTACTGGATTGACCGGACGCCGGTGCCCGTCACGCCGGCGGCCCACTTCGTCATGGGCGGGATTGCGGCGAATTTGGCGGGCGTGACGGAGGTGCCGGGGCTGTTCGCCGTCGGCGAGGTGGCGAACACCGGCTGTCACGGCGCCAACCGCCTGGCCAGCAATTCGCTGTTGGAATGCCTGGTGATGGCGTACGAGCTGTACGCGCATCTCGGGACGCGCGACGCGGGACCCGTCGTGCAGGGGTCGGACGCCGCCTTACTGGCGTGGGCGGCCGAGTCGGCTCCGGTGGATGACGAGGGCCATCCCGAGGAGCGCACGGCGGCATTGGACCAGGTGCGGCGCATCCTCTGGGATCACGTGGGCCTGGTTCGCGACGGAGCGGGCCTGGTCGAAGGGATTGCGGCGCTCCGAGCGTTGGCGGAGATGCATCCGGGATCGACCGTGGTCAAGGTGGCCCGATGGATGGCCGAGTCGGCGCTGGTCCGTCAGGAGAGCCGCGGTGCCCATTTCCGGCGAGACTTTCCGGCACCGGTCCCGGCGCTGGCGCTGATGGACACCGTCTGCCGCCGCGGTCAGCCTCCCGAGTTGGTCCCCGCGATCGATCTCGATGCACCCGCCGGCGGCCGGGTGACGGCGAGTTTGACGGCGGGCGCATGATGGGAGAGGTGCCGGCGGGCGCATGACGGCGGGCGCGCGGGTTGCGATAAGGTGCGTGACGGGGCGAGGGGCGGCCGCGTCGCCGCGGCGACGGCTTGGCCGCTTCAGGAATGGAGAAGGGGGAGGACGCGCATGGCGGTTCGACTGGAGGAGAACCGGACGGCCGGGCTGGCGGAGGAGATTCTTCGGCTCAAGCGGGAGAAAAACGCGGTGATTCTGGCGCACAACTATCAGCGTCCGGAGGTGCAGGACATCGCGGACGTGCTCGGGGATTCGCTGGCTCTGGCCCGGGCGGCGGTGCGGACGGACGCCGATGTGATTGTCTTCTGTGGCGTTCACTTCATGGCCGAGACGGCGGCGGTGCTCAATCCGGACAAGACGGTGCTTCTGCCCGATCTCGAGGCGGGCTGCTCCCTGGCGGACAGCATCACGGCGGACGCGCTGCGCGCCTGGAAAGCGGAGCATCCGGGCGCGGTGGTGGTGGCGTACGTCAACACGTCCGCGGAGGTGAAGGCGGAGAGCGACTATTGTTGCACGTCCTCGAACGCGGTTCAGGTCGTCCAGAGCATCCCCGAAGACCGGGAGATCCTGTTCCTGCCCGACATGTTCCTCGGCTCGTACGTGAAGCGAGTCACCGGGCGGGAGAATATGCACATCTGGATGGGCGAATGCCATGTCCACGCCGGCATCCGGCCGCACGATATTGAAGCGACCCTCGGGGCGCATCCTGATGCCGAGCTCCTCATTCACCCCGAGTGCGGATGTTCGACGTCCAACATGTATTTGCTGGCGGAAGGGCGGTTGCCGGCGGATCGCACGCATGTTCTGTCCACGAGCGGCATGCTCCAGCGGGCGCGGGAATCGGAAAAGCGCGCATTCATCGTGGCCACAGAGGTCGGCATCTTGTATCAGATGGAACGGCAAAATCCGGGAAAGACCTTCATCCCGGCCAATCGAGCGGCGGTCTGTCCGTTCATGAAGATGATCACATTGGAAAAGGTGCGGGATGCCCTCGCGGACCTGAAGACGGTCGTCTCCGTCCCGTCGGACGTGGCGGAGCGCGCTCGGATTGCCATTGAGCGGATGGTGGCCATCGGCTGACGCCAAGCCGGCGAGGCAGGTCGGTTGCGCTCACGCGTCGAATCCTCTCTCATGTCAATCGGTGGGAGGGGACTCGGCTTGATATCTGATGTTTCTGAATCAATTTTCTACAACCAAATCGGCTACTTGGCAGGCGGCGAAAAGCGATTCTACCTTCGCGCAGGCGAGTCTCAACCGTTTGCGTTGCGAGCATCAGATGGGCAGGCCGTCTTTGCAAGCGTAACGCGCCCGGCCGGCGGTGGATGGCATGTCGGGGTGTTCTCCGCGCTTCGCGTACCTGGTGCGTACACCTTGACGGCGGGGCCGTTCGAGGCCAGGGTATTCGTCCATCGACGCCCCTACCGCGAGGTGCTCGAGGCGATGGTGCGGTTCTTCGATTTTCAGCTGTGTGGTATCCCGTTGCCCGAAGACCAAGCGGGACCTTGGGCGCACGGGCCGTGTCACACGAGTGCCGCGACGATCCTAGGAGAGAATCGAGCCGTTGATTGTGCGGGCGGTTGGCACGATGCAGGGGATTACGGCAAGTACACCGTCCCTGCTGCAAAGGCCGTCGCGGATCTCCTGCTTGCCTACGAGTGCTTTCCAGAAAGCCTCGCGCACCTTAGGGTCGTGCGGGCGACGCACCGCATGGGGAATCTCCCTCCCGTGCTCGAGGTGGCGCGTGACGAGATCGCCTGGTTGTTGACGATGCAGGATCCCGCGACCGGGGGCGTGTACCACAAGGTGACCACAGCTTCCTTTCCGCCGCTCGACACGCGGCCGGAGAACGACGTCGCGCCTCTCGTGATGAGCCCCATCTCCTACGCGGCCACAGCTGATTTTTGCGCCGTCATGGCACACGCGGCCGCCGTTTACCAAACTTGCGATCCGGCGCTGGCCTCTCGCTGTGCGGATGCCGCGCGGCGCGCATACGCGTGGCTTGTCGATCACGAGATGAGGCCGTTCCGAAATCCGGTCGGGATCGGCACAGGAGAATATGGAGACACGGAACTGCGCGACGAGCTCCTGTGGGCGTCGTGCGCTATGCTCCGCCTCACCCGCGACTCGGCCTGCGCTGGCGTCTGTGAGTCGCTTCTTCAACTTGACCTTCCTTGGGAACTGGGATGGGCGGACGTCGCGCTCTACGGCGTGATCGAATATCTGCGCGCGCCTCGCACCGCTGTGTCGGACGAGGTGAGGCGGAAGGTGATTCACCGCCTTCGCCGCGAACTGGACGGCTTGGCAGCCATGGCGGAAGCAAACCCATTCGGCATACCCATGCGAGACGAGGATTTCATCTGGGGCAGCAACATGGTGTTGCTGAACCGGGCTATGGCGTTTCTGCTGGCGGAAGGCGTGGGTTGCCGGCATCCTGCTGGGCACACGGTGGCGCAGCGGGCGGTCGATTATCTGTTTGGCGCAAATCCGCTTGGGCAGTGTTACGTCACGGGATTCGGCACGAATCCGGTGCGCCGTCCGCACCATCGGCCGTCCGTGGCGGACGATGTCGACGAGCCCGTGCCAGGCATGGTGGTCGGCGGACCGAACCGGCACCTGCAGGACGAGATCGCCCGCACCTCACTTGCCGGCCGTCCTCCCATGGAGGCGTATCTCGATCATCAGGACAGCTACTCCACAAACGAAGTGGCCATCTACTGGAATTCGCCCGCCGTCTTCGTCATCGCAGGTCTCATGGACGCTGGACACCTGTGACGATCGCGCCTGAGGCGTAAGCTCAAAAAGACAAGGATTGCTCAATAAGACTATTGATTTTGGCATGTCTCAATTTTATGTTTGAGACATCAGCCAAATCGTTTTGTCTAAAGGCAAATCGATTTGTGCGCCTTGATTCCACTGGGGTGGCATGGGATCAGGGGGTGGTGTACGCGTCCAGGCCTGGGCGGTGCATGGATGGCTTGAGGCAGTATGGGGGTCTTTGAAAGCGTTCTCGAGACTCGAAAACGCCAAGACACAGGAAGAAGGAGTGACCAACGTGGCCAAGCGGAAACTCAGAAAGTGGCATGTGCCGGTCGCGGTGCTCGTGGCGAGCGGAGGCTTGGTGGGATGCGCCACGTCGACTCAGAATCACAGCACAGCCTCTAACAGCGGTGCGGCTTCGGCGGTTCCCGTGCGAGCGGCTGGATCCGGCCATGGAACGGTGACCATCACGTATCCTTCGCCGCCTGGCATCTCTTCGCTCGATCCGTCGCAGTGGGCGGCGCAGATCCTGGTGGACCAGGGGACCATTCTGGAAGGACTCTACGGATACAATCAACAAAATCAGATTGTGCCGAAGATTGCATCGGGCTATTCTCTTTCTAAGGACGGACTCACCTGGACCATCTACCTGCGCCACGATGCGCGCTGGTCCAACGGGGATCCGGTGACGGCACAAGATTTCTATTACGCGTGGATGCGCCAGTTGAACCCTGCCAACTCGCAGGCACAGCTGTGGGCGAGCGTGCTCAACAACGTGAAGAACGCCTATCAGTATCACTCGGGCGCAGTGCCGGCGAGCCAGGTGGGCATCAAGGTCATCAATAATTATGAGTTGCAGATCACGACCACGACGCCGCACTACATCCTGGGCGAGCTGGCGGTGTCCGCGTCGATGCCGTTGGATCCCAAGGTGGTCAACGCGCATCCGACGAACTGGTACCTGCCGCAGTACTTCGTGGGCGAT
>NZ_JAIMAV010000004.1 GCF_023511815.1 Alicyclobacillus sp.
CGATGGTCTTGATGTTCGGCAACTCGTTGAGGATTGGTTCAATCAAGCCGGAAAACTCGGCGTCCACCACCAGCACCTTCGTGTCGGAATGGTTTAAGATGTATTTTATCTCCCCGGAGGACAGGCGAATGTTGATGGACACCAGTACGGCGCCAAGAAGAGGAACACCGTAATGGGCTTCCAGCATCGGGGGGATGTTGGGGCAGAGGAAGGCCACCTTATCGCCCCTCCCCACGCCTAAACCGGCCAGGGCGCTGGCCAGACGGTGTACCCTGGCATTAAACTCTTTATAGGTAAAGCGCTGGTCCCCGTGGACGACAGCCACTTTATCGGGGAAAACATCGGTGCTGCGCTTTAAAAAATTGAGCGGTGAAAGAATGTCGTAATTAACTTTTTTCATGATAAGCCTCCCTCTTTGATTTAATCATTAGATTAACACCAATTGAAAACGATGATATGGTTAAGGCTTGCGCCAATCACCTCCTACCGCATAGAAACCTTTGCCTCATTCCTTCGAGTTAATTCTCATGCAAATAACGTGACAGAATTATCTTGAAATTCTCTCAATTGTCGTTAATAGGTGGTGAGTTGATGTATTTTAAGGTTAAACAGATATTATAAGGATTAATTGTATCTTTCTCATGGTGACTGGCTGTAATGATTTTCTACTAACATGGATAGGATAACCGTGGGAGGACTGTGTTTAACAGGACTAACCCCAGTGTAAACAAATGGCGATATGTAAATCAGTTGAGTCACGTGTTTTAAGCTGTCCTATTGCCACCTGCCTTGCGATTCATATAAAATAATATCCCAAAGAGATTATAAAACAGGGGTTTTTGAAAACCAGAAAGCCATTTGAAGGGAGACTGTTCAATGTACTGGGAAACCAAGGGAAAGGGCAACAGCGAAGCCACCGTGGCGGAGGCGCTGCGCCGCGGCTGGAGCGTGGATCGCCTGTACGAGCTGACGCGGATTGACCGCTGGTTCCTGCGCAAGGTGCGGCGGATCGTCGACATGGAAGCGAGGCTGGCGGAGCCGGCGGTCCGCGCGATGTTCGTGCAAGGCGAGCCGGCATCCGCCTGTCCGGTGTTCGTCGAAGCGAAGCGCATGGGCTATCCGGATGCGGTCATCGCCCGCATCTGGGGTGTCGAGGAACGTGATCTTGCGGCCGTTCACCTCGACCTGATAGGCGCCGATGTGCTGCGTGATGCCGCCGGCTTCGGTCGCGACCACCCGGCTTTTGCGGATGGCGTCGAGCAAGGTGGTCTTGCCGTGGTCGACGTGCCCCATGATGGTGACCACCGGCGGGCGCGCCACGAGATCCTCGGGATTGTCCGCCTCCACCAACATGTCGATGGCCTCTTCATCCACCGGCTCCTTGACGATGAGCTCGACCCCGTACTCGCCCGCGATGAGCTCCATCGCGTCCGTGTCAATCTCCTGGTTGATGGTGGCCATCACGCCGAGGAACAGGAGTTTCTTGATGATCTCCGACGCCTCGCGGTGCAACAGCTTCGCGAACTCGCCGACGGTCATCGGCCCCTCGACCGTCACCTGGCTCGGCACATCCTGGCGCCCGTTGCCGCCGGAACGGCGCCGCCCGCCGGGGCGCTGCACCAGCTTTTCCTCGTTGAAGCGCTCCTTGCGATCCCGGTCGAAATCCTTCTGCCCGCGTTCGCGCTCTTTCTCCTTGGCCTTGGAGGCGGGGCTCACGGGCTTCTGAGCCACGGCCGCCGCCCCGCGGCCGGGCCCGCCAAAACCGCCCGGCCTGCCGCCGCGGGACGCGCCGCCGGAAAATCCACCGCCGCCGAAGCCGCCGCCCCCGAAGCCGCGGTTCCCGCGGTCACGGCCCTCCGTGAAGCCGCCGGGCCGCCCGCTTCGGCCACGGTCTCCGCCGGGGCCGCCGAAGCCGCCGCGCGGGCCCCGGTCGCCCCCGGGGCCGCCGGGCCGTCCGCCGCCGCGAGCGCCCCCGTTGCGATCCCGGTCGAAGCCTCGCCCGCCGCCGCGGTCACCCCAGCCGCCGCCACCGGCACCACCGGCGCCGCCCCGGCCACGGTCTGGGCGATTCCCGCGGTCCATGCCGCCGCGGTCCTGACCCGCCCGGTCGTATCCCGGACGGTCCTGGCGCTCCGGCCGTCCGCCGCGATCGCCCGCCGGCCGCTCTCCGGTGCCGCGATCCCCGCGCCCGTTGCGGTCCACGCCGTTTCTCTCTCCGCCTCTGTCGCGCCGTTCCACACCGGAAGCCGGGCTCGTCGCGGGACGCGCGCCCGCCGCGGCCCGGGCGTCCGCCATCCGGCCCGCATCCATGCGCGCCGTGCCCGCGCCGCCCGTCTGCCGGTCCTCCCGTTCCACTGGCGCCGGTGTCGCCGCGCCGGGAACCGTGCCCGCCTGGGCCACGCGGGCGGCCGGATCGGCCGCGGCCCCCGCACCTGACGCGGCTCCGCCCTGAGCGCGGTCCGCTTCCGGACGCCCCGGCCGACCCGGTGCCTGGGTCCCGTTCCCGCCGTGTGTGCCGTTTCCACCGCGCACGCCCGCCGCGGCCGCCGGCCGGGAACCGTCCCGCCAACCGCCGCCGGGATGCGCCTGCGCCCTGGCCTGTTGCTCCTGGCGCTGCTGCTCCTGCCGCGCAGCGCGCTCGCGCTGCCGCTGCTTCTCGCGCAGCTCCCGTTCCACTTCCGACGCGTGCCGCTGCGCCGCCCGCTGCTTCACGTCGGCGAAGAACTGCTCCACCTTCTTGACCATGTCATCATCCATCACGCTCATGTGGTTGGCCACGGGCACGTCGAGGCGGTTGAGGATGGTCAGGATCTCCTTGCTCGACATGTTCAGTTGCTTCGCGTACTCGTACACCCGAAGTTTCGCCAAAGGCTTCACCCCCGAAGAATTCCCCCGTGTACTGCAACAGTTTGCCGGTGAACCCGGGGTCGGTCACACCCGCCACGACCGTCGGCCCGCGCCCCAGCGCGCGGCCCAATTCGTTTCGGTCAAAACACACCAACACCTGTATCCCGTAAAACGCGCACTTGTCGCGCACCTTTTTCGCCACGTTCGATCCCGCATCCGACGCCAGAAGCACCAACCGCACCCGGCCGGCGGCGAGGGCATCCAACAGCACATCCGTCCCCGCCACAACACCGCGGGCCCGCTTCGCGAGCCCCAGAAGACCCAGCGCCCGGTCCCGCGCCCCGCGACCCTGCGGCTCACGCGCCACCGCCGGGCACCTCCGCCAACCGTGCCTCGAGCTCGTCGTACACACCCTCCGGAATCGGATGCTTGAGCGCGCGCTCGAGCGATTTTCGTTTGCGCGCCTGGCGCAGGCAATCGGCCTTGGGGCACAGATACGCGCCGCGGCCGTTGCGCTTCCCCGTCGCATCGAGCAGAATCTGCTCCTCGGGCGTCAGCACCACGCGGATCAACGAACGTTTGGGAAACATCTCCTGACAACCGACGCACTTGCGCAAAGGCACTTTCCGCGGCCGCTGCATGCCTCACGCCTCCTCGCCTACGGCTCGTTCAGCCAGTCGGCCGAGAGGGTGCCGACCTCGTCGTCGTCCTCGAACTCCGTGATGCGGCCGAACATCCCCAGCTCCGCCGCCTGCGTCTCGCTCTTGATGTCAATCTTCCATCCCGTCAGCTTCGCCGCCAGGCGCGCGTTCTGCCCCTCCTTGCCGATGGCCAGAGACAGCTGGTGGTCGGGGACGACGGCGCGGGCGACCTTGTCCTCCTCGAAAATCTGGACCGACACCACCTTCGCCGGCGACAGGGCGTTGGAGACAAACTCCCCCGGATCCTCGCTCCACTTGATGATGTCAATCTTCTCGCCGCCCAGCTCGTTGACGACCGCCTGCACCCGCATGCCGCGCGAGCCGACGCAGGCGCCGATGGGATCGACCTCCGGGTTGCGGGAATGGACGGCGATCTTCGACCGGTGCCCCGCCTCGCGCGCGACCGCCTTGATCTCCACGACCCCGTCGTAGATCTCCGGCACCTCGAGTTCAAACAGCCGCTTCAACAGACCCGGGTGTGTCCGCGACAGGACCACCTGCGGACCCTTGCTGGTCCGCTCGACCCGGGTGATGTACGCCTTGACGTGATCCCCCGGCCGAAACCGGTCGTTCGGCATCTGTTCGGACACCGGCAGAATGGCCTCCGTCTGCCCGAGATCGACGTACACCGCGCGCGCGTCCTGCCGTCCGACCACCCCGGTGACGATGTCCTCGGCGCGATCGACAAACTTGCTGTACACGATGGACCGCTCCGCCTCGCGGATGCGCTGCGTCACCACCTGCTTGGCGGTCTGCGCCGCGATGCGCCCGAAATCGCGCGGTGTCACCTCAATCTCGACGATGTCCCCGAGTTGATAGTTGGGGTTGATGTCCAGCGCCGCGTCGAGCGAGATCTCCAGGCGCGTGTCCTGCGGCTCCTCGACCACCGTCTTGCGGGCGAACACCTTCACCTCGCCCGACTCCCGGTTGATCTCCACGCGCACGTTGGGCGCCGAATTGAAATTCCGTTTGTACCCGGAGATCAACGCCGCCTCGATGGCCTCCAGCAGCGTGTCCTTGTCGATCCCCTTCTCCCGCTGCAACTGTTCCAGCGCGTCGATGAACTCGGCATTCATGACACGGCTCCTCCTCCCTTCCTACAGCTCCACGGCCAACCGCGCGGCGGCCACTTTCTCCACCGGGATCCGGACCGTCTTCCGAACCCCCTTCACCGCGAACGACACGGTCAGGGACTCGCCGTCGTACTCGGTCAGCTCCCCTTCGTACACCTTCTGGCCCTGCCACGGTTCGTACAGGGAGACGTGCACGAGGTGGCCGACGGCCCGTTCGTAGTCGGACGGTTTTTTGAGCGGGCGTTCCGCGCCCGGCGAGGAGACCTCGAGAAAGTAGGAGGAAGGGATTGGGTCCACCTCGTCCAGCTTCTCCGACAGGCGTTCACTCACCCGCGTGCAATCGTCGATGTCCACCCCGCCCTCTTTGTCGATGAACACGCGCAGGTACCAGTTGGCACCCTCCTTCTTGTACTCCACATCGACCAGTTCCACGCCCGCCTCCCGGGCGATGGGCAGGGCCAGTTGCTCCACGATCTCCGTCACGCGTTCCTTGGGCACGCCTGTACCTCCTTCAGTGCTGCTCGCCGCGGTGCCCCGGGGTGCCCGCCACGCCGCCACCCGCCGCATCGGCGGCCGGGCCCGCATGGCCCAGGGGCTCACACGCCGCCGACCCGCCGTCCACACCTCGCGACCCCGCTTCATACAGCGAAGAGTGGGTAACCCCCACTCTTCGCGTCACAGCCTATACGAAGTCTAACGAGTTGAGTATACCACCTTCTGCCGCTGCCTGCAAACACAGATTTCTCCGGCATTCGCGGGGGTGAACGATGCGGGAAGGATTCCGGCGGCTCCGTCGCGAACCCTAGGACGTACCCCTGACAGGAAGGCGGTTGATGACCTTGCAAACCTCGATGGAAACCGGGCACCTCCTCGTGATCACCGGCAACATGATGTCCGGGAAGACCGAGGAGTTGATCGCCCGCCTGCGCACCGCCAAACGAATCGAAACCATCCGCGCCGAAGCCGCGCGCCGCGAGGGGCGCCGGCGAGCGCCGCGGCGGATCGGCGTGTACAAACACGGCCTCGACCGGCGGTATTCGGACACCGAGATCGCCAGCCACGGCGGCCAGCGGATTCAGGCCACCCCCGTGTTCAGCGCCATGGAGCTGTGGCAGCGCTGCGTGGAGGACGACGTCCGCATCGTGGCCTGCGACGAGGTGCAGTTTTTCATGGAGCGGGACGAGGAGGGATGGGTGATTGTCCGCGTGCTGATGGCGCTGGTCCAACGGGGCTGCCAGGTGATGGTCTCGGGCCTCGACAAGGACTTTCGCGGCATGCCGTTCGGCCCCATGGGCGACATCCTCGCCCTCGCCGACGAGCGGGTCAGCCTGACCGCCACCTGCATGCGCTGCGGAGCGCCCGCCGTCCTGCCGCAACGGCTCATCGACGGCCGGCCGGCGGACTGGAACGATCCCATCGTCCAACCGGGCGCGATGGAATCGTACGAGCCCCGGTGCCGGCGCTGCCACGAGACCGCGCCCCCGTCCGGCTGGGACATCGCGGGCGACGCGCGGGCGCAGGCCGCCGCGACCCGCGATGGCGGGAATCCCCCATCGCGGTGAACCGCCCGCGCGGGATTCGCCCAACCCCGCAACCGCCCGCGACGCGGGAGGCCCCCGTTTCCCGCCGGCGCCGTCAGAACAGCGACAGCTGATTGGTCTCCGGCAGGCCCTTCAAACACCCCAGCTGTTCGAGGACGTCAATCACGTTGCGGCCCACCCGGCTGCGCTCCTGCAGGTCCTGCACCGACAGAAACGGCCCGCCCTGGCACGCCTGGTGAAGGCTTTTCGCCGCCGCCTCGCCGATGCCGGGCACGGCCGCGAACGGCGGCAGGAGCGCCCGCTCCTCCTCCCGAATCAGAAACTGGGTCGCGTGCGATTGCATCAGGTCAATCGGCAGGAAGCGAAATCCCCGCACCACCATCTCCAGCGCCACCTCGAGCACCGTCAACAGGCTCTTCTCCTTGGGCGACGCGCCGTTTCCCTTCTGTTCAATCTCCTCAATCCGCCGCACGATGGCCTCCCGCCCCTGGACCATCAGCTCCGGTTCAAAATCATCGGCGCGAACCGTGAAATACGTCGCGTAGAACGCCAGCGGGTGGTGGACCTTGAACCACGCGATGCGCATGGCCATCAGCACGTAGGCCGCCGCGTGCGCCTTCGGGAACATGTACTTGATCTTTCGCCCCGACTCGATGTACCACTCCGGCACCCCGAACTGGCGCATGTACTCGGCGTCCTCTTCCTTGACGCCCTTGCCCTTGCGGATGGACTCCATGATCTTGAACGCCCGGGCCGGTTCCAGCCCTTTGTAGATCAGGTACACCATGATGTCGTCGCGGGCGCAGATCACCTCCGACAGGGTCGCGATCCCGCTGCGGATCAGATCCTGGGCGTTGTTCAGCCACACGTCCGTGCCGTGCGACAGACCCGAGATGCGCACCAGCTCCGAGAACGTCGTCGGCCGCGTGTCCTCCAGCATCTGGCGGACGAATTTCGTCCCGAACTCCGGGATGGCGTACGTCCCCGTCGCCGAGCGGATGTCCTCCGGCTTGACGCCGAGCGTCTCCGTACCGCGGAAGAGACCGAGGACGAGCGGATCGTCCATGGGAATGGACTTCGGATCCACGCCGGTGAGGTCCTGCAGCATGCGGATCACCGTCGGATCGTCGTGCCCGAGGATGTCCAGTTTCAGCAGGCAGTTCTCGAGGCCCGAGTGGTAATCGAAGTGCGTCGTCAGGGTACCCGCGTTTTTGTCGTCCGCCGGATATTGGACCGGTGTGAAGTCGTAGATCGACTTGTAGTGGGGCACCACCACCTGGCCGCCCGGGTGTTGGCCGGTCGTGCGCTTGATGCCGGTGCAGCCCTTGACCAACCGGTCGATCTCGGCGTTGCGCAGGATCAGCCCCCGCTCCTCGGCGAACTTGCGCACGTACCCGTAGGCGGTCTTCTCCGCCACCGCGGAGATGGTGCCGGCGCGAAACACGTGGTCTTTGCCGAACAGCTCCTCCGTGTACCGGTGCGCCCGCGGCTGGTACTCGCCCGAGAAGTTGAGGTCGATGTCCGGCACCTTGTCGCCGTTGAACCCGAGGAACGTCTCGAACGGGATGTCCTGTCCGTCCTTGTGCAACGCCGTCCCGCATTGCGGGCAGTCCTTGGCGGGCAGGTCGAATCCGGATCCGACCGATCCGTCGGTGATGAACTCGCTGTACCGGCACGCCGGGCAGCGGTAGTGCGGCGGCAGCGGGTTGACCTCGGTGATGTCGGTCATCGTCGCCACCAGCGAGGAGCCGACCGATCCCCGGCTGCCGACCAGGTATCCGTCGGACAGGGACTTGACCACCAGTTTGTGCGCGATGAGGTAGATCACCGCGAACCCGTTCTGGATGATGGAGTTGAGCTCCTTCTCCAGCCGCGCCGCGACGATGTCGGGCAGCGGGTCGCCGTACAGGCGTTTGGCCTTCTCGTACGCCATCCGGGTGATCTCCTCCTCCGCCCCGTCGATGACGGGCGTGAACAGCTCATCCGGAATGGGCTTGACCGGCTCCGCCAGCGCGGCGATGCGCCGGGTGTTGGTGACGACCACGTCGTGAGCGTCCTGGCCGAGGTGCTCGAACTCCGCCAGCATCTCGTCGGTCGTCCGCAGATACATGGGCGGTTGATGGGCCGCATCGGCCCCGTTCTGCGCCTGGAGGAACACCTCGCGGTAGATGCCGTCGTTCGGATGCACGTAGTGCGCATCACCCGTCGCCACCACCGGGATGTTCAGCCGCCGGCCGATCTCCACCAACTGCCGGTGCATGTCCCGGATGCTCTGCAGGCTCTGCACCAGCTCCTCGCGGACCAGATTCTCGTAGTGGCTGACCGGCTGCAGTTCGATGAAATCGTAGAAGCGGCAGATCTCCTCAATCTCGTCGGTCGACTTGCCGCGTAAAAACGCCTGCACCACCTCGCCCTGCTGGCAGGCGCTGCCCACCAGAAGTCCCTCGCGCAGCCGCACCAGTTCACTGCGCGGGATGCGCGGCGTCCGGTGCAGGTACCGGGTGTGCGCCAGCGAGACCAGCTCATACAGATTGCGCAATCCCGTCTGGTTGAGCACGAGCAGCGTGGCGTGAAACGGCCGCGTCCGCGTCACGTCGACCCCCTGCATCAGGGCGTTCAGCTCGTCGAGCCGCGTGACGCCCCGCTTCTCCAGATCGGCCAGCATGTGCGCGAACACCTTCCCCGTCGCCTCGGCGTCGGCCAGGGCCCGGTGGTGGTTCACCAGTTCGACGGAGAACTTCTGCGTCAACGTCTTCAACTTATAATTTTTCTCGCCCGGATAGAGAACGCGCGCCAGCGCCAGCGTGTCGATCACGGGCTCCTCCCAGGGCGGCATGCCGAGGCGCTGCGCGCACTGGCCCAGAAAGCCGACGTCGAATTCCGCGTTGTGCGCCACCCACACGGCGCCGGACGCGAATTCGCGAAATTTCTCCAGCGCCTCCGCCAACTTCGGCTGGCCCACCAGCATCTCCGGCGTGATTCCGGTCAGGTCGGAGATCTTTTGGGACAGGGCCCGCTCCGGGTCAATCAGGGTGGCGAAGGTGCCAATGATCTCCTGGCCGCGCATCCGGACGGCCGCCAGCTCGATGAGCGTGTCCTCGCGCGCGTTCAACCCGGTGGTCTCGGTGTCAAACACCACGTATTCCGTCTCCACGCCGAGAGGCAGTTCCCGCGGCCGGTAGACGATGGGGGTCCCGTCGTCGACCACGTACGCCTCCACGCCCAAAAGCACCTTCACGCCGTGCTTCTTGCCGGCCTGGTACGCCTCGGGGAACGCCTGCACCACACCGTGATCCGTCACCGCGATGGCGTCGTGGCCCCACGCCGCGGCTTGCCGGATGTACTCGGAGACATCGGGGATCCCGTCGAGCGCCGACATGTTCGAGTGAAGGTGCAGCTCGACCCGCTTCTCCGCCGCCTGGTCCGCGCGGACCGGTGCCTCGGCCGGCTGCATGTCAGACACCATGAACACCAGTTCCTTGGCGTACGCGTCAAACTGCACCTGGCCCTGGATCCGGACGTACACCCCGTCGGCAAATCCCTCCATCGCCTGCTGCTGCCGCTCGTTGTGAAGGAAGAGTTTCGCGGTGATGGAGTTGGTCTCGTCGGTGATGTTGAACTGCACCAGGACGCGGCCGCTCGGCAGCGTCCGGGTGTCCACCGCGAACACCCGGCCCTCCACGGCGACGCGGCGCATCTCGTCCTGGATCTCGTCGATGGAGATCACCGGGGTGTCGATGGACCGGCCGATGGTCAGCGGCTGCACCGGTTCATCGGACCGGCGCTCGCCGCGGCGCCGCCCCTCCCCCCAGGCCGGGCGATCCGAGGCCGGCGGCGGGGTCTTTTCCTCCGCCCTCTGCTGGTCCAGTTGCTCGAGCACCTCCTGCACCTGCTCGCGCTCCTGCCGTTCCAGCGCCTCGCGCAGGTCCTGCGCCCGGCGTTCGGCCAGCGGATCGACCTCGATTTGCACCTGGAGCGAGACGCCGAACCAACGACGGGCGCACTCGGCAAGGGCTTGTCCGGCCGCCTTCTTCTCGAGGTTGGCGCACTCGGCGCGGCTGGCGACGAGGAAGGACACCCGCCAGGCGGGGGCATCCGCTCCGCTGACCTGCTCCACCCGGCGCTGTGCCTGCTGCAACCACCGGCCCGCCACCGCCTCCCGGTCCATGAAATCCTCCACCAGGGCGCCGACCATGCGCCGCACGTCCGCCTCCCCCGGCGCCTCCGGCCATGCGGGAGGCATCCACACAACCCCTTCCGCGGCCGGTCCAAGGGTCTCCCGGCAGCGATCCGCGAGGGCCCGGATGCTGCGCAGCCACGCGCTCCAGGCCGCCTCCGGGTCTTTCCCGGGCGCCGCTTCACAAAAGCGTCGCGGGTGGACGAGGTGGACGTGGACCTGGCGGGATCGCGTGCGGACGGCGACTCGCTCCACCACCGCCCGAACATCGAAATGCGCATCCCCGGGCATCGGATCTGCCGTCAGATGTTCTGCCACCAGATTTCCCTCCCAAGCCTAAAACAGCCGGGTCACGTCCCGGTACGTGATGATCACCGCGAACAGCATCAACAGGGCAAAGCCGACGAAGTGGACGAGGCCCTCCTTGCGCGGATCGAGGGCCCGGCCGCGCACCATCTCCACCAGCATGAACAACAACCGTCCGCCGTCCAGGGCGGGAATGGGCAACAGATTGAACAGACCGAGGTTCAGACTCAGCAATCCGGCGATGGCCACGACGTTCCAGAACCCGCTCTGGGCCTGTTGCCCGATGGCGTCGGCGATGCCCACCGGACCCGCCAGGTCGTTGAACCGGTGTTGCGAGACCACCTGGCCGTACAGCTGCAGCGCGTTGACGGAACCGTGATAAACCGTTGCGAATCCGGACCCGACGGCGCGCAGGGGATTGAACGAGAGCGCGCGGTTGACCCCCACCAGCGGCACGTGGTCCGGCGTCATCATCGGCGTCACCTGCACGGTCTGCAATTGACCCCGCCGGTTGATCTCGAGCGACAGAGGCCGCGGCGGGTTCGTGTCATCCCGCTGAATGGCCTGGGAGAATTCGACCCAGGTGGAGACCGGCTGCCCGTCGACGGCGACGACCCGGTCCCCGGCCATCAGCCCGGCGTGTTGCGCGGGGGAACCCGGCACCACCCCGCCAATCACCGGAGCGTCCACCGGCACGCCCATGTGCATGAACAGAGCCGAGAACAGGACGCCCGCGAGCAGAAAGTTCATCACCGGCCCCGCCAGAATGATGGCGGCCCGCTGGCGCAGCGGTTTTCCGAGCATCTGCTCCTCGCGCCCCACCAGCGGAATGGCGTTTCGTCTGCCGGTCACCAGGCGGGCGCCCGGGACCACCCGGAGCACCTCGGGACCCTGGCCGAAATCAAGGGTCATCTCCATGCGATCGGTGAGATCCAGCCCGCGCAGAACCCCCACCCGGGCGTCCTCAAGATCCGCCGGATCGCCGAGGGCGGCGATGCGCCCCGCGGCGTCCAGCTTCACGGCCAACTCCTCGCCGACGCGGAACAGCGCATCCTGCGGAATCTCCCCGGCCAGCTGCACCAAGCCCCCGAGCGGAAACAGGCGGATGGAAAATTCCGTCCCCCGCCTCATCCACCGGACCAGTTTGGGTCCAAAACCGATGGCGAACTGGGGGACCGCCACCCCGCAGCGTTTGGCCACCCAGTAGTGGCCGAACTCGTGGATCACGATGCTGACCACGAACACCGCCACCACCGCCAACGCAGACCTGAGAAATCCCGCCAAGGCTGCCCACGTCAAGCACCCCACCCGCCTTTCCGGACCGCGGATCGCGCCTCGCCGCGAGCCCATGCGTCCATCTCCACAATATCATTCAATTCACGCGGCGTCCCGGTTATGTGGCGTTCGAGCACCGATTCCACCACCCGGGCGATCCCGTTAAACGGCAGTCGCCCTTCCAAAAACGCTTCGACGGCCACCTCGTTGGCGGCGTTGAGCACGCACGGCGCGTACCCACCCGCTCGGCCCGCGTCGTACGCCAGGCGCAGGCACGGGAATCGCTCGAGATCCGGCGGTTCGAACGTCAGGGCTCCGGACGTCGTGAGGTCGAGGCGCGGCCAGTCGTTCTCCGGCCGGGCGGGATGCATCAGCGCGTATTGGATCGGCAACCGCATGTCCGGCGGCGCCAGTTGGGCGAGCATGGAACCGTCACGGTACTCCACCAAAGAGTGCACCACGCTCTGGGGATGCACCAGAACCTCGATGTCGTCGTACTCGGCCGCGAACAGGTGATGCGCCTCGATGACCTCGAGGCCCTTGTTCATCAGCGTCGCGGAGTCAACGGTGATCTTGCGCCCCATGGCCCAATTGGGATGGCGCAGCGCCTCCTCCACCGTCACCTGAGCCAGGCGCTCTTTCGGCCACGTGCGGAAGGGCCCGCCGGACGCCGTCAGCAGGAGGCGACGAACATCCTCCCGCCGGCTGCCCATCAGGCACTGGAAGAGCGCCGAATGCTCGCTGTCCACGGGCACGATGCTCCCCCCGTGCCGGCGCGCCACGGCCATCACGAGGTCGCCCGCGGTGACCAACGTCTCCTTGTTGGCGAGCGCCAGCACCGCCCCCCGGGCGAGCGCCGCCCACGCCGCCGGCAACCCGGCCGCCCCCACCACGGCGGACACCACCACGTCCGACGGAACCTCCGCCGCCGCCACCAGTCCCTCCCGCCCGACGCCGATCTCCGGCATGGGGAGCCCGTCCTGGCGGAGCCGCTCCCTGAGCCACCGCGCCCCCTCCGCCTCCGCGACTGCGACAAACCGCGGCCGATAGCGGCGCACGAGCTCCGCCAGCCGCTCTACGTTCCGGCCCGCCGTCAGCGCCACGACGGTGAACGCATCGGGAAACCGATCCACCACCTCGAGGGTGTGCGTGCCGATCACCCCCGTGGCGCCGAGCACCGTCACCGTTCGCATCCCTGTCCCCCACTTCCACAGGGGCACAAAAGGGGCCTCGCGGCCCCTGTCTCGTCCCCTTGTCAATCGATCCTCCACAGCTCGTCAATGCATCACTCGCGTCAGGAGCAACGCCGCCACGGGCGCCGCGAACAACAGGCTGTCAACCCGGTCGAGGACGCCGCCGTGCCCGGGCAACAGATGACCCGAATCCTTGACCCCGGCCGCCCGCTTGCACGCCGACTCCACCAGGTCACCCAGCTGCCCGGCGGCCGAGATCACCGCGCCCGCCAACAGGAATTTCCACCACGCGTGCCCCGGAAACGCCGCGGCGCCCGCGATGGCCGCCGCGACGGCGCCGCCCGCCAACCCGGCCACGGCGCCGCTGACCGTCTTCTTCGGGCTGATGCTCGGCCACAGCTTCGGCCCCTTCAGCCAGCTGCCCGCGAAGTACGCCGTGGTGTCCGTCGCCCAGATGGCGACCAGCGGGAGGATGACCCATCCGATGCCGAGGTCCCGCAGCGTCCCGAGCGCGGCCCCCCCGAACCCGATGTACAGCGACCCGGTCCACAGGGTCGCCAACCGGCTCGCCGTCGAGGTATTACGAAGCACCACCGGGATCGCCAGCGTGCCCATCACCCAGAACATCAGCCATGGCGGGGCCAGCCACTCCGGCCGCCACAGGGCGACACAGACCGTCGCGAAGGCCCACAGCCCCGGCAGCCCGCGCAGGGTGACCCCGGCGATCCAACACCACTCGCGCACCGCCAAAACGGATCCCGCGTACACGAACACGCGCCACGGCAACGGCCCCCACACCAGGATGGCCACCACGACCAGCACCGCGAGGACCCCGGTGATGACTCTCTGCCTCAGCAATCACGCCACCTACTTGATCCCGCCGAAGCGCCGCTTGCGGCGTTGGTAGTCGCGGAGCGCCTGCTCCAGGTGCTCTCGGGTGAAGTCCGGCCACAGAACGTCCGTAAACCACAGCTCGGCGTAAGCCGCCTGCCAGATCAGAAAATTGCTCAGGCGGATCTCGCCGCTGGTTCGGATCACCAGGTCCGGGTCGGGCAGCCCGGCCGTCGACAGGTGCGCGTCCAGGCGCGCCTCATCCAACTCGTCCCACGAGGCGAGCCCCGACGCCACCTCCCGCGCGTACGCCTTGACCGCGCCGACGATATCGGCCCGCCCTCCGTAATTCAGCGCGAAATTGACAATCATCCCGTGATTGTCCCGCGTCTTCTCGAGCGTCCTCTGCACCGTCTCCTGGGTGTACGGAGGCAGCTGCGAGGTGTCCCCGATGAACCGGACGCGCACGCCGCGCTCGACCAACTCGTCGATCTCGGTGCGAAAAAACTCCTCGGGCAGCCGCATCAGGTACTCGACCTCCTGCGGCGGCCGTTTCCAATTCTCCGTCGAAAACGCGTACAGCGTCAGGCACCGAATGCCCAATTCGTCGCAGGCGCGGATCACCTCCCGCACCTTGGACATCCCGGCCCGGTGGCCGGCGACGCGCGGCAGTCCGCGCCGGTTCGCCCAGCGCCCGTTGCCGTCCATGATGATGGCCACGTGCGCCGGCAGATTGCCGGAAGGCAACGACACCCCCCGGTCGCTCGTCCGGGTTCGCTTACCGAGGATCCACTTCAGCAACCGGCGTGACCCCCCTGTCGTCCCGGCTCGTCGTGTGCCCGCGCTGGATCAGACCTCGAGGATCTCCTTCTCCTTCGCGGCGGCCGCCTTGTCGACCTCCGACACGAAGCGATCGGTCAACGCCTGCACCTTTTCCGTCGCCCGGCGCACCTCATCCTCCGGCGCATCGCCGGATTTCTCCAACTTCTTCAAATCCTCGTTCGCGTCCCGGCGCACGTTTCGCAGCGCCACGCGCGCCTCCTCCGCCATCTTGCGCACGACCTTCACGAGCTCCTGGCGGCGCTCCTCCGTCAGCGGCGGAAGGATGAGGCGAATGACCGAGCCGTCGTTCATCGGATTCAGCCCGAGATCCGACTTCTGAATGGCCCGCTCGATCTCGCTCAGCAACCCCTTGTCCCACGGGGCGATCACCAACTGGCGCGGCTCCGGCGTGGTGACGCTCGCAACCTGGTTGACCGGCATCTGGCTCCCGTAGTATTCCACGGTGATTTTGTCGAGCATGTTGGGGGTGGCGCGCCCCGCGCGCACCGTCGCCAGGTCTCGCTTGAACACCTGAACCGCTTTGTCCATCCGCTCCTCAGCGGACCGAATCACGTCGTTCAGCACGTGCCTTCCTCCCCACAATTGTCCCGATAGGTTCTCCGAGCACCGCCCGGCGGATGTTGCCCGGTTCATTGATGGCGAACACCAGGAGCGGGATGTCGTTGTCCATGCACAGCGAGGTCGCCGTCGAGTCCATGACGCCGAGCCCTTGGCTCAGGAGATCGAAAAACCCGAGTTCTTCGTATTTCACCGCGTCCGGGTGCTTCTGCGGATCGGCGCTGTACACGCCGTCCACGCCGTTCTTGGCCATCAGAATGACGTCCGCCTCAATCTCGGCGGCCCGCAGCGCCGCGGTGGTGTCGGTGGAAAAGTACGGGTTGCCGGTGCCGCCGGCGAAGATGACCACCCGGTTTTTCTCCAGATGGCGGATGGCCCGGCGGCGAATGTACGGTTCGGCGACCTGGCGCATCTCGACCGAGGTCTGCACGCGCGTGTCCACCCCGACCTTCTCCAACGCGTCCTGCAACGCCAGGGCGTTCAGCACCGTCGCGAGCATCCCCATGTAGTCCGCGGTCGCCCGGTCCATTCCCTGAGCACTCCCGGAGATACCCCGCCAGATGTTCCCTCCCCCGACCACCACGGCCACCTGCACGCCCAGCTGAACCACGTCTCGGATCTGCTGCGCGATGGTCTGAATGACGGACGGGTCAATGCCGAAGCCCTTGTCCCCCGCCAACGCCTCACCGCTGAGTTTGAGCACCACTCGGTTGTATTTCGGTGTCGACATCCCGCATCCTCCGTTTCATCCCATCCCGGGGCCGCCGCATGGCGTCACACGGGCGCCGGTTGCAGAAAGGGACACTCGCGTGTCCCTTCCCCGTCACGAGCGCACCTGCGCCATGACCTCTTCCACAAAGTTGGCTTCCTTCTTCTCGATGCCCTCGCCGACCACGAAGCGCGAGAACCGGCGGATGGAGATGTTCTCCCCAATCTGCGCGATCTTCTCCTTCACCAACTGCTCGACCGTCTTGTCCGGATCCTTCACGAACGGCTGCTCGAGCAGGCAGACCTCTTTGAAGAACTTGTCGATGCGCCCCTCGACGATCTTATCCACGATGTTCGCCGGCTTGTTCGGGTTTTCGTTGAGGGTCTGCGCCCGGAGGATCTCCCGTTCGCGCGCCACCACGTCCTCGGGGACCTCCTCGCGCCGGACGTACTGCGGCGCCGCGGCCGCGATGTGCATCGCCACGTCGTGGACGAAGGCGCGGAAGTCGTCATTCTTCGCGACGAAATCCGTCTCGCAGTTGACCTCCACCAGGACGCCGATGCGCCCGCCGCCATGGATGTACGCCTCCACCAGGCCTTCCGCCGCCACGCGGCCGGCCTTCTTCGCCGCGGACGCCAACCCCTTCTCCCGCAGGATCTCGATGGCGCGCTCCATGTCCCCGCTGGCATCCGCCAGGGCGCGTTTGCAGTCCATCATTCCAGCACCTGTGCGTTCGCGCAGCTCCTTGACCATTGCTGCCGTGATCTCCATCTGCCTTCCTCCCGTCTGGTTGACCTCACTGCGCTTTGGCCCGCATTGGCATAAAAAAGGTGACGAGGCAGAGAATCTCCCGCCACCTCACCGCTCCCAGCCCGGATGGGCCCGGAGACGCGGAGGCAGGGAGGCGGATATCCGCCTTCCCACCGTATTCCCGTTCGTTTGCGTTCGGCCACAGGGCCCGCACAGAGCCCCGGACAGCCCACCGGCTCAACTTCAGGCCGTGGTCGTGGCCTCCTCGCCGCCCTGGCGGCCCTCCAGGACCGCGTCCGCCATCTTGCTCGTCAACAGGCGAACCGCACGAATGGCGTCGTCGTTGCCCGGGATGACCACGTCGATCTCGTCCGGGTCACAGTTGGTGTCGACGATGGCCACAATCGGAATGCCCAGCTTGCGCGCTTCCGCCACCGCGATGCGCTCCTTGCGCGGATCGATCACGAACATGGCGGACGGCAGCTTGGTCATGCCCTTGATGCCGCCCAGATACTTCTCCAGGCGCTCCTTCTCCTTGCGGAGCAGGATGACCTCTTTCTTCGGAAGACGGTCGAACGTCCCGTCCTCCTCCATCAACTCCAGCTGCTGCAGGCGCGCGATTCGGCGCTGAATGGTCGGGAAGTTCGTCAAGGTACCGCCCAACCACCGCTGGTTCACATAGAACATGCCGCACCGCTCCGCTTCCTCGCGCACAGCGTCCTGCGCCTGCTTCTTGGTGCCGACGAACAGAAGGGTCTTGCCCTCCGCGGCGAGATCGCGGACGAAGTTGTACGCTTCCTCGACCTTGCGCACCGTCTTCTGCAGGTCGATGATGTAGATGCCGTTGCGCTCGGTGAAGATGTACTTCGCCATCTTCGGATTCCAACGGCGCGTCTGGTGTCCGAAATGAACACCCGCCTCCAGCAGCTGCTTCATGGAGATGATTGCCATCGTTCTACCTCCTGTGGTTTTGTCCTCCGACCGCTTCCTCTGCCGTGCCACCCGAACCGGGACCGTGCACCGCATCCGCGGACGTGTGTATTTCGCCTCGGCGAACCTTCACACCGTTCTCTAATATAGCACACGCCGGCAGGCCAGGCAACAAAACGCCCCGCGTCACATCGCGTCCGTGCCCGGGCGGGTCATCAGTTCCACCACGTGCCGAACCTCCGCTCGCGAAACGCCGACCCGCTCGGCGATCTCCTCCGGCGACAGCCCCGCCTGCCACGCCTCGAGGATGCGAAATCCCCGCTCGGCGTCCCACACCAGGCCGGATGCGCCGGGATGAAGCGGCTCCGGTGCAAAGGTGTCCTGCCAAACGCCCTCGGGATCGACAGGCATGGACCGCGCCGCGCCCCATGCCTTGGCCCGCACTTCGCCCTGCGCCTTGGCCTGGACTTCGCCCTGCATTTCGGCCTGCGCCTCGGCGACCGCGCCCAAGGTGTCCGTCTCGTCCGCCGGTTGCCCCCCGGCATCCACCCGGAGCTCACCGGTGGATGAGGATGCCTCCAGCTGCGCCACCCGCGCCCGCAGTTTCGACAGCTCTTGGTGGAGCCGGTCCAACTCGGCGCGATGCGCCTCGTCCAATCGTTCCAGCGCAACAGCCACATCCTGGCGCAACCGCCGCCCGTCCGCCGCCAGTTGCCGGTGGATGTCCTCGAGCACGTCCGCCACCCGCTCCGCCTCCCGCGCGATGTCATCCTGATCCGGCACGGGTGCGGCCCATCCCCGGATCGGCCACAGGTTCAGCCCGCGGCCCGTCGTCCCCGTTGGCGACGCGGCGCGCTTCATCCGGCGCGCCAGCCACCAGGCGGCACCCCCCATCAAAGCCAGGACGAGATACGCCAACAACGTCTGTATCATGTGTCCACCCGCTCTCGTTTCAAGCCGTCAACGCGGCGCATCGGTCAAATCGTGTACGCCGCTCCGCGCGCCGTGCGGACGGACAGCGCGCCCGTGGAGACGTCGAACTCGATGGTCCGCCCCACGTGCCCCCCCGTGTCCTGCGCGACCACCGGCACCCCGAGCGTGTCGAGGGCGGACAGGACCGCCTCCACGTTGCGCGGGCCCACCCGCAGCAGGTCCGAGCGGCTCGGCGCGAACATCTGCGCCCCGCCCGCCAACTTCGCGCACAATCGGCGCAGGTTGGCGCCGTGGGCCCGCAGCTGTTCCGCCAGCCACGGGATGGCGGTCGATCCGTACTTCGCCGAGTTGACCGGCTCCGGCCCCGGCGGGCTCGGCAGCATCACGTGCGCCAGCCCGGCGATGGCCGCCTCCGGATCGTAGAGCACCACCCCCACACAGGAGCCCAGCCCGGCCGTGCGGATCCGCTGCCCCGACCGTGCCAGCGCGGCTTCCGCGATGCCCACCCGGATGATGGCATCCATCCCCTCACTCATACGGCCACCCCAACGCGCGAAAGAGCGTTTCCACGCCATCCGGATCCGGGAGCACGAACAGGTGCCCCTCCACGTCGGTGACCCCCTGCCGGATGGACGTGCGGATGACCACCGCCTGGTCCGCGGTCTGCCCCGTGTCCGTCAACACCGTGCCGAGGATGGCGCCCGCCATGTCGACCGCCACCGCCGGGACCGACTGGTTCAGGTGGAGTCCGGTCAATCCCGTCACCGCGGTGACATAGGAACCCCCGAGGATGTTCCCGGCCTCCGACAGGGCCGACAGCTCCATCTCCGTGAAATCCTCATCGAGCTCGTCCTCACCGGTTCCGAACATGCGGCGCACCAGTCGCTTCGCCGCCGCGACCGGCAACAGAAACATCATGTTTCCGGTGAGATCGCCCTCCAGGCGCAGGACCACCGCCGCGGTCATCCGCTCCGCCCCCCCGACGATGTCCGGGATCTCGCAGAAACGGCACACGCGCGTCTGGGTCACCGAGATGTTCACGCGGTCCTGCACCAGCATCGAGAGGGCGGTGGCCGCGTGGCCCGCGCCCACATTCCCGATCTCCGCCAGAAGCCCCAGCGCCGGATCCGTCCAGGTCATATCGCCGTTCATCCGCGCACAGCCTTCTCCGCCTCGCGCAGCTGCCGCTCCTCCGCATGCGACAACACGCGCTCCAAGTTCAGCAGGATGAGCACCCCTTCACCGCGCCGGGCGACCCCGTGCAGATACTCCGCCTGCACTCCCCCGACCATCGCCGGCGGCGGCTCCACCCCGGCCTCGTCGATGGACACCACGTCGTCCACCATGTCGACGATCATCCCGACGTGGAACCGATCCACCTGGACGATCACGATGCGCGTGTTCGCGTCCGCGTCCACCGGCGGGAAACCGAACCGCTCCCGGAGGTCAATCACGGGCGTCACCACGCCGCGCAGGTTGATGACCCCGCGAATGAACGGCAGCGTGCGTGGAACGTGCGCAATGGGCATCATGCGCTCCACCGACTGCACCTGCTCCACCGGCACCCCGTACTGCTCGTTCGCAACGGTAAACAAGATGTACTGGCGTTCTGCCACACGCAACGACTCCTTTCCCGATTGCCCCACCGCGGCGCCGCCTCGCGGTGGTCAGCGCCGCAGGGCGCCGTTCATCCAGGCGTGCACGTCGGCGATCAGCGCGATGCCGCCATCCCCCAGGATGGCCGCGCCGGCGAACCAGCGGACGTCCGCCAGGTACTCGCCGAGGGATTTCTGCACAATCTCCCGCTGGCCGAGCAGCCGCTCCACGCCGAAGGCGGCGCGCCTCGCGCCCTCCCGGCAGATGACCAGCCAGCGGCCCTCCCGCTCCGCCCCCAACAGCCAATCGGCCACCTCGACCAGCGGAACGAGCCTTCCCCGGTCGTCCAGGACGCGTTGGCCGTGCACCATCCGGACATTGTCCGGCGTGGCCGCCACCACCTCCTCGACCGCCGACAGGGGGATGGCGAACACGTGCCCCGCGGTCTCCACCAACAGCGCCTCCAGCATGGCGAGCGTCAGCGGCAGCCGGATGCGGAACGTGGTGCCCAATCCGGCGCGCGACTCGATTTCCACGCGCCCGCCCAGCGATTCGACCTTCTGGCGCACCGCGTCCAGCCCGACGCCGCGTCCGGAGATGTCGGAGACCGTCTCGGCGGTGCTGAATCCGGAGGCGAACAGAAACTCGTACACCTCTTCGTCCGACAAACCGGCGGCCTTGACCGGGTCGGCCAGTCCCCGTTCCACCGCGCGCCGGCGCACCCGCTCGACGTCAATCCCGCGCCCGTCGTCCGCCACCTCAATGAACACGTGTTGACCGGACGGATACGCGCGCAGCTGGATGACCCCCGCCTCCGGCTTTCCGGCCGCAACCCGCTCGGCGGGCGCCTCCAGGCCGTGATCCGCCGAGTTGCGGATGAGATGCACCAACACTTCGCCCATCTCGTCGATGATGGTCCGGTCGAACTCCGTCTCGAGCCCGCTCATCTCCAGTTCAATCGCCTTGCCGAGCGTCCTGGCCAGGTCGCGCACCATCCGCGGGAATCGCTGGAACAGGTGTTCGATGGGCACCATCCTGAGCGACATCACGGCCGTCTGCAGTTCGCCCGCAACCCGCGCGATGTGATCGGCCAGCTCGCGAAGATCCGCGCGATCGACCGATGACGCGAGCGTCGCGAGGCGATTGCGGTCAATCACCAGTTCGCTGAGCAGGTTCATCAACGTGTCCAGGCGCTCCACCGGAACGCGGATGGTGCGATCCGCCCGCGCCGCGCCAGCACGTGCCGCCCCGGAAGCGGTCCGGGCCGACGGAGCCGGTGCCGTCTCCGCCGTATGCCCCGAGCCATCCGACGCGGCCGGCCCGCCGCCCGGCGCAGGCGTCCCCTGGCCCGTCGCGGCGGGAGGCTCGGCACCCGCCGCGGCGGCCGGTGTCGTCTCGCCATCCCCGCCGACGCCAGACCCGCCCTCCGCCGAATCGGCCCAGGGGACGTACCGGACACGTGCGATCTCGGGCATCTCGCCCAGACCGCGGACCACCGGTTCGGGGTCGCCCTCGAAGGCCATCAAAAACGCCACGCGAAGGGAGATCTCGCCGCGCTGCATCCGCTCGGCGTCGGGATCGCACTGGACGCAGGTGCCCGCCTGTTCCAACTCCCGCATCGCGAGCAGGGCTCGGGCCGCGGGCATGACACACGCCGGATCGAACTCCAGCACCACCCAGCCGGTGGCCATGCCGGACGCCTGACCGGCCGCCAGCACCGCGCGGGCGCTGTCCGACACCGCGGGCAGGCCGTCGTGTTCCGCGCGCACGGCCGTCGCTGAGCTCGCCAATCCGGCCGCCACCTCGGCCGACGCGCGGCCGTCCCCCTGACTCAGCGTGTCATAAAGCCGGACCAACCCGTCGATCTGCGCGTCGGCGGTGACACCCTGCTCGTCCCCCGTCTCCCGGATGCGCTCCAGCAGGGCCGCCAACACATCCAGGCCGTCGAACAGCACATCGACACACGCGGGCGTCGCCCGTCCCGGGTGATCGCGCAGCACGCCCAGGACGTCCTCCAGGCGGTGGGTCACCTGCGCCATGGTCTGAAACCCCATGGTCGCCGACATCCCTTTCAACGTGTGGGCGGCGCGGAACATCGCCGCGAAGTCGGCGTCCTGCGCCTCGCCCCGTTCCACGCGCAGGCACAGCTCGTTGAGGGTCTGCAAATTCTCATCCGATTCATCCAAGAATGCCTGAAGGTACTGGAGATTCTCCACGTCATGCACTTCCTTGTCAGACTCCGTGTCACCCGGTGTGCGACGCACCGCCCGGCGCGTCACCGGGGCCCTCGCGCAGGCGATGCCACAGCCGGGTGAAAAATCCGGTGAGCCCGCCCGGTTTGGGTGCGGGATGGAGCCGCAGATAATTCGACACCAACTGCTGAAAACAACGCGCAGCCGGCGACTGAGGGAAGGCACTCAACAGCGCCCTCTGCTGCATCACCGCGCGCGGGACCGCGTCGTCCTCCAAAATGTATCCGAGCACATCCACGGACGCGTCCAGGAACCGGTCCGCGACCAAACGCAACTTCTCGGCCGTCTCCCGCGCCTGCACCAACGAATCGGCCCGGTTGACCACGACCCGGACGGGCGGCAGCACGCCCCGCAGCGTCAGCAGCTTGAGCAGCGCATAGGCGTCCGCGAGCGCCGTAGGCTCCGGCGTGGTGAGGAGGAACAGCTCGTCGACGCCGGCCAGGAGGCGCTCAAAGTTCGGGCCCATCCCCGATCCGCAGTCCAACAGCACCACATCGAACCGCTCCTGCAGCTGAGTGACCTGCCGCATCAGCCGCTCCACCTGTTCCTGGGTCAGGTCGTGCAGGTCCAACAGGCCGCTGCCCGCCGACAGAAACGGCACACCGCCCGGCCCGTATTCGATCGCGTCGAATATGCTGGTCCCTTCCAGGACATCGATCAGGGTCCGCTTCGGACGGACGCCGAGCATCACCTCCACATCCGCAAAGCCGACGTCCGCGTCGAAAACCATGGGACGGATCCGGTGTTGCATCAGTCCCAGCGCGAAATTGACGCAGAAATGGGTCTTCCCCACCCCGCCCTTGCCGCTGGCCACCGCCACGACGGACGGCTTCACCGCCGGCGCATCCAGTCCGGGGCCCCGATCCCACACCCGCGTCGCTTCCTCCGGCTCGAGCATCACGCGGCCCCCCCAAGGATCACCCGGACCAGTTTTTCAATGTCCGCCACCTCGAGGTCATCCGGCACATTCTGACCGGTCGTGACGTAGGACAGCGGCAGACGGTACTTGCACATCAGGTTGAGAATCGCCCCGTGGCTCAGGGTCTCATCCAACTTGGTGAACAACAGTTTGTGAACGGGTAGCGCTTGGAACGACCCGGCCACCACGTCCATGTCCTCCGGTTTGGCCGTCAGCGACAGCACCAGGTGGACCTCGTCCACGGGCGCCGCGGCGAGCAGAGCCCGAACCTCATCGACGTACACGTCCATGCGGAAGTTCCGCCCGGCGGTGTCGACCAAAATCAGATCCCGGTCCGACAGCCGTTCCAGCGCCGCCGGGAAGTCCGCGGGCTGCTCCACGACCTCCAGCGGCACGTTCAGGATGGTCGCGTAGGTGCGGAGCTGGTCCACGGCCGCGATGCGGTAGGTGTCCGTCGTCACCAAACCGACCCTCCGGTCTCCCGCGATCACGTGGAGCGCCGCCAGCTTGGCGATGGTTGTCGTCTTGCCGACCCCGGTCGGGCCGACCAGCACGACCACCCGGGCATCCGGCGCGATGGGCTGCGGCTGGCGCAGATCCGCCAGGCTGTCGACAATCCGCCGGGTCAGCGCCGTCTTCAACTGTTCCGCGCGGGCCGGAAGCGACGGGTTGTAGACGTTCTTCTCCTCCGTCGGCCAGGCCCCGGGCGAGTCCAACAGCGGCCACACCTGTTCGGGTTGAACCCCCTGCCGCACGAGCGTCTGCAGGAGCCCGCGCATTCCCAGCTCCCCCGCCTGCACGGCCGCTTCAATCAGGCGCCGGACCTCCGCGAGCTCCTGCCGGACCGATTCGAGGGCGTCCGACGTCACGGCCGGCTCGGTGCCGGCCCCCTCGTTCGGCGGGGGCACGGTGACGGGCGGTGACAAGAGCCCCCGAGACCCGGGCATCGGGGCGCACCCCGGCGCCTCGGTTGCCGCGGCCACCGTCCCGGGTGCCGCGGCCAACGCTCCGGTTGCCGCGGCCAGCGCCGCGGCCTCCTCGGCCTCGGAGCCGCGCGCCTCCCTGGGCCGCACCGCGCTGGCGGCGGGTCGCACGCCCGTTCGCGGCCGGGCGCTGTCGGCGACGAGCGGCACGTCGTCACCGGTGGCGGCCATCACCTCGATGCGGGTGCTTCGCCACAGCCCCAGCCATTTCCTCTGTTTAATTTTCTTTGTGCTGAGGATCACCGCGTCCTTCCCGAGCTCCTTGCGGATGAGCGCCACCGCCTCGGGCATCTCGCGGACCACATACCGCCGGACAATCACAGATTCACCACCCCTCCGCTCTCAATGGCCACGGCCGGATCCAGTTCGTTGTACGACAGCACCGGCATGTCCGGAAGCATCCGCGCCAACCAGCGCCGAACCGGCAGGCGCAGGCGTGGATGGGTCAGGAGCGCCGGCGATTTGCCGAGATTCTGCTGGCGGGTCCATTCCTCCCGCAACCGGCGGATGAGCTGCTGCGCCACCTGCGGATCGACCCCCAGGAACGTGCCCGCGTCCGACGTCACCAGGGACGCCTGCAGCCGTTCCTCCACCGCGGGCGCGAGGGTGAGGACCGTCAACGGTTCATCCGGCGCCCTGAGCTGCTGGCAGATCTGCCGGCCCAACGCCTGGCGCACGTGTTCGGTCAGGAGATCGGTGTCCTTCGTCGTGCGCCCCGCGTCGGCGAGGGTCTCGAGGATGGTGACCAGGTCCCGAATCGAGACGCCCTCCTGCAACAGATTCGCCAGCACGCGCTGCACCTGACCGACCGTCAGCACCCCGGGCACCACGTCCTCGACCAGCGCGGGCGCCGAGGTCTTGATGTGGTCGAGCAACGCCTGCGTCTCCTGGCGGCCCAGAAGTTCGTGGGCGTGGCGTTTCAACACCTCGGTCAGGTGCGTCGCGATCACGGAACTCGGGTCCACCACGGTGTATCCCGACGCCTCCGCCCGATGCCGCACCTCCGCCGGGATCCACACCGCGGGCATGCCGAACGCGGGTTCGCGGGTCGGAATTCCGCCCAGGCTCGGGTCCTCCACCCCGGGGCTCATGGCCAGCCAATGTCCCATCCATACTTCGCCGCGCGCCACCTGGACTCCTCGTATCTTCACGACGTACTCCGATGGCTTGAGCTGAATGTTGTCACGCAGCCTTACCACCGGGATCACCAGGCCCAGCTCCAGGACCAGCTGGCGCCGGATGAGGGCCACCCGGTCCAGCAGATCGCCCCCCTGCTTGGCGTCCACGAGCGGAATCAGCCCGTAGCCGAACTCGAATTCAATCGGATCGACCCCCAGGAGGGTGTAGACGCTCTCCGGCTTTTTGACCTCCTCCGTCTTGGCCCGCAACGCCTGCTCCTGCTCGCGGCGCTGCATCTGATCCGCCTGGCGCTGCACGCGCCAGGCGATCAGCGCGGCCAGTGCCGCCACCGGTCCCGTGCGCAGAATCCCGATGGGCGTGAAAAGTCCCAACAGCCCCAGCGCCGCGGCGACCAGAAACAGAGCCCGCGGATACTGCATGACCTGCTTGAGCACGTCCGTCCCGAGGTTGGCGTCCGACGCCGCCCGGGTGACCATCAGGCCGGTCGCCGTCGACAGGAGCAGGGCCGGGATCTGGCTGACCAACCCGTCGCCCACCGACAGCAGGGTGTAGGTGTGCGCGGCGGTGGACCAGTCCATGTGGTGCATCGCCATGCCGATGATGAACCCGCCCACCGTGTTGATGGCGACGATGAGCATCGACGCGATGGCGTCCCCTTTGACGAATTTCGAAGCGCCGTCCATCGCCCCGTAGAAATCCGCCTCGCGTTCGATGGTCTGGCGCCGGCGTCTGGCCTCCTGCTCCGTGATCAGCCCCGCGTTGAGGTCCGCGTCGATGGACAGCTGCTTGCCCGGCATGGCGTCCAACGTGAAGCGGGCCGCCACCTCCGCCACGCGCTCCGCCCCGCGCGTGATCACGATGAATTGGATCACCGCGAGGATGAGGAACACCACGAACCCGACGACGATGTTGTCGCTGATGACGAAGTTTCCGAATGTGGCGATCACCGAGCCGGCGTCCGCCTGCGTCAGGATGAGCCGCGTCGAGGACACGTTGAGCGCCAGCCGGTACAGCGTCGTGATCAACAGCAGCGACGGGAACACGGAGAACTCCAGCGGCTCCTTGGTGTTCATCGCCACCATCAGCACCGTCATCGACGCGAACAGATTGATCACCAAAAGCACGTCGAGCAAGGTCTTGTTGAGCGGGATCACCATCATCACGACAATCCCGATGACCGCTGCCATCACGGCCAGATCGGACCGCTTCACCATGTCACCCCTTCACCAACCCCGACCGCATCCGGTACACGTACGCCAGCACCTCCGCGACCGCCCGGTACAGCTCGCGCGGGATGGCCTCATCCACCTCCACCCGGCGGTAGAGCGTTTGTGCGAGCGGGCGGTTTTCGACCACCGGGACCCCGTGCGAACGGGCGATGGACCGGATGCGCAGCGCCAGCTCATCCTGTCCCTTGGCGACCACGCGTGGCGCGGACATGGTCTTCGCGTCGTAGCGCAGGGCCACCGCGAAGTGTGTGGGGTTGGTCACGACCACGTCCGCCTTCGGGACGTTCTGCATCATGCGGCGCATCGCCAGGGCGCGCGCCTGCTGGCGGATGCGCTGGCGGATCTGCGGGTCTCCCTCCTGTTGCCGGAACTCGTCCTTGACCTCCTGCCGCGTCATCCGGATGCTGCGCTCGAAGGAAAATCGCTGCCAAATCCAGTCCAACGCGGCGATGGCGGCCAACGCCGCGGCGATCTCGACGGCCAACCGTCCCGCCTCCCGGCCGATGGCCCCGGGCACCCCCGCCGGGTCCACGCCTCCGAGCCGCGCCACCGACTCGGCCGCCCCCTTCGCCGCAGCGTAGGCCACCGCTCCGACCAAGGTCAGCTTCGCCACCGACTTGGCCGCCTCGACGAGCGTCCTGGCGCTCCAAAGCCGCCGGATCCCAGCCAATGGATTGACGCGGCCCGCATCGGGCACGAGGAGCCTTGGCACAAACAGGGGCCCGACCTGGGCGAAGGCGGCCGCCATCCCCGCCAGCAGCGCAATCCCCGCCACCGGAAGCACCATCTTCGCCACACGCAGCGCGAGCCCGAGGAAGATGGCGCTCACCGCCTTCGGCGTCCAGTCAAGAGGCACCGCCGCCGACAGGCCGGAGGCCATGGCGTCGATGGCTTGATTCCACACCTGCGCGCCGAACGCGACGAGCGCCAACACCCCCGCCAACAGCGCCACGGCCCCGCTGAGCTCCGGGCTGTGCGGAATCCGTCCCTGGCGGCGCACCTCCTGCCGCCGCCGCGGGGTGGCTCGCTCCGTCCGTTCCTCGGCAAACCGCTGCAGCGAGAACGGAACCACACCTCATCCCCCCAACCCGCGCAACATCCCATCCACCTGCAGGAACAACTGGGCGAACAGGCGGCCGAATCCGTCCACCATCGCCGGCATGACGACCGCGAACAGGCCGAGGCCGACGAACAATTTCGCGGGCAGGCCGACGACGAACACATTCATCTGCGGCACCGCGCGGGAGAGCAGCGCAAACGTGACATCCGTCAACACGAGCGCGGCCAAAAGCGGTGCGCACAACTGGATCGCCAGAGCCATCACGACATCGAGCAGCCGGGCGAACATCGCCCAGGACAGATCCGGCAGGTGCAGCGCACCCAGACCGACGAACCGGTAGGAGTTCATGCAGGCCAGCATCAGGCCGTCCAACCCGTTGAGTCCGAGAAAGTACAGTGTGAACAGCGCCGACAGAAGGCCTCCGGTCACGCCGCTCGTCTGGCCGCTCGACGGATCGAACAGGGCACCCGATGTGAAGCCGATTTGAAGGTCAAACACCTGGCCGGCGATGCTCACGGCCGCCACCACGGCGGTGGCCACAAACCCGAGCAGAATGCCCGTCACGCTCTCGCGCAGCGCCAGGTCGATAAACCGGCCGGGGTCCGTCCACGGATTCACCGCCGGTGCGCCGGAGATGGCGGGGGTCATCCACAGCGCCGTGAACGCGGCCAACCCGAGCTTGGCCCACGCCGGCCAAAACCGCACCGACATCACCGGAGAGACGGCGATGAACGCCACCACGCGAAGCAGCACCAACAGGTACAACGGATAGTGATCAATCGCGAATGCCCACATCGTTAACGCACGAAGTCATTCAGGTGTCCGAGCACCTGAACGCCGAAGTCCACCAACACCGTCAGCATCCACGGACCGAACAAAAGGAGCGCCGCCATGACGGCCGCGACCTTGGGGATGAACGACAGGGTCGGTTCCTGGATCTGCGTCGTGGCCTGGAACAGGCTGACGGCGACGCCCGCGGCGAGACCGAGGCCGAGCACCGGAGCGGTCAGCTTCACCACCAACCACATCACCTGGGCCCCGATGCCGATGATAAAATTCGGGTCCACCGCCATCGCCCTCCTTCACGCCATTGGCGCCCGGACGCACTCGCGCCCATCATGTGTATCCCGACAACAGCGACTTGACGACCAGATACCACCCGTCCACCATGACGAACAACAGCACCTTGAACGGCAGCGAGATCATCACCGGCGGCAGCATCATCATGCCCATGGACATCAGCGTGGTGGCCACCACCAGGTCGATGACGAGAAATGGGAGATAGACCATGAAGCCAATCTGGAACGCGGTCTTCAGCTCGCTGATGGTGTACGCCGGGACCAGGGCGGTCAGCGGGATGTCCGCCGGCGCCTTGGGCGGTGGCAGGTGCCGATACGACAAGAAGAGGTCCAGATCCTGCTTGCGCGTGTGCTTGGCCATGAACGTCTTGAACGGGACCTCCGCCCGCTCCAGCGCCACCGTCTGGCTGATCTCCCCGCGCAGATACGGCTGCAGCGCCTGGCTGTTCGCCGCCGATATCGTCGGTTGCATGACGAACAGCGTGATGACCAGCGCCAGGCCGATGAGCACCTGGTTGGGCGGAGACTGTTGCAACGACAGGGCGCTGCGCACGAACGAAAGCACCACGACGACCCGCGTGAAGCACGTCATCAGGATGAGAATCGCGGGCGCCAACGACAGGACCGTCAACAGAAGGACGATCTTCAGCGTCGAGGCGACGGCCTGCGGTGAGTCGCCCGCCCCGACGCTCACCTGAACGCCGGGAAGACCGGTGGACGAAGTGGTCGCGGCCAGCGCGTGCGGGTGCACCAGGATCAGGACCATCGCGGCGGACAGGACCAACCGCGCCACGTGCGATGGCCGGATCCACCAGCGCACAAGAGGATCCCGCGGCGTCGGTGCACCGTCCCATCGCGCACCGTTACAGGGGGGGGTCCGAATCACGTTCCGCCCCCCGATCCGTCAGGCGCCGCATCCGCTCCGCCAGGACGCGCGCGAACACCGACTGCGCCTCGTCGCCCACCCGCGCGTCCCCCGGATCCGCAGGAAACGACTCCGTGACATCGGCCAACAGGGACACCTGATCGCCCACGCCGATGAGGTACCGCCGCCCGTGCACCTCGATCACCTGCACCGACCGGTTCGGCGCCACCTGACGCGCGGCCAGCACCTGGATCTGACCGGTTTTCGATGACCGCGTCCGCCGCGACAGATACCGGATGGACACCACGGCCAAGCCGAGGACCACGGCCAGGGAGACGAGCAACTGCAGCGCCGTCCACACGGGGTTCCCCAAGACCGACGAGTTCATCGCCTTTCACCGGTCAGCCGAGCACCTTTTTGACCGCCGCAATCACGCGGTCCGCCTGAAACGGTTTGACGACGAAATCCTTGGCCCCGGCCTGAATGGCGTCAATCACCATCGCCTGCTGCCCCATGGCCGAGCACATGATCACGCGCGCGTTGGGATCGACGGCGCGGATGCGCTTGAGCGCCTCAATTCCGTCCATCTCCGGCATGGTGATGTCCAGCGTCACCAGATCCGGCTGCAGTTCCTGATATTTCTCCACCGCCTGCACCCCGTCGGACGCCTCACCGACGACCTCGTAGCCATTCTTGGTCAGGATGTCTTTGATCATCATCCGCATGAACGCCGCGTCGTCGACGACCAGGATTCGATTTGCCACCGGTTGCCCACTCCTCCACGTACTGGTCACTGCAATTTTTTCACCCGGTCCACCGGGCTGAGAATGTCCGTTACGCGCACCCCGAAGTTCTCGTCGATGACGACCACCTCACCGGTGGCGATGCGCTTGCCGTTGACAAGGATATCGACGGGCTCACCCGCCAATTTCTCGAGTTCAATCACCGACCCGGGCGCGAGATCGAGGATCTCCCGGATGGACTTTCGCGTCCGGCCCAACTCCACGGTGACGTCGAGCAACACGTCCAGCAACAGCGACAGGTTGCGCGGCGTCTGCGCCGGAGGGTCCCGGTCGTCGAAGTCGGCGAACTGAGGCCGTTTGATCTCCACGGCGGGTGCGGGCCGCACGGGCTTGTCCGCAGCCACCGCCGGGGTGGGCGGCCGGTCTGCGGCCGCAACCGCTGCGGGTGCGCCCCGATCCAGGCTCACCGATTCCGGGCGCTCCTTGGGTCCCGCCATCCGCTCCCGAAGTGCGGAAGCCTGATCGCCCGGCCTCCCGGGTTGCGTCTCGGCCCTCTCCGGGAGTCCCCCCTGCGGGCCCGTGCCATCCGCCGGGGCGAGCGCCGCCGACGCCCCGCCCGCAGCGGAATCCTCCCCCGCCATGCCCCGCCGCAGGTGGTCCAACAGCTCGCGGGCGAAGGAGACCGGCACCAGCTGCATGATGGAGGAGTCAATCAGGTCGCCCACGCGCAGCCGGAAGGAGGTCTTCACCACCCAGTCCTGGTGATCCAGGCTGAACTCGTCACCGGCGGCGAGATCGACAAACTGGACCTGGGGCGGCGAGATGTTCACCGGGTGGCCGAGCATCGTCGACAGGGCGGTCGCCGCGCCGCCCATCATCTGGTTCATCGCCTCCGCCACCGCGCTGAGGTGCAGCTCGTTGAGCTCCATGTCGACATTGCGCCCGTCGCCGCCGAGCATCAGGTCGGCGATGGTCTTCGCGTCCTGCATCTCGACCGCCAGCGCGTTTGTGCCGGACAGGCCCGCGGTGAATTCGACCATGACCATCACGTAAGGGCGGGCGAGATCAGCCTCGAGGCGCTCGTTGCGCAGAAGCGACACCTGCGGCGTGGTGATCTCGACCCGCCGTTGGAGCAGCGCGGACAGGCTGGTCGCGGCGGATCCAAAGCTGATGTTGCCGATCTCGCCGAGCATATCCCGCTCCTCGTCGGACAGGGGAGGTGCCTCGTCCAGCGCATCCGCCGCCGGCCACTCGCCGCGCAGCAGGGCGTCAATCTCCTCCTGAGACAACTTCGCCTGGTCGTTCATCGTCATTCACCTCCCGCCACTCCGTCAACACCTTCACCGCGTACCGGCCGTTGCGCTGACCGGCGCTCGCCGTGTATGTCGGCACCCCGTTGACGTACACCGTCAACGGAGCCTGTATCGCCTGTTGCAATGGGATCACATCCCCGACCTGCAGATCCAGCACCTCCGCCATGGTGAGCCGGGCCCGACCCAGCTCCACCGCCACCTCGGCCGCAACGCCCATCAGGTGTTTCGCCAGACGGCGCTCATCTTCCTGTTGCCATCCACCGGATCGGCGGCTGTCCATGAACCGCTGCGTGCTCAGCCGAGGCAGCACCGGTTCGAGGGTCACGTGCGGAATGCACACATTGACCAATCCCGAAACCGAACCGATCCGCGCGCTCATCGTGATCACCAGGACGGTCTCGTTGGGCGTCGTCAGTTGGACGAATTGCGGGTTGCTCTCCAGATGCAGGAGCTTCGGCGAAAGCGCCTCGACGTTCCGCCACGCCTCCGCGATGAATCCCGGCAAAGAGGAGAAGAGCCGTTCGACCAGCGTCAGCTCAATCTCCGTCAATTCCCGCTCCCGGTATGGGCCGCGCACGAAACCGCCCATCATGCGATCCAGCATGGCGAAGACGACCTGCGGATTGAACTCGAGCACCATCTTTCCGGGCAGGGGCGCCATCTCCACCAATTGAATGACGGTCAACGGCGGGATGGAACGGATGAACTCCTCGTACGGGAGCTGGTCCACCGTCTCGACCTGCACCTGAACCACCGCGCGCAGCTGCCCGGACAGGTGGGTCGTCAACAGGCGGGCGAGGTGCTCGTGGATCCGCCGCAGAATCCGGATGTGATCCTTGGAGAACCGCATGGCCCGCCGGAAGTCGTAGTTGCGCACCTGCGGGCCCGAGGACTCCTCCCGAATCTCGTCGGCGTTCAGCTCTCCCCGGTTGAGGGCCGACAACAGCGCGTCGATCTCCTCCTGCGACAGCACCTCCGACATCCTCATCCCTCCCTTCCCGCATCACGCGCTCACTGGACGACGATGGTGGAAAAATACACCGCATCGACGCGACCCTTGGGCAGCATTCCGTTGACCGCGTCCCGGAGCGCCGCCGCCAGATGCGTGACCCCCGATTGCGTGCGCAGCTCCTGGGCGGTGAAGCCGCGCATCGTCCGGTTGACCACATCCTGCACCTGCGGCAGGAGGTCTCCCAGCTCCGTCTTCGTCTCGGCGTCGTGCGCCTGCAGCGACAGCGTGAACTGGATCAGGCCGTCCTGGAGATTCGTGGTATTCTCCGGAAGGTCCACGCGGAGTTGCTTGAGCTCGGTCGCCGTCGGCGCCTTCGCCGCGGTGGTCCTGGCGTGCGCCGACTTCCAGTACCAAAACCCGCCCAGGCCGGCCGCGACCAGAACCGCCACCCCCGAAATGATGGAGACCATCCAGACGACCGCGCGCTTCACCCTGACTCCTCCTTCACGACCCGGGCCCCAGCCAACCCGATCTGCCGGAAAAACGCCGCCATCCGCAGACTCACGTCCTCGGCATCCTCGCGGATCACGTACCGATGCCCGTTGGTGAGCAGGATCACCGTATCGGGCGTCTGCTCCACGGACTCAAACAACAGCGGGTTCAACCAGATCACGCTGCCGTTCAATCGAGTCAACTGAATCAAGCCCATCCCTCCCGGCCGAAGCACCACGCGTGGCCGCTTCGGCCCGCCTCAAGGCCCTCCGTCAGCTGTTCTTCAGGTTGACGATGTCCTGGAGGATGGCGTTGGCCGTGCCGATGATGTGCGAGTTCGCGTCAAACCCCCGCTGCGCCACGATCATCTCCGTGAACTCGCGCGTCAGATCGACATTGGACATCTCCAAATAGCCGCTCGCCACAGAGCCGGTGTTGTTCGTACCTGCCACCTGATAGGTGACCGGGCCCGAATTGCTGCCCTCGACGAACAGCGTGTCGCCCACCTTCTGCAGACCGCCCGGGTTCGGCACCGTGGCGATGGCCAGGTAACCCAATGTGGCGCGCGACACATTGCCGCTGGAATCATTGACCATGGCGGACACGCTGCCATCCGGGCCGATCTGAACATCCGGCGCCTCCGCCAAGGTGTTTCCCGACGGCACCCAGTTCTTCAGATTGACCGCGGTGGGTGTCGCCGAGCTGGTCGGTGGCGTGCTTCCCTTGAACCCCGCCGCCACCTTGCCGTCCGGCAGAACCAGGTTCCCGGCGGCGTCTACGCTGAAATCGCCTGCGCGTGTCAAGTACGTCTGCCCGGAGCTGTCGGTGACGGTGAAGAAACCCGCCCCGTTGATGGCGAGATCCGTCGACACTCCTGTCGACTGGTCCGCTCCCTGCGTGAAGAGGGTATCGATCCCGGCGACGCGCATCCCGAGCCCAACCTGCACCGGGTTCGTCCCGCCATTCGATCCCGCCGGCGCGCTGCCTCCCGAGATGGTCTGGCTCAACACGTCGGCGAAATCGACGCGCCCCGACTTGAACCCGGGTGTGTTGACGTTCGCGATGTTGTTTCCAATCACATCCAACTTCGTGGCGAAACCCTGCATGCCCGATATGGCCGAATACATGGACCGAAGCATTTGTCGTCCCCTCCTGTGGCGGCTCTGTGCGCCCAAGCCTTACGGATTCACCCGTCGATGGATTGAACCGCGTCGATGGCGTACGTCTTTCCATTGACCTGCAGCATCGGCGTGCCGTCCGCACCGAACCGGATCCCCTCCACGGCCCCCGACACGGTGCCTCCCTGCCCATCCGAGACCGTGACCTGCGCTCCCATCCATTGGTGCAACGCCGTGCGCTGCAACGTCTGGACGGCCTGCAGCACCTGGCTCTCCGTCTGCGCGACGTTGGTCATCTGCTCCAGGGCCGTGAACTGAGCAAGTTGTGCCAGGAACTGCGAGTTGTCCATCGGCTGAAGCGGGTCCTGGTACCGCATCTGCGTGACCATCAGTTGCAAAAAGGCGTCCTTGCCCAGCGTGCCGCCGGGCGCCTGAATACCGTCCGCCATTCCGTCTCCCTCCTACGCCTGCAACCCTCGCCATCCGCCCAGGGGCGGTCCGGAGGACACGGCTTTGATCCGCGCCGTCCGGCTCCCTTCCGTCACCTCACGCTCCCCCGGGCCATCCCCGTGTGACGACGCTCCTTGCCGGGAACGGTTGCCCCCCGCATCCGCCTGTCCGGTCCACCCACCGAAGACCACCTGCACGGACGCAACCGCCACTCCGGAGGCCCGAATGGCGTCGGTCAATTGTCCCGTGAGGCCCGTCAACCACTGGCCGGTGGACCACTGGGCCGCCGCCAACTCCACCCGCACTCCGGCGTCCGTCCGGTGGACGGTCAGAGTCAGATCGCCCAACCCCTCCGGATGAACCCGCACCTGCACCTGCTGCACGCCATGATCCACCGACTGCACCACCAATCCCGCGAGCTGCGGTGCCGCCTGCGCGTCGAGATATCGCACGATGGGGTGAGCACCGGAGGGCGAGTTCCCCGATGGCGCGCTTTGGGCCACGAGCGCATTCGCGGAGGGGGTCGGCGCACCCGCCAGACCCTGCAACCCGTCCTGGGACGATACGGCATGCGCACCGTCCCAGCCGGCCCGTTCCGCGGCATCCGAGGCGCTCATCCCAGTCCCGCTCCGTCCATGTCCGGTTCCCTGCATAAGCCCGGCAGCGGCCGCGCTCCGACCGTTCCACATGGTCCGATTGCGGCCGGGTTCCGCATCCCCATCCTCTCCGTCCGGCATTTCGGTGCTGGCTGCGTGCCCCACAAACGGCGAGGTACCGGGGATCTCCGGCATCACGCCTGGCGGCGTTGCCGACCGCGAACCCGACCTTCCAGGCCCCCATTGGGCCCGTTGGGGTTGAGAAGCGGCCCTCACACCGGTGCCACCCTCGATCCCCTCGGACAAGACCGATGCAAATGTGTCGCTTTGGGCATCCGCGGGCAATACGTCCGCCCTCTGGTTCGTTCGGCCCGCCTGCCCTGCTTGGTTGAATCGGGCCGGCCGCCCGTCCGCTCCGTCCATCGGACGCTCATCCCACGCCATCCCCGACGGCGGGCCTCCTCCGCCAATCGCGCCGCGTCCGTCGGCCGCGTCCTGCGCGCCGGCCAAACCTTCCGCCCCCGCTCGCGGTCCGCCCCGCCGGGTTGCGAGCGCCCCCGATTCCTCGCTCAAGGCCGTGGCGGGCACCCCGCGAGGGGATATTCCGGGCGCGGCGGCCGCCCCTTGGGCAGGCATTCCGGGCATTCCCGGCATGGTGGGTGTCGCGAGAAGACCACTGGCGACCAGCGCCTGCCAGAAGGCATCGGGATCGTCCCGTTTGGGCGGACCGCCTGAAGGGACCGCGTGTCCACCCGCGGTTGTCGTCGAACCGGCCGAAATCCTCATGGCTTCCCTCCTCTCCTCATCATCCGCTGGTATTGCCGGTGTCCGTCGCGTTCCCGCTTCCATCCGCCGCATTCATCGCGGCCACCCCGGAGGCCTGCGCCATCAGCGCAGCCGCTGTCTGCGCGGGAAGCGCCGCCAGAACCTGCGCCGACGCGTCGGGCGCCATGGCGGCGATCACGCGCGCCGCCTCGGCGGTGGGCAGCTTGGCGACCACGCCCGCGGCCTGTGCGGGATCCATCCCCGTCAGCCACTGCGCCTCCTTCACCGCCCGCGCCCGGTCGTCGGCCGCCGCGGCCAATCGGGCTTGCGCCTGTGCCAGTTGTTGCGCAAGCTGTTCCCGGGACTGCTGCGACGCCGTCAGCTGCTGCTCGAGCGTCGCGACCTGTTTTTGCGCGTCCGCCAACTTTCGCCGGGTATCCTCCAGGGCCTGTTGCGCCTGTGCCAACGGGGTATCTCCGGACGAGGCGGTGTCGTGGGACGTCAGATGGCGCACGCTCTGCCACACCGGGACCCCGGCCAGCTGAAGGGCGCCTGCGACCATGGCCACCGTCGCGACCAGCGGCACGACCACCACCAGGGCGATCCAGGCCAGCACCCGGCCGACGGACCGCCTTTCCGCCCGCATCGCCGCCGTGGCCATCACCCCTCGCGCCTCCCGGCCGCGCGCTGGATGTGATCTTCCAACTCCCGCGCGCGGCGGGCGTTTGTCGCCGCATGTTCGAGGCGAACCTGGGCCTCGACCGCCAATTCCCAGCGCTTCACCTCACGATGCGCCTCCTGCATGCGCGATCGCTCCATTTCGAGTGCGGTCTCGGCCGCCGCCAAACGGTCGCCGCGGTGACGCACCCGCGCCGTGAGCGCCTCCGTGTACTCGTGCCACAGCAACAGGTCCGCGCCGGTCCGGCACCCGTCCCGCCATCCCAGCGCCTCGGCCAGGGCGCGCCGCGCTTCGTCCAACGCCGCCGACGCGTGCTCCCGCTCGCGCTGCGAACGCCGAAGCGCCGAGGACCTCACCTGCTCCAGCGAGCGGTTGACCGCCAGCAATCTCCGATACCGCCGCGTCCGGTCCATCATGCCGTCCCTCCCGCCATGCGGATCAATTCGGCCACGGACGCCTCCAGGGGCGCGGGCTCATCCGCCGATTGGCGAAGAAATTCCACCACCTTGGGGAACATCGCGATGGCCACGTCCGCCTCCGCGTCCGCCCCCCGTTGGTACGCCCCGATCCGCAAGAGATCCTCCACCTCGCTGTACTTCTGCAACCAACTCCGCACCTGCCTGGCCGCTGCTTGGTGCGCCCCATCCGCCAGAGCCGGGAACAGGCGGCTGAGGCTCTGCAGAACGTCGATGGCGGGAAACCGGCCCGCGTTGGCGAGCGGCCGGGACAGGACGATGTGCCCGTCGAGGATCCCCCGCACCGCGTCGGCGATCGGATCGTTCAGGTCATCCCCGTCGACCAGCACCGTGTAGAACGCGGTGATCCGGCCCCGCTTGGCCGTGCCCGCCCGTTCCAACAACCGCGGCAACAGGGCCAGGACGGACGGGGTGTACCCCCGGCTGGCGGGCGGCTCGCCGACGGCCAATCCAATCTCCCGCTGGGCCATCGCGAATCGGGTCAGGGAGTCCATCATCAGGTTGACGGTGCACCCCTGGTCCCGGAACCATTCGGCGATGGTGGTCGCGACGAACGCCGACTTCAGGCGGATGAGAGCCGGTTGATCCGAGGTCGCCACCACCACCACGCTCTTGGCCAGGCCCTCCTCGCCGAGGTCCCGTTCGAGGAACTCGTTGACCTCGCGCCCGCGCTCGCCGATGAGGGCGATCACGTTGACGTCCGCCGACGTGTGCCGGGCGATCATCGACAACAGCGTGCTCTTTCCGACCCCGCTGCCCGCGAAAATGCCCATTCGCTGGCCCTCCCCCACGGTCAGCAGGCTGTCGATCGCGCGCACGCCCGTCTGCAGGGCTCGCTCGATGCGCGGCCTGGCGAGCGGGTTGGGCGGCGCCGCGTCCACCGGCCGCCGTTCCTCCGCGTGCACAGGCCCATTCCCATCCAGGGGATGACCCAATCCGTCCAGGACGCGCCCCAACAGCGCCCTGCCGCACGGTGCGGTGAACGACTCCCCGGTCGCCAACACATCCGCCCCCGGCGCGATGGCCGCCAACTCGCCCATCGGCATCAGGACGAGCCGCTCATCGCGGAACCCGACCACCTCGGCCAGACAATCCGCCCCGGCGGCGGAGGAGAGCCGGCACAGCTCCCCAATCCGGGCCGGCGGACCCACCGATTCCACGGTCAGGCCCACCACCTTGGTCACACGCCCATACAGGCGGTGCAGCGGTCGCTCGTCGAGCAGTGACCGGAGGTCATCCGTCATCCGGCCCCACACCGGGCCTCCCCCCTCGCCGGAGCACCTCGTCCACCACGGTCTGCAACCGTTCCAATCGGGTTTCCAGCCGGGCGTCCACGCGGCCGCGGTCGGACCGGATCTCCACACCGCCCGGGGCCATCTGCGGATCCGGGATGATGGCGACCTCCCATTCCCCCAGCCGCCCCAACCGCCACCTGGGTTGCGACGCGACCGCCGCGTCGTATTCGCTCGGGTGGACGTGCACCTCGGCCCGCGTGCACTCGGAGACACAGCGCAGCAGTTCGGAAATCATGGCCCCCACATCCGCGGGCGAGGTCTGCAGTTCCCGCGCGACAAGCCGGCGAACGGCCTCCATGACGAGCGGGCCGAGCGCATCCGGAAGGCTCTCCCACAGTCGCCGCCGCTCCTCCGCCAGGGCGTCGATCGCCGCGGTCCAAGCGGCCTCGAGTTCCATCCGGCGTTGCTGCAATTCCCGCTCGGCCGCATCGCGGCCCTCGGCCATGCCCGCCGCGAATCCGGCTTCCTGCGCCTCTCGCGCGATGGCCTCCCGTTGCCTCGACGCATCCGCCAACAACGCCTCCGCCTGCGCCCGCGCCTGGTCAAGGAGAGCCTCCGCCTCCTGTCGGGCGGCCTCCAACCGCGCTTCCATCTCCGCCCGCATCCGCTCCTCCCGCGCCGGGTCCGTCCGCGCGGGGTCGGACCTCTCGGCCGACGACCGAACCACCGGCACCACCGGCGCGACGACGGGGATCCGGGCCGCACCGGCGCCGGAACCGACGGTCTCCCACCACTTGACCACGTTAGACAATGACGTCGTCCCCCCCGCCTCGCGCCACGATGATCTCGCCGGTCTCCTCCAACCGCCGGATGATGCCGACGATCCGCTGCTGCGCATCCTCCACATCGCGCAGCCGCACCGGCCCCATGAATTCCATCTCTTCGCGGAACGTCTCCGCCATCCGCTTCGACATGTTGGCAAAGATCACGTCCTGCACCGGCTGCGGCGCCACCTTGAGCGCCAGCTGCAGATCCTTCGGATCGACATCGCGGATCACGCGCTGAATGGAGCGGTTGTCGAGCAACACGATGTCGTCGAAGATGAACATCCGCTTCTTGATCTCGTCGGCCAACTCCGGATCCTGCACCTCGAGTTGCTCCAGGATGGCCTTCTCGGTCCCGCGGTCGACCCCGTTCAGGATCTTCACCACCGCGTCCACGCCGCCCGTGTGCTGGCTGTCGATGGACGCCATCATCGACAATTTGGATTCCAACACCTGCTCCACCTCGGCGATCACCTCGGGCGAGGTGCCGCTCATCAGGGCGATGCGGCGCGCCACGTCCGCCTGCAGCTCGTGCGGCAACGCGGAGATCACCACCGCCGCCTGCTGCGGCTCGAGGTACGACAGGACCAGGGCCATCGTCTGCGGATGCTCGTCCTGCAGAAAGCTGACCAGCTGCCCCGGGTCCACCTTGCGCATGGACTGGAAGGGGCGAACCTGCAGACTCGCCGTCAATTTGGCCAGCAGCCGTTCCGCCTCCTCGGGGCCCAGCGCTTTCTCCAGCACCTCTTTGGCGTAATCGATCCCGCCGACCGAGATGTACTCATTGGCGACCGCGATCTCCCGGAACTCGCGCACCACCTGCTCCCGTTGCTCCAGATCCACCTTGCGCAGGTTCGCGATCTCCAGGGTGAGCTGCTCGACCTCTTCGCGCGTCAGGTTCTGATACACCTTGGCCGCGACCTCGGGTCCCAGGCTGATCAAAAGGACCGCGGCCTTCTGCCTCCCGGTCAATCCGTTGCGCATCCTCGGCATCGGTCCCGCCCAACCTCCCCTCAGTCACTCGCCAACCAGCTGCGCAACAACCCCGCGAACTCGGCCGGCTTGCGCTCCGCGAACCTGAGCAACTCTTCCCGGATCCGCTCGTCCTCGGACTTTGGCAACGACTCCAGCGCCTCGACGGGCACGGGCGCCTCCAGTGCGACCGCCACCTCGTCGTGGGTCCTGCGTCGGCGGAGCAAAAGCCACAACAAGAGGATCACCGCCGCCGCCACGGCGGCCCCGGCGGTCCATACGATCCACCGCGACGGCCACATTCCCTGGACAGGCGCCGAAGGATTATGGAAAGGCACGCTGACGACGCTGATGTCGTTGTTCGCGCCGTTGCCCGAACGGGCCCCGACCGCGTTGGAGACGAACGACCGGATCTCGTTCAGCACCGCCGGGGTGATGGCGGGATCGTTCTGATTGAGCATGACGGCCACCTGGTACCCCTGGATCTGGACCGGATCGTCGTTTTTCACCGTGTCGACGTAACTGTTGTCGTAGGTGGTCGTCGTGTCCGTCTCGGACGACGAACTGCTTCCGCCCCCCGCTCCGGCCCCCGCGTAGGTCGGCAGATTGGGATTCGACGACGCCTGACCCGCGGGCCCGCCGACGCCGCCGCTGGTCGAGTTGCTGGTCTTGCGCGTGACCTCCGTCCGGTTGGGCAAGCCCGTGGTCTGCCCCGGGGCCGCCTGGTACGTGTGCGCCTTGGACTGGACCTGGTCAAAGGTCACGTTGGCGTGCACCATGACGACCGCGTTGCCGGGCCCGACAATCTGGTTCAAGCCGGCCGTCAGCTGCTGGGTGAGCGCCTGCTCCAGTTGCCGGCGCAGCTGAATTTCCGTCGACGCCTGTGTCGTCGCGGCACCGTTGGCCGCCGACGGGCTGGTCAGCGACACCCCGTTCTGATCCACGACCGTCACGTCGTCCGCCGACAGTCCCTTGACCGAGTGCGCCACCAGCTGCTGAATGCCCGCCACCTGGGCCGGGGTCAGTTGCACGCCCGGACCCAGTTGCAAAAACACCGAGGCCTTCGCGGTATCCGCGGGCTGAGACACAAACAGCTGCGGGTCCGGCATGACGATGTGCACCTGGGCGCCCGTCACGCCGTTGATGCTCTCGATGGTCTGCGCCAGGCTCTGCTGCAGCACGTCGAGAACCTGCACATTGAACTGGTCCTGCGTCATGGCGAACGAATTCGGGATGGACGCGTACCCGATGTAGCCGGACTGCGGCAGCCCGGCCATCGACAGCTGCACCCGCGCGGTGTCCGCGTCGCGCGCCGGAACCAGGACCGAGGACCCCTCAATCCGGTTCGGGATCTTGAGGTCCTGGAGCTTGGCCTGCACCTGCCCGAGCGACTTGTTGTCCAGGCCGCTCAGGATGGTGACGTAATTCGGGCGAAGGAGGATCCACAGCACCGCCGCGAGGCACAGCGCGCCGGCCGCCGCGGCGATGGTCAAATTCCGCCGGCGCACCGGGGCGATGCTCCGCCACCACTGGACGATGCGAGACCACCCCTGCCGAAGCCTGTCGTTCACATCCATCACCCGTATTCACAAGGGTCATCCGGGGCCGTCGCCCCCGTCCTCCAAAAGACCGTCCCGTCACGAACGACGGTCACACCTGCATGTTCATGATGGTCTGATAGGCGTTCACCACGCGATCCCGCACCTGCACCACCAGGCTGAGGGCCAGCGAAGCCTGCTGTTCCGCAATCATCAGTTGATCCAACGTCACCGGCCCGCCGGCCGCATACGACGCGGCGAGCCGATCCGCGGTCGCCATGGTTTGGTTGACGTTCCCCAACGCGTCGGCGAGCGCCTGCGCAAAGCCGCCCCCGTCCTCTCCGACGCCATCGGAGCCCACCGGACTCGCGCCGGACACCGGGCTGACCCCGTTCGGCCCACCGACCGCCCCGGCGCCCGCCACCGGATTCATCAGCACGCCCCTCGCCTCCTATGTATCGATCCGTCGGCCCGAAGTCACCGGCCGATGGTCAGCGCGTCCATCAGCATCTGCTTGCCGGCGTTGAACGCCGTCACGTTCGCCTCATACGCCCGGGAGGCGGCCACCAGGTCCACCATCTCGGTCGAGATGTCCACGTTCGGCATCTGCACGTACCCGCCGACCGCGTCCGGATTGGACGGGTCATAGACCACCGGAAACGGACTGGGGTCGGTCACGATGCCCGCGACCCGCACCCCCGCGCCGGACGGCGCATCGCCGGCTTGGCCCATCGCCCCGGCCAACGCGTCGGCGAACGTCTGCCCCTCCACGGGTTCCAACTCCACCACCCGTCTCCGATACGGCCCGCCCTCCGGCGTCCTCGTCGTCTGCGCGTTGGCGATGTTGCTCGCGATGACATCCATCCGAAGACGCTGGGCCGTCAGGCCCGAGGCGCTGATCCCCAAACTGTCGATGAATCCCGCCATCGTCATCCCCCTCAACCTTCGATGGCCGTCTTCCACCGGTCCAGCCGCATTCGAACATCCTCCACCAGGGCGTTGTACCGGATCTGGTTCTGGGCCAGCTTCGCCATCTCGGCGTCGATGTCCACGTTGTTGCCGTTGTTGTCCATCACACTCGTCCCATCCCGCACGACGCTGGGCGTAACCTGAAGCGCCACCGCCATCGCGGCCGGCGACGGTGACACCCCGCCGTCCGCCGCTGCCGCGCCGAGCGCCGATTGCAGGAGGTCTTCGAACACCACGTCCTGACGCTTGAACCCGGGTGTGTCGACATTGGCGACGTTGTTCGCGTACACCTGCTGACGCAGCTGCGCGGCGTTGAGGGCGTTTTGCAACAGCTGAAAGACGGCATTGTCCACATTCATGCCCTTCGCCCCTTCCGCCCGTGATGTCCCCAAGCCGTCGGCAAGTATTTCGTCGCCGGCCGACAAATTCCTGCAACCATCGACGGCGGGAATCGACCGACTTCGACAACGTCGAAGGCCCGCGAGCGCATGAAAAAGCCTGTGCCGTATGGCACGGCCGCGACAGCTCGAAGCCGGCCGTGGTGATGGCTGCGAACGCATGAAAAAGCCCGTGCCGTATGGCACGGGCATGTGCGGTTCCCGATCCGAGGATGCCGCCACTTGCGGTGAATGCGGTTGAGCGGCCTGGTCCTGGACGGGATTCATCCGGGATTTGTCAGAGGATGAACTGGCTGAGGTCGCGATTGACGACGATGGACTGCAGCTTTTCCTCCACGTACGCCGGCGTGATGACCACCTCGCCGAGATGCACCTCCGGCGCCTCGAACGACAGGTCTTCGAGCACCTTCTCCACCAACGTGTGCAATCTGCGAGCGCCGATGTCCTCCGTGTTCCGGTTGACCAACACCGCCATCTCGGCGATGCGCCGGATGGCCTCGTCCGTGAAACGCACCCGCACGCCCTCCGTCTCCAACAGCGCCGTGTACTGCTTCAACAGCGCGTGTTGGGGTTCGCGCAGGATGCGTTCGAAATCCTCCGTGGACAGGCTCTCCAACTCCACCCGGATGGGGAACCTGCCCTGCAGCTCCGGAATGAGATCGGACGGTTTGGCGACGTGAAAGGCGCCGGCGCCGATGAAAAGGATGTGGTCCGTGCGCACCGGGCCGTATTTCGTGACCACCGTCGTCCCTTCGACAATCGGCAGAATGTCCCGCTGCACCCCTTCCCGGGACACGTCCGGACCGCGGCTCTCCCGACCCGCGATTTTGTCCATCTCGTCGATGAAGATGATCCCGTGGTTTTCGACGCGGTAGATCGCCTCCGCGGTCACCGCGTCCATGTCGATCAACTTCTGCGCCTCTTCCTGGGTCAATACCTTGCGCGCCTCGCGGACGGTCATCTTCCGACGCTTCATCTGCTTGGGCAAGAGGTTGCCGAGCGCCTCCTGGAGATTGCCCATGCCTTCGGGCCCCACGCCGGGAAGAAAACCGAGCATGCCGGTCGGCTGTTCCTCCACCTCGATCTCAATCAACCGGTCCTCCAACTCGCCCATGGCCAGCTGCTTGGCGACCCGGCGGCGCTCCTGCCGGACGGATTCCGACGGCGCGTCGGCGGTCTGCTGCATCCCGCCGAACAGCATCTCCAACGGGTTTTTCGCCGCCCGCCGGCTGTTCGGGTCCGGCACCAGGGCGGCCACGATGCGTTCCTCGGCGTGCTCGGTCGCCTGGGCGCGAACCCGTTCGCTGTGCTCCGCCTTCACCATGCGGATGGCCGTCTCCACCAGGTCGCGCACCATCGACTCCACGTCCCGGCCGACATATCCCACCTCGGTGTACTTAGTCGCCTCGACTTTGATGAACGGTGCACCGACCAGTTTGCTCAGCCGCCGCGCAATCTCCGTTTTCCCGACGCCGGTCGGACCAATCATCAGAATGTTTTTCGGCGTGACCTCCTCCTGCAGCTCGGGCGACAGCCGCGCCCGGCGCATCCGGTTCCGCAGCGCGATCGCGACCGCCCGCTTGGCGGCCTTCTGGCCGACGATGTACTTATCCAGTTCCTCGACGATTTGGCGAGGCGTCAGATCCGTCTTCGCCATGCGCCGCATCCCTCCTTGCCCACCGGCCGTCGCCCTCACAATGTCTCCACGACGATCCGGTCGTTGGTGTACACGCAGATCTCCGATGCGATGGCCAGGGCCTGGCGCGCGACTTCCGATGGCGCCAGCTCGGTGTTGCGCGCCAGCGCCCGGCCCGCCGCCAGCGCGTAGGGGCCGCCGGAGCCGATGGCGCACACCCCGTCGTCCGGCTCAATCACCTCGCCGCCGCCCGAGACGATGAACAGATGCTCGCGGTTCATCACCAAAAGCATCGCCTCCAACTTGTGCAACACCTTGTCGGTGCGCCACTCCTTGGCCAGCTCCACCGCCGCGCGCTGGATGTCACCGTGAAACTCGTCCAGCCGGTGCTCAAATTTCTCGAACAGCGTGAACGCGTCGGCAACCGAACCGGCGAATCCGGCCACCACCTGGCCTTTGTACAGTCGGCGGACCTTGCGCGCCCCCTGCTTCATGATCATCGTGTTGCCGAACGTCACCTGACCATCGCCCGCCATGGCCCCCTGCCCGTCACGCAGCATGGCGAATATGGTCGTCGCGTGGATCTCCATGGACCGTCCTCCTCGCATGTCGGTTCGCTCAGGCGCGCGGATGGCTGCGCTCATACACCCGGACCAACCGCTCGCGGGAGGTGTGGGTGTAGAACTGCGTGGACGAGATGCTGGCGTGCCCCAACAGGTCCTGCACGACCCGCAGGTCCGCGCCGCCGTCCAACAGGTGCGTCGCGAAACTGTGGCGGATCCCGTGCGGGCTCAGATGCGCGAGGCCGGGCACGGATTGAATGCGCGCCGCGAGGATGCGGCGTACACTCCGGTCCGTCAGGCGCCGCCCGAAGCGATTGACGAACAGCGCCGCATCCTCCCACCCCAGCTCCCTCCGCTTCGCCAGATACCGGTGAATGGCCCGTGCCGCCGCCTCGCCGAACAACACGTACCGTTCCTTCCCGCCCTTGCCCATCACCAGAGCGAATCCTTCCTCTAAATCTACGTCGGCGATGTCGAGTGCAACACACTCCGACACCCGGACGCCGGTGGCGTACAGAAACTCCAACAAGGCCCGGTCGCGCAGGCTCTGCCAGTCGTCCCCGCGGATGGAATCGAGCAGCGCCTTCATCTCTTCCTGAAAGTAAAAGGAAGGCACCCGTTTGTCCAGCTTGGGCGATACGACGACGCGGGCCGGATTTTCCGCCAATTGCCCGGCGCGCACCAGGTGGCGGAAGAACGAGCGCAGAGCCGACAGGCGCCGCGCCACCGATCGCCCCTTCAACCCCCGGCGCACCATTTCGGCGAGATACGAGCGCACATGGGCGGGCTGGACGTCCTTCCAGTCGCGAATTCCCAACGCCGCCAGGTGCGCCACGAACTGCTCCAGGTCTCCGGCGTACGCGTCCACCGTGTGCCGGGAGGCACCGCGCACCATCCGCCGATACTCGAGAAACGCCTCGACCGCGGGGGACAGCGCCCGGACCCCCTCCGCCCGCCGGCCCTCCTCCATGCTCGCCGTCATGGTTGCGCGACCGCCAGGACGTCCGCCAGGTCCTTCAGCGCCCGCTCCGCCATCTGTTGCGCCCGTTCCTTCTTATCCTTGATGCGCACGGGCAGCGGCGGAAACAGGCCGAACGTGGCGTTCATGGGCTGGAAGTTGTCCGGGTCCGCGTGGGTGATGTAGTGCGCGAGGCTGCCGATGGACGTCGTCGGGGGCATGACGATGGGATCGAGGCCCCGCGCGAGGCGTCCGGCGTTCCATCCGGCGACCAGGCCGGCCGCGGCCGATTCCACGTACCCCTCGACGCCGGTGATCTGCCCCGCGAAAAACAGCGTCTCCCGTTTGCGCGTCTGATACGTCGGCAACAGGGCCGTCGGGCTGTTGATGTAGGTGTTGCGGTGCATCACCCCGTAACGCACGAACTCCGCCTGCTCCAGCCCGGGGATCATGCGGAACACCCGCTTCTGCTCTCCCCATTTAAGATGCGTTTGGAATCCGACCAGATTGTACAGCGTGGCCGCGGCGTTGTCCTGGCGCAGCTGCACCACCGCGTATGGACGGCGGCCGGTCCGCGGATCGGTCAGCCCAACCGGCTTCATCGGGCCGAACAGAAGGGTCTGTTTGCCACGCCTGGCCATGACCTCGACGGGCATGCACCCCTCAAAGTATTTCTCCTCCTCGAAGTCGTGCAGAGGGGCGGTCTCCGCGGTGACGAGCGCCTCATAGAAGAGATTGAACTCCTCCTCGGTCATCGGGCAGTTCAGGTACGCCGCCTCTCCCTTGCCGTACCGGGACGCGAGGAACACCTTGTCCATGTCGATGGACTCCCGCTGCACAATCGGTGCGGCCGCATCGTAAAAGTACAACGAGGCCCCGCCGACCACGGCCCGGATGGACGCCGACAGCGCGGGCGAGGTGAGCGGCCCCGTCGCCACGATGACGATGCCCTCGCTCGGGATCTCCTCCACTTCCTCGCGGACAATCTCGACCAGGGGATGCGCGGCCAGCGCCTGTGTGACCGCATTCGAAAATCCGTCGCGATCGACCGCCAGAGCCCCTCCGGCCGGCACCGCGTGGGCGTCGGCGGCCCGCATGATGAGAGAATCCAGACGGCGCATCTCTTCCTTCAAGAGGCCGACCGCGTTCGTGATGGCATTGGCCCGCAACGAATTGGTACACACCAGCTCCGCGAAGCGATCCGTGTGGTGCGCCGGCGTCGACTTCTTCGGCCGCATCTCGTACAGCCGCACCGGCACCCCTTGCCGCGCCACCTGCCAGGCGGCCTCCGAACCGGCCAACCCAGCTCCGATGACGATCACCATGTCCATCCCTCCCACACCAGGCGGGCGCCGGTCAGCATCTTGACCCGGCGCCCGCCGTCATTTCGATCGTTTCCGTGCGGTTCGGCTCCCCTCTCCGACGGTCACCGGCTCCGGATGGCCCGCCTCGTTGCTGCAGACCACCTGCACCTGACCCTTCACGCGCTTCTCGACCATCGGATGGTGACAGACCGGGCACAGCGCACCCGTGGGTTTGTTCCACAACACGTAGTCGCAGTCCGGGTACCCCTCGCAACCGTAGAACGTCTTTCGCTTCCCGCGGCGTTCCACCAGCTGCTTGCCGCACTTGGGACAGGGCACCCCCGCGGTTTTGACAATCGGCTTGGTGTTGCGGCACTCGGGAAATCCGGGGCAGGCCAGGAATTTCCCATAGCGGCCGTGTTTGTAGACCATCATCCTGCCGCATTTCTCGCACTGCACATCGGACACCTCGTCCGCGATGGTCACGTGCGCCAGGGTCTTCTCGGCCCGCTCCAGGTCGCGCTCGAGGTCCTGATAGAACGAGGAGAGGATGCTGACCCAGTCCGCCTTGCCCTCCTCGACCCCGTCGAGCTCCTTCTCCATCTGCGCCGTGAAGTCGACATCAATCAGGTTGTGGAAGTTCTGCACCAACAGATCCACGACGATCTCGCCGAGCTCCGTCGGGACGAACCGCTTTTGTTCCAACACCACGTACCCGCGTTTGAGAATCGTCTCCATCGTCGGCGCGTACGTGCTCGGACGGCCGATCCCGAGCTCCTCCATCGCCTTGACCAGACTGGATTCGCTGTAGCGCGGCGGCGGCTGGGTGAAGTGCTGCTCCGGGCTGAGCGCCGGTTCGGGGAGTTGCTGCCCCTCCTCCACCGGCGGCAGCAGTTTCCCCTGCTCGTCCTCGTTCGACCCGTCGTCCCTGCCCTCGGTGTACAGCGCCATGAAGCCGGGATGGCGGATGACGGAACCGGTCGCGCGGAACCAGGCGCCCGCCGCCGACAGGTCGACCGTCGTGGTGTCGAGCACCGCGTGGCTCATCTGGCTGGCAACGAACCGCTCCCAGATCAGTTTGTACAGCCGGTACTGATCCCGCGACAGGTACGGCTGAAGACTGTCGGGCTCGCGCAGGACCGAGGTCGGGCGAATGGCCTCGTGCGCGTCCTGCGCGTTGCCGCGGGCCGTGTACTGCCGTGCCGCGCCGGGGACGAAGTCCTGGCCGAATTTCGATTCGATGTAGGAACGGGCCTCCCGCTGCGCCACCTCGGATACGCGGGTGGAGTCGGTGCGCATGTAGGTGATGAGACCGACGGCGCCCTCGTTCCCGATCTCCAGGCCTTCGTACAGCTGCTGCGCCACGGACATCGTCCGCGACGCGCGAAACCCGAGCTTGCGCGCCGCTTCCTGTTGCAGGCTGCTGGTGGTGAACGGCGGACTCGGATTTCGCCGCCGTTCCGATTTCTTCACCCGTTGCACCACGAACGTCTGCCCGGCGACGCGCGACAGCAGCGCGTCCACCGCCTCCCGGTTGGGCAGCGGTGTCTTCTCATCGTCGTAGCCGTAAAATCGGGCCGTCAGCTTCCCGCCGGGAAGGCGGAAGGTCGCGTCGACCGTCCAGTACTCCTCGGGCTGAAACGCCCGGATCTCCCGTTCCCGGTCCACCACCAGGCGAACGGCGACCGACTGGACGCGGCCGGCCGAGAGCCCCTTGCGGACCTTTCGCCACAGCAGCGGGCTCAGCCGGTAGCCGACCAGTCGGTCGAGAATGCGCCTAGTCTGCTGTGCGTGGATGAGGTTGAAGTTCAGTTTGCGCGGGTGTTGGAAGGCCTCCTTCACCGCGTCCTTCGTGATCTCATGAAACACCACCCGGCATGGGGTGTCCTGGTCGATGTCCAGCAGGGTCGCCAGGTGCCACGCGATGGCCTCGCCCTCGCGGTCCGGGTCCGCCGCGAGAAACACCTGTTTCGCCTTCTTTCGCGCGTCGCGCAGGGCCTTGATCACGTCCCCCTTGCCACGGATGGTGATGTAATGCGGCTCAAAATTGTGCTCGACGTCCACACCCAGTTGGCTCTTGGGCAGATCCCGCACATGGCCCATGGACGCTTTCACCGTGTATCGCTTGCCGAGGTACTTCGCGATGGTCTTCGCCTTCGCCGGAGACTCGACAATCACCAAATAATCCGCCAACGTGTTACCTCCCTCGGTTCCCGACAGCCGAAAGGCGGCGGCCGTGCGCCCGTGCGCGGCCTGGGTGGGGACCCCGCACAGTTCTAACCATATTATCACCCGGCCTGCTTGAATTGCAAACGACCCGCGCCCACCCGTCCGCCCGCGCGGGCGACGCTCGGCGCCGCGGATGCGGGGTCAACACCGCCCCCAACGTACGCTCCCAACGTACGCTCCCAACGTACGCTCCCAACACCGCTCCCGTTGCACGCCCACGTTACACGCCCACGTTGCACGCTCCCCAACACCGCCCCCTCATGGGGCGGCTGATGAAGACCTGGCGCCGGCCCTGCGGTAACCGCCCCCGGGCTGGCGCTCGATGCATCCGGCCAACTCCAGTTCGAGCAATCCCGTGTACACCCAATCGATGGGCATCTGCAGCCACGCCGCCAGCGATGCGGCGTTTCCGCCCTCCGCGAGCGCCTCGTACAGGGCGCGCCACCGCTCGGGCACCGGCTGCGCCGCGGCGGGTGGCGCCTCCCCGCCCAGGGCCTGGAGCAGATCCAGCGGATCGACCAGGGGTTCCGCTCCCTGCTGCAACAGCCGATTGGATCCCCGGAACAGCTGAGACGTGATGGGACCTGGGACGACATAGACCGGCCGCCCGAGGTCGAGCGCCCAATCCACCGTCACCAGGGCGCCGCTCCGATCCCCCGCCTGCACGACCACCAGCGCTTCGGACAGGGCCGCGATGAGGCGGTTCCGCTCCGGGAAGTGGTGTTTGGCCACCGGTGTCCCGGGCGGGTACTCGCTGAGGACGGCTCCGGTCGTGCACATCCGGTCGTACAGCGCCCGGTGCTGCGACGGGTAACACACGTCCACCCCACAGCCGAGCACGGCCACGCTCCGCCCCCGTTCCAGAGCGGTTTGGTGCGCCTGCCCATCGATGCCGATGGCCAAGCCGGACACCACCACCCAGCCCGCCCCGGCCAGGGTCTCGGCAATCCACCGGGTGGCCTCCAATCCGTACGCCGTCGCCCTCCGGGTGCCCACGATGCCGACCGCCCGCGGCCACTGTCGGGGCAAATCTCCCCGGACAAACAGCACCGTTGGGGGGTCGGCGAGATCCTCCAGCGGCGCGGGATACGCCGCGTCCCCCCGCACAAGGCAACGGATACCCCGATGCGCCAGCCGCTCCTCCAACGCCTTCGCCTGCGTCCGCTCCAGCCAGGCGGCCAACGCCGCGGCGGTGGCGGGCCGGATCCCCCCGCCCGTCAACCGGCCCTCCCGGGCGGCGTGCACCACCGCCTCCGCGCTCCCGAACGCGCGCAACAACCGCCGCAGACTCGAGGGCTCAAGCCGCGGGCACGCCGCCAACAGGATGCTGGCGCCGCGTTCCTCCATGTCGCCTCGCCTCCTCGCCCCCATTGTGCCGAAGCGCCGAACCTGCCGCCACTGCTCCCGGACAAGTCTCGCGCCGATGCGAACGACGTTTGCGCACATCGGCCACCCTCCCGCCGGATAGCGGGTGCGGGCGGCCGCGCGGGAATTGAGTTCAGGATGCGTCGATTCTGTGCGCTGGGTCCCGCCGCGCCCGGGCGGAGTTGGCAAGACGCAAGGGCCGCCAGACACAAAAACACCGCGGCCAGGGAAAATCCCCAGCCGCGGCGAGGCAATCAGACAGGGTCTCCGCGTGTCACTTCGTCCTGCAGCGTTCCAGCAACCCTCGTTCCTCGAGGACCTTGTACAGGGTCGAGCCCATCTCGGACGGCGTCGGCGCGACCCGAATGCCGCAGGCCTCCATCTTGGCGATCTTGGAGGCCGCCGTGCCGCTGCCGCCGGAGATGATGGCGCCCGCGTGGCCCATCCGCCGTCCCGGAGGCGCGGTCGCACCGGCGACGAAGCCCACCACCGGTTTGGTCATGTGATCGCGGATCCACTCGGCCGCCTGCTCCTCCGCGGTGCCGCCGATCTCGCCGATCATGATCACCGCCTCCGTGTCCGGGTCCTCGTTGAACATCTCGAGGACGTCGATGAACTCCGTCCCCTTCACCGGGTCCCCGCCGATGCCGACCGCCGTCGACTGGCCGAGGCCGAGGTTGGTCAGCTGGTAGACCGCCTCGTAGGTCAGCGTTCCGCTGCGGGAGACGACGCCGACCTTGCCGGGGGTGTGGATGTATCCGGGCATGATTCCGATCTTGCACTCACCCGGCGTGATGACGCCCGGGCAGTTGGGACCGATGAGCCGGGTGTGCCGCCCCTCCATGAACCGCTTAACCTTCACCATGTCGAGCACCGGGATGCCCTCGGTGATGCAGATCACCAGGTCCAGTTCGGCGTCCACCGCCTCCATGATGGCGTCCGCCGCCCCGGCCGCCGGAATGTAAATCACCGACACGTTGGCCCCAGTCTCCTTCACCGCCTCGGCGACGGTGTTGAACACCGGAATGCCGTCCACTTTCGTGCCGCCCTTGCCGGGAGAAGTGCCCCCGACCACCTTCGTGCCGTACTCCACGGCCTGTTGCGTGTGAAAACGGCCCGCGGAGCCGGTGATGCCCTGGGTGATGACCCGTGTATCCTTGTTGATCAGAATGCTCATCGACACTCTCTCCTTGACCGCGCCGGCGAACCGGCCGTACTTGTCGATCCCGCAATCCCGCGCGCCCGCGGGATCCGCGGGGGTCCCTGTGCCCGACTGGTCACACCAGGCCGACGATGCGCTGGGCCGCGTCCGCGAGCGAATCGGCGGCGACGATGTTCAGACCCGACTCGTTCAGGATCTTCTTGCCCAGCTCGACGTTCGTGCCCTCCAGGCGGACCACCAACGGTTTGTCCAGGCCAACCTGGCGAGCGGCCGCGACAACCCCGCTGGCGATGACGTCGCATTTCATGATGCCGCCGAAGATGTTGACGAGGATGCCCTTGACCTTCGGGTCGGAGAGGATGATCTTGAACGCCTCGGTCACCTTCTCCTCGGAGGCGCCGCCGCCGACGTCGAGGAAGTTGGCCGGTTCGCCGCCGTAATACTTGATGGTGTCCATCGTCGCCATGGCCAGACCGGCGCCGTTGACCATGCACCCGATGTTGCCATCGAGGGCGATGTAGTTCAGGCCGTACTTGGACGCCTCAATCTCCTTCGGGTCCTCTTCGTCCAGATCGCGCAACTCGAGGATCTCCGGATGGCGGTAGAGGGCGTTGTCGTCGAAGTTGAGTTTCGCGTCGAGGGCCATCACGTCGCCCTCGGCCGTGACCACCAGCGGGTTGATCTCGGCGATGGAGCAGTCCTTGTCGACAAAGCAGTTGTACAGGGCCGTCATGAACGAGACCGCCTTCTTCACCAGCTCGCTCGGGATGCCGATGCTGTAGGCCAGCTGCCGTGCCTGGTAGGGCATCAGGCCGACGGCGGGATCGATGGTCGCGCGGAAGATCTTCTCCGGCGTCCGGGCGGCCACTTCCTCAATCTCCATGCCCCCCTCGCCCGATGCCATCATCACGACGCGGCCGGTGTTGCGGTCCACCACCAGGCCGATGTAGTACTCCTTCTGAATGTTGGTCAGCTGCTCGATGAGCAGGCGCTTGACCACCTTGCCCTCGGGCCCGGTCTGATGCGTCACCAGCGTCTTGCCGAGCAGCGCGCGGGCGTGTTGCTCCACTTCCTCGAGCGACTTGGCGAGCTTCACACCGCCGGCCTTGCCGCGGCCGCCGGCGTGGATCTGGGCTTTCACCACACCCTTGCCGCCCAAGGCCTTGGCGGCCTCCACGGCCTCCTCCACGGTGAAGGCCACCTTGCCCTGCGGTACGGCGACCCCATAGCTGGCGAGCACCGCCTTCGCCTGGTACTCATGGATGTTCATGCCGAGTCCTCCTTACGTCCAGGTGGTTGTGTTGCGCAGGCCCCCGGGACCGCGGGCAACACAAAAAGACAACACCCGGTCGTCTTCGCCGCCATCGGGGGTTCGGCCGGCGAAAGGCGATCTGGATGTCCAATCCTTTTCTAAGATAAAATACGGCCGTTGGATTTACAACTTGGAAATGCGTGCATCCCCGGCCCAAGCCGGGGATGCACCGGTTCGTTTTGGGGGGTCAATGGCCGCGGGCCCACATCGTGACCGCGCCGGCGACGAAGGAGAACGCCATGCACAGCACATACACCGACAACAGGCGCATCGCGAATCGATCCCGCCAGATGTGCATCACCAGCGCCAGCACGCTGCCGATGAGTGCCAGCGCCCACGTCCAGACGACACAGGCCGCCTGCCACGGGAACGGGATGCAGCTGGCCGCCGCCGTCAAGACCGAAGCGAACGCCAATCCCCACGCGCACAGGACCACCACCCACTGCGGCCAGCTGCGCATCGTGCGCAGATGATGCAGGCGTTTTTTCGCCTTCCACGCCCGCATGCTGATCACCCTGGCCGGTTGCGGATTCCGGCCGGGCCACCTGGTGTTCTGCGGTTTCCCGTGATGTCCCTGTCCCTGCACAGCTCACAACCCCTCACCCGTTTGTCTACGATGGTACCCTGAGGACGGGAGATTCGCAAGATCTACTCATTCTATTCAGAATACCATGGACAACATCGCCCGCATCGATATATAACAGCGTATGCAAGAGGTCGCACGGATTTGGCGGTTGCGCCGGAAGGAGGGCCACTTTATGGTCGGAACAGCGGTCGGCGCGGTGCTCGAAGGCATCCGCGGGGCGCTGGTCACGGTGGAGGCGGATGTCGGCCGCGGTCTCCCTCAATTTCACATCGTCGGGCTGCCCGATTCGGCGGTCAACGAGTCCAAACTCCGGATCCGCTCCGCGATCCGACAGTGCGGTCTGGAGTTCCCGAATCAACGCATCACCGTCAATCTGTCTCCCGCCAGCGTGCGCAAACGCGGGGCCGGTCTGGATTTGGCCATCGCCGTCGCCATCCTCAGGGCCGCCGGTGTGCTCCCGGGTTCCGAAACACCGCTTGGCTTCGCGGCCGAGCTGAGCCTGTCCGGAGCGCTCGTCGCCGTGCCGGAAGCCGTCAATCTGGCCATCGCTCTGGCGGCGGAAGGGATTGAACACCTGGTTGTCGCACGGGCGCAGGCCGTCACCTGCGTACCCGTCCCGAACCTGACGTGGCACCTGTATTCCCACCTGGCCGACCTCATCCGGGACCTGCGCGCGGGCGGGGGGCCGCGCCGGCCGTACCCCCCGCCGCCGATTCCCGCCGGCGACAGCGAGGTCAGCCTGGACGACGTCCTCGGCCAGGAGGCGGTCAAGCGCGCCCTGGTCATCGCCGCCGCCGGCCACCACCACATTCTGCTGGTGGGCCCGCCCGGATGTGGAAAGACGATGCTCGCCGAACGCCTGCACACGCTCCTCCCGGACCTTTCGCCGGCGGATGCGCTCGAGGTGCACGCCATCCATCTGGCGGGGGGGTCCCGCCAGCCGACGCTGCGGCCCCCGCTGCGGATGCCCCATCACTCCGTGGGCCAGGCGGGTCTCATCGGCGGCGGATCGCCCCCCGCCCCGGGGGAGGTGACGCTCGCCCACCGCGGTGTCCTGGTCCTCGACGAGATGCTCGAGTTTCGCCGCGCGGCGCTGGAGGCGCTGCGCGAGCCCCTGGTGCACGGCGCGGTGCATCTGACGCGCGCCGGCCGGTCCGTGACCTATCCGGCCGCGTTCCTGCTCGTCGGCACGCTCAACCCGTGTCCCTGCGGCCAGAGCGGATTCGGCACCTGCACCTGCCCGCAGGCGGCGGTTCAACGGTACTGGAGCCACCTGTCCGGCCCGTTGCTCGACCGGATCGACATGGTGATCCCGGTGCTCCCGGAGCATGGTCGCGCCGTTCTACCCGCGGGGCCGCGGGCGAGCGTCCTGCGCCAGGCCGTTGTCACCGCCCGCGACGCACTCGCGCACCGGCCGGCGGACGCGGCCACCCGCACCCGGCCGGCCGACTTCACCCTCGCGGCGCACCGCCGTCTTCAGCTCGCCGCGGAACGGCTGCCGCTGTCCCAGCGCGGCCGGCAGGCCATCGCCCGGCTGGCCCGAACCCTCAGCGCGCTGGACGGGGCGGATGCCGTCGACGCGCGGCACATCGACGAGGCCATCGCCCACCGGACCACCGGCCTGCCCCAGGGCCGGTGATCGTCCGTCTCTCCTTCTCGCCCATCTCCTTGCGATCCGGTGCCGGGGGACCGGCATCCTCCCGTACTGGCATCCTCACGCCCCGTCAGACGGAATGTCGCAGGCGCCGCGGACGTGATCGAACGCCGCCACGCGCCCATTGCGGACGGTGACGCCGATGACGTCCACGCGCACCATGCTCGGCTTCGGGTCGGGCAACTCGGCCACAAGCCGCCGGATGGCCCGTTGCAGGCGCCGCTGTTTGGTCGGTGTCACCGATTCGAGGGGGGTGCCGAATCCGTCCGTGCTGCGCGTTCGCACCTCGATGACGACCAGTTCGCCCTGCGGTGTCCGGGTGACGAGGTCCAGCTCCCCAAATCGGCACCGCCCCCGGGTCCTCTCCACGCGCCAACCGAGCACGCGCTCGACGTACTGGGCGGCAAACCGCTCACCGAATCGCCCGAGGCGCCCCCTCGCGTCCATTCGGCCCCACCCCTTCGCCGGACGAGCGCGCGGCCTGATGGATCGCGGCGAGCACCTGTGCGACGACCTCGTACAGTTCCTGCGGGATCACCGCGTCCACCTCGAGGGCCATGAGGGCCGCCGCCAGCGCCGGATCCCGGTGGACGGGGACGTTGGCCTCGCCCGCGCGGCGCAGGATTGCCTCCGCCACCGCCCCGCTGCCCTTGGCCACCACGCGCGGGGCGGCATCCACCGACCGCCTATACCGGAGCGCCACCGCCCGCCGCCGCTCCATCGTCATCTCCCTCCTCGTCCGACACGTGCCAGCCGGACAGACGCCATCCCGACGCGGCGAGCGCGGCACCGACCGCCGCCTCGGCCGCAGCCAGAGCGGGTCGCAGCGCCTGCGGCGCCGCAAGCCGCACGGACACGGACGGTTGTGCCGCCAGGATCTCCACCGCCACGTCCCCGCCGCGAACCCGGACGCGAAGTTCCAGCCGGTGGACCGTTCGCCCATCGGGGGTCGTTCGGCTCCGCCGCCGCCCCTCCCAGTGAACCGCGGGCCCTCTCGTCGGTTGCGCGCCCGCCGGTCCGGGCCAGAACAGGCCGGCGCCGAGCACCGCGCCGTCGGGGGCCTGCACGGCCGCCTGCACGCGCGCCGCCAGCGCCTTTCGCTGCACCGTCTCCGGCGCGTGGGCGTATTGCGAATGCCCCCAGTGCGCGAAGTCCACCACCGCACCGGTCTGGCCCGCGCCGGGTGCAACGGAACCCCCTCCCGCACGGGTGGGATTCGGCGCCGACGCCAAATCGCTCGACGCGGCGGAGGGCGAACCGGCAGAGTTCGGCGCCGCGGAGAATCCGCCGCCGGGCGGGGGATCGACGGGCGGATGTCCCTCCACCCGCGCACCCGGCCAATACACCTCACCGTCCGAAGCCCCCTGTGCCAACTCCGCCAACACGGTCCACAGCCGCACCATGGCCTCGGGGTTGGCACCGCCGCCCCCATCCGAAGGGTCCGCGGGTGCCTGCGCGGGGCCCGGGATGCCGGTGAGATCGAACATCAACCGGCGCCACGCCCACTCCGTCCGCAGCCATTCCGCTCGCTCCAACAGGCGCGCGGGCAGGACCTGCTCCAGCCGCGCCACCTGCGCCAACCCGGTGCCATCCGCGCCGGCTCCTGCGAGGCGGTCCCCCCGGGCGACCCGGTCCCCCCGGGCGCCGCGCGGGCCATCCGCGGCTCCTTCCGACCGGGGGTGTTCCCCCTCTCCCGCCGGCACCGGTCCTCGAACGCGGCCGGATTCGCGAACGGGCGGCACGCCCGCGCCCGTCAGACCCGCCCCGCCCGGCGGCAACACCGGCCCGCTCACCAGATCCCCAGCGTGGCCTGGCACGCCCGCCGCACCGGTGCGAAGGAACGTCTGTGCAAAGGCGTCGGGCCATGCGTCGCCAGGGCGCTCAGGTGTTCCGGCGTCCCATAGCCGACATGCCGCTCAAACCCGTACGCCGGGTACGCACCGGCCTGCCCCCGCATCCACCGGTCTCTTGCCACCTTGGCGACGATGGACGCCGCCGCGATGGACAGACAGCGGGCGTCCCCGTCAATCACCGGGACCGCCCGCAGGGGCCGGGTCGGGAACACCGGCGCGTACGGCCCGTCCGCCAGCACCAGGCCCACGGGCACGGACAGCCCCTCCACCGCCCGGCCCATCGCCAGGCGCGCGGCCTGGAGGATGTTCATCTCGTCAATCTCCGCCGCGCTCGCAAAGCCCACCGAGACCGCCGCCGCGTCGCGCAGAATCCGCTCGTAGAGCGCCTCGCGCTGCCGGTATGTAAGGGATTTCGAATCGTCGACAAACACCCACCGCTCCGGCGGCCCGTTCAGCACCACCGCCGCGGCGACCACCGGCCCGGCGAGCGCCCCGCGCCCCGCCTCATCGACCCCGGCGTACACGCACGTGGACTCGACCAGCATCTGTTCCTCGCGCCAAAGCCGCTGTGCCCGCAGTTGGCGCGCGGCCAACCGTTCCTCCGTCCGCACGGTCGACCTCCTCGCTTTCGAAAACCTCTCTCTCAGTCTACCGCCGCGGGCCCCGTTTGGCCATCCACCTGAGGAGAATTCTCATCCCGCTCGGGCGGCCACTCAAACGAAAGACGGCCGAGTTTGCCGGTCTGCACCTCGCGCAGCAACAGATCGGCGGCGCGTTCCTCGTCCCAGGCACCGCCTCCGCGACGCAGACCGCGCCGCTGGGCGATCCCGTTCAACACCGGCTCGGCGGCGCGCCACACGGCTCCCGTGTCGAGGGACTCGAGCGAAGAGGTGTCCGCGGCCGGTTCCACGCCGTACCGTTCCACCAGGGCCGTCGGGTAATGGCGGGATGCGAACACCACAAAATAGGCGGCGACCAGCAGCCGATCGACCACCTCCGCCTTGATGGCGCCCGACACCGCCAGCGCCAGCGCCGCGCGCTGGTCCTCCAGCTTCGGCCACAGGACCCCGGGCGTGTCCAGCAACTCCACCTGCCCCAGGCGCACCCACTGCGGGGTCTGCGTGATGCCGGGCCGATCCCCGATGCGCGCCGCTGCGCGCCCGGCCAACCGGTTGATGAGAGAGGACTTGCCGACGTTCGGGATGCCCACCACCATCGCCCGCAGGGGCCGCGGCCGAATCCCGCGGCGCGCCTCCTTCTCCCGCAGCGCCCGCGCGGCCTCCTCGAGGGCCGGGACAATCTCGTGGACGCCGCGGCCACTCTTCGCGTCGACGAGGACCACGGGGTATCCCTCGCCACCCAGGTGAGCCGTCCACGCCGCGGTGGCTCGGGGATCCGCGAGATCGATCCGGGTCATCACCACGACCTTCGGCCTTGCCCCGAGCATCTGGCGAAGCATCGGATTGCGGCTTGCCGCCGGCAGCCGGGCGTCGACCAACTCGAGCACCGCGTCGACGCGGCGCAGCGACTCCTCCATCTGCCGCTTTGCTTTGGCCATGTGGCCGGGAAACCAATGGATGGGTTCCACCGCAACGCCTCCTCTTTAGATGGACGCCGTTGTCTCACGGTATAAAAAAGGAGGACGGTTTCCCGTCCCCCTCGATGTCGTTGGTTGCGCGACGGCCCCCTCAGCGAATCTCCTTGATGCGGGCCGCCTTGCCGGACAGGCCGCGCAGGTAGTACAGCTTGGCGCGGCGCACCTTGCCGCGGCGCACGACCTCAATTTTCTCCACCTTCGGCGAATGCAACGGGAACGTGCGCTCCACGCCGACGCCGTACGAGATCTTGCGGACGGTGTAGGTCTCGCTGATGCCACCGCCGCGCCGGCGGATCACGACGCCCTCGAAGACCTGAATGCGCTCACGCTGTCCTTCACGAACCTTCACGTGCACCCGCACGGTGTCACCGGGGCGAAAATCCGGGATGTCGGTGCGCAGCTGGTCCTGGGTCACTTCACGCAGAATGTTCATCCGGAACGCCCTCCTTCCCACAGGTGTTCATACCATCCTCTCAGCCCTGGCAGCGGAACACCGTAATCACGCCGAACCATTCTACCACACTCATCGCTCGTTCGGCAATCGCTTCATGTGTTGGACCGGTGGATCTGAACCGTGGCACTCATCCCGGGGACCAGGTGCACCCCGCCGTACCCGGACAGGTCGATGCGCACCGGCACCGTCTGGGTGACCTTGGTGTAGGTTCCGCTCGCCGTCCCCGCCGCGGGAAGCAGAGAGAACAGCGAGTTCGTCGCCCGCCCGATGCTGGTCACCGTCCCCTTGAACGTCTGGTCGGGATACGCGTCGATATGGATGTCCACCGCGTCACCGACGTCCACGTTGCGCACATCGGTCTCATTGATGTTGGCGGTGACGTAGAGGTGATTGAGGTCCACCACATACGCCAACGGTTGCCCGGGTGCGGCCATCTGGCCGACCGTCGCGTTGACGCGGGTGATGGTCCCGCCGGTCGGGCTGTCGATCTCGGCGGCCCGATTGACCGCCGCCGCGACGTTCGGGTCCTTCGCCGCCTGACCCAGCTGCCCGAGCTCGATCCGCGGATCCACCTTGCCGAGGGCCTGTCCGGCCTGCACCGTATCGCCTTCCTTGACATTCCACGCGGTCAGATCGCCGGCGAACTGCACGTTGACCGGATACTCCGGCCCCTCCACAAAGGCGTTGTTGGTGGTGACGAAGTTCTCCCGGTTGTAATAGTACGTGTACCCGCCGTAAATCAAACCGAGGATCACCAACAACGCCACGACGTTGAGCAAAATGATGCGCCGCAAGCCCACGCGAACACCCCTCTTCTGTGCCACTGCGATGCTTTAGCCGACATAAATTTTATGATGTGTAGCTTCGTTTGTCTAGCGCTCGGCCGCGGTGTTTGGCAAAGCAAAACGGTCCCCGGACGGGGACCGTCTCTCACACCGTTGTCCAACTCCGGCCGGTTCAGGCGCCCTGCGGGTCTTCCGCGGGGATGCCATCCCCCTGGCCGGATGCGTCCTCCTCCGGAGCCCTGCGGGCCATCCGGTCCAAGGACACCTCAATCTCCAGATCCTGAATGAAACGTGGCAGCTCCGGCTGCTGTTTCATGTCACATCCCCCCTCGATTGAACTTCTCAATCGCGGGTTCCACCGTAGGGCAGCCGCTCCATGGAACACAGCGACGGTTTACATAAACATTATACTGTAAACCAACGCCCAGTGCAATGTCCATGCCAAATATCGCTGTGCATGAGGCGCCGGCCACAGGTCAGTTGACATTTTCCAGCTGCCGCACCAGGTCCTTGGGCAGGGTGATGCGTGCCACCGGTGCATCGAGATCGAAGAACACCGTGCTCGCGTCCACCTGCACGGTTCCAATCTCCCGTACGGTTCCGACCGATTGCGCGTCCACGCGGCGCAGGACGTGGGTCCGCTCCCCAATGTAAAACGTCATCTGCACCGCTCCCATCTGGCCCGGGTTGACCGGCCACACCAACGCCGCATCGCCCGCGGTGACCCCGCCCGGCCACAGGTCCTGTCCGGACATCGTCGTCCGGTACACGTCGCAGTATTCGTCGTTGACGTACACGCGCGGGAGCTTCCCGAGGGGCGCCGCATGGGCCATCGCCTGCTGAATCGTCCGCACGTAGCTCTGATACGCGTCCACATCCGCGATGGCGGGCGTCGGCGACCAGTGTCCGTCCTGCCGGAAATAGGCCGACTGCCCCTGTTGGTAGAAGTACAGGTCGGTTCCCTGATTCAAAATGTCGATGGACAGCCGGTCGGGGCGGTTGACGGCCCCGTACGCCGCGTAGCTGCTGCGAAGCGAACCCTGCTGGGACTGCACATCGAGCTTGATCATGTATTGTTTGACCGATTCCCCCGCCTGCGCCGCGTTCAGCACCGTCCTCCACGCCTCCGGCCCGAGCGGCACGGCCTGGGCGGCGTTCGGGCGATCGCTCGGCTGGGTCGCCGGGGTGCATCCCTCCAGCGCGGCAAGGCCCGCGACGGCCGCCAGGGTGACGATCCACCGCCCGCCGCCGGCAGGACACAGGCGCGTCCTCCACCGTGAACCGTTGGTCTCAACGCTCTTTCGCATGGACCATCCCTCCTCGCCTGCGCCAGCGCATCCCCCAACCCGCCACGATCACGGCCGCCAGAACCACCGCCGCCGCCGGGATGACGGGCACGAAGTGCCGTCGAAGGACAAAGATGTGGCCGGACCCGTACAGGGTCAGAACCAGTTCCGGCGGGTCCTGCGGGGAGAACCGAACGGTCTGCACATGCACCACGTTGGTCTGAAACACGCGCCAGTTGCGAACCAGCTGTCCGTCCCGCCAGGTGTAGGAGGTGAAATAGCGCACCGGGCTGTCGCGCAACCAGCTCGGGTCATCGGTCAGGATCTCCGGCAGGCCGTCGCCGGGGAAGCGAACGGAACCCTCAAACCGAAGCGAGTCGTTCGGCGCCGTGTACAACGTCCGCCACATCCCATGTTCCGCCGAGAGGATGGATGCCGGTTGACCGTTGACGAAGATCACATCGCGGCCGGTGTTGTCCACCGGGCCCACCACGACATCGTTGGGCAACGGGTTGTCGGCCGGTCCCCGGTACGTGCTGACCACCTCGCCGCGGTCGAGGGACACAATCTGCAGGCGATTGACCCCCTGCACCAGCACCTCGTGCGCCCCAGGGGCGGTGAACGCCCCCTGTCCGACGATGGTGCTGCCGTCCACCGGAATGTGGATGGACTTGCCCTGCCACTGCCCACGCAGGACCCCGTCCTCGACCACCAGCCGGGGTTTTTCCTGGACGCCGAGGGCCCCCAGCACCTGTTGCCACTGCCGGGCCTCCTCCGCCTGGACGGTGTTGCCGAGCCCCGTCACCGCGGCCCCCGCATCGGCCGGGGACAACGCCATCCGCGTCAGATCCCGCGCGTCGGCCGCGGGACCCATGTACTGCAGCACGCGGTCTCCGTCGAGAATCCAATCGGCGCGCACAAAAGGAAAAAACGGCGCGATGAACGGCGTGAGGTCCAGGCGCGCCAGTGTATCGGGCGAGGCGGGCGTGAGGGCCAGCCCGCCGCCCGAGGGCGCCAGCTGAACATACGCGTACCTGTGGCCGAAATCCCGCAGCATCTCGCCGAGCGCCCCCGGGCTGCCGGTGGCCTCCAGCGCCTCGCGCTGGATCTCCTGCTGCGTCTCTGTCACGTTGGCCAGCGTCACCACCGCCTGACCGTGGTCCGTCTGCACGACCTCCAGCGGGAGGGCCGGAAGATCGGCGGGATCGAACCCCACCCGCGTATGGTAGACGACGCGAAAGTGGGTGAGAAACGCCCATTGATCCAACGGCAACCAGGCGTTCATCCCGGCCAGCGCGATGGTGCAAAGCAGCAGTGCGGCCGGCCGGACCCGGCCGACGATCCGCGCCAGCACACAAAGGCCGAGGACCATCACCAGGCCCAGGGCAAGGGCGGCGGCCAACGGTCTGGCCGCCAGGCGGTCCATCCCCTCGCCCATGAGCAGAGCGAACAGGGTGAAGGTCACAAAGCGGCGGCGCGCCTCGGGAACGATGGATGTCCACCACAGGCAGGCGAGCAGCGCGATCGCCAACACCCCGTAGACGGAGCCGTCCAGCGCGAGCGGACGGATGAACCACACGTCGACCAGATTCACGAACACGGCCCACAGGAGATACCGAAGGACCTGTCCACTACCGCGCATCCGCGTCATGGGGCACCTCCTTTTGACCGCCGCGGCCCCAGATGAGCAACAGTGTGGCGATGGTGAAATACGTCACCGCCATCGGCGCGAACTCGAACACGTTCTCCATGACGTTGTGCACAAGCACCGCGACAAGCCCGGTGACCCCCCCGATGGCGACGTACCGGTCCCGCCCGGGCAGGGATCGCAACGGGCCCTGGAACAGGTCCCGCATCAAGGCCAGATGCATCGCGAGAAACAGCGTGAGTCCGACGAGGCCCGTTTCCGCAAGGGTCTTCGCGTAGTAGTTGTCGGAGTAGATGCCGCCCTTGTAAATGGAGCTGACCGCGCCGCCGAAGTGGCCGAGGCCGACGCCGAACAGCGGATTGGTGGTCATCTGGTCGTAGGCGGTGATCCATTTGAAGATGCGCCCGCTCTCCGACGACTTGATCCAGTACACCGGAGACAGAAGATCCGCGATCCGGTGGTGAATGGGCGGCAGAAACACCCCGATGACCCCAATCACCACCAGACCGATCAACAGCCTCTTCTCAAACCGGATGGCCATGACCGCCACCGCGGCCATCAGCGCCACCCACGCGCCGCGCGTGAAGGTGAACAGCATCGCCGCCAGGCACAGGGGCGTGCCGATGGCGTACAGCCAACGCCGCCGCCTGTCGCGCTCGGCGATGGCCATGCCGAGCAACAGGGGGGTCCACAGGGCCATGAACGACCCGAGTTCATTCGGGCTCTGCAGGACGCTGAACACCCGTGTTCGGACATGCTCGCCGGCGTCCACCCACCCGCCCGGAATGGGAACCGGAAGGGCGTATTGTACAATGGCGTGGACGGCGACGAGCATGGCGCCCATCGCCCCGATGTGCAACAGACGCGGGACGTCGCGTGAAGAGACGACAAATGGGAACAAGAAGGTGTACAGGATGTAATACACGTCAATCCGGTACCCCTGAACGGCGATGACCGGCTGTGCCAAGCCCGCGAACATCAGCCCGAGACCGAACAGAAGAAACCACCCGGCGTAACGATGCCAGCGGAATCCCCGCGGGCGGAATCCGGCGACATACCGGCCGAGCGCAAGAACCACCAGGATGACGAGGACCAGTTTGTCCCAAATGACCCCGATGGGATGGATGCCGCGCTGCCGCAGGGCAAAGTCCACAATCGGAAACAGCATCCACAGATACAGACATCCTCGGGCCCACGCGGATTCGGCCAGGCCGGCCTGCGGCCGGTCCGGACGCAAAACCGCCGCGGCAACACCGTGTTCACGCATCGCTTCCACTCCTGAAGGCCGCGGCTTGTCAAGCCGTCAAGCGTGTTGATGAAGCCGGAAGACGGGCCGGATTTCGCCCACCCACGTCCCGGCGTGGTTGTGCAGCTGCGGCCGGCGAAATCCCTCGAGTTTCGCCAACACGTCGGGAGAGACCAGGCCGGCCTGCGCCAGCGTCTCGACCACCGAAGGATAGGCCGCGCGCGCGTCGCCATCCTCCACCTTCACACACAGCCCGATGCCCGCCCCCATCACTCCGGCGCAGTACACGCCTTCCGCGCCGGCCTTGCCGAGAAGGGCGCCACCGCCCGCGGACATCAGGCCGGTGCAGAACCGCTCTGTGCCCGCCACCAGGTGGGGATGGCTCACCATCGCCCGCGCGATGCGGCGCATCGCGCGCGCCCGCGGTTCCCCCATCTCCGCCGGATCGGGATCCGTAAACTGTGCATATGCCCGGGCCATCGCGTCCACCGGAAGGCCGAACACGGGCACCCCGCACCCGTCCGTCCCCAGCACGATGTCCTCCTCCGCAACGCCGGTGACTTCGGAGACGGCAGTGAGGATCCGGCGTTGCACCGGATGATCCGGTTCCAGGTATGTATCCAGGTCCGCGCCGAGGAATTTCGCCATGGCCAGCATGCCGGCGTGTTTGCCGGAACAGTTGTTGTGGACGGCCTCCGGTGACGCCCCGCCGCGCAGGAGGCGCTCATACGAGGCGGCATGGTACGGTGCGTGGGCACCGCAGCGCAGATGCTTCGGATCGATGTCGATCCGACGCAACAACGCCAACACGCGCTCTGTGTGGATCTCCTCGCCGCTGTGCGACGCGCAGCACAGCGCAATCTCCTCGTCGCTCATCCCGAACGCGTCCGCCGCGCCGCTTTCGACCAAGGGCAGGGCCTGCAGGGGCTTGGCCGACGAACGCGCATACGTCACCCGATGCGGATCCCCGACAGACCAGAGCAGGCGGCCGGCGCGATCCACCACCGCGATGTCGCCGCGATGCTGACTTTCCACGAGCGGCCCGCGCACGACCTCGACCAATCGTTCGCTCATTTCGAATCCCTTCTCTGCATCAATTTGCGCTGCCGGCGCAGCTCGTACCTTGCCGGAGCGGTCTCGTAGTGATGCCGCTCCTCCTCCGTCTCCGGGTACACGGGGGGCACGTCCGTGGGCCGTCCGTCGGGACCGAGCGCCACGAACGTCAGATAGGCGCGCGCCGTCGTCTTGACCTCGCCGGTCAGCAGATTCTCCGACTCCACCCGCACGAACACCTCCATCGAGGTGCGGTGTGTCCACGTCACGAACGCCTCGAGGCGGACCGCCTCCCCGACGCGGATGGGCTCGAGAAAGTCCAGACTGTCGCTGGACGCGGTGACCACCGGCATGCGCGCGTGCCGCATGCAGGCGATGCTCGCAATCTTGTCGATGTAACGCATCACATTCCCGCCGAAGATGGTGCCGTGGTTGTTGGTGTCCGGCGGCAACACCAGGTCCGTCATAATGGTGCGCGACATGCGGCATGGTTTCGGTGTGAGCCCCATCGCTCTCCCCCCTTCCGATGGACAGGTCCCCGCGGGGGCCAGCTTTCAGTATCCGCAATCCGGCCTTGCGCCGTCAACCCGGCGGACCCCGGCGTTTCCGAAGGACGCGCGGCGAATAGGATCTCTGGTTGCGGTTAGGATAACCCACGCGTCGTCCGCGATGCCGAGAGGAGGGGTGGCGATGAACACTGTCGATCCGCTGCTGACCATGGCGGAACAGGTGATGGCCATCGAGCGGGAGGGCGCGGCCCTCACCCGCCCCTGGTACACGTTCGAACCGCCGAAATCGGGCGATCCGGAGCGCCTGCACGCCCTGCTGCAACAATCCAAGGAGACCCTGGATCGCATGGCCCCGTTGTTGGATGAACGGGTGCGCGGCGCAGGAGATCGGGATCGACCGGCGTTGCAGCACGCGTACAACCTCGTGGCCGAACTGAGGCAGTCCCGGGAGGCGACCGAAGCCCTTCTGCAGGCGGACCGGGAAGGGACACGCGGCTACCAGGAGGACTTCCGGGCGCTGGCCATCAAAGAACAGGCGGCCGAACAGCAGGCGCGGCAGCTGTTTGACGTCCTGAGACGAATCCAGTGAGCGGGGACGGGTGGGGATTCTGCGCGGTGGCGCAGGTCCGGCGGTGGCGCAGGTCCGGTGAGATGGCCCTGCGAAATCGAAACGGGTGGTCGACGGACAATACCCCGGATCGTCACCGTGACGAGCCGGGGTATTTGATGTGCTGCGGCAGCCGTTCCCACTGAGCCAGTAGTGCGGACGGGCTGAAGGCCCATTCGCCGCGGCCGGTGTCCCGATACATGCCGAAGTGCAGATGCGGCGGGAACTTTCCACTCGTCCCCGGCGGGCCGTAGCCGCTGCTCCCCACATATCCAATCACCTGACCCGGTTCCACCACGTCGCCGCGTTTGAGACCCTTGGCGTAACTGGACAGATGCGCGTAGTAGTAGTACACGTTGTTGACGTCCCGGATGCCCACACGCCAGCCCCCGTACCGGTTCCAACCGAGCAGTTCCACATAACCGTAGGTGCAGGCGAGCACGGGGGTCCCGTAGGAGGCGAAGATGTCGACGCCTTCGTGAATCCGGCGTCCCCCCCAACTTCTTCCGGCGCCAAAGGTGTGTTTCACGGTGTAGTTGAAACGCTTGGACACCGGGAAACAGTACCCCTTCGGATACAGTCCGTACTTCAGAAACAGGGTTTGAAACGCGTTGATTCGGTCCATGGCCACCGGGTCCTGGAACAGATCCCAGACCGCGACCTGCGCGTCGTCCTCGCCGGAGAGTTCGTCAATCCAGGCGGCGAGCACCGGTATGCGATCCGCCGGATCCCACGGGAGCGCCAGCCCGTCTCCGTTTCCATCCCGCCCGAGGCCTCCGAACAGGCGGATGGTCGAGGGGTTGACGTCCGACCAATCCGGATTGTCCACACCGGCCCAGGCCGCGGGTTCAAACGCAAACCCGTAATACGGACTGGCCTCACGCGCCTGCTTCGTCTTCATCAGCTCGGCGTATCGATCGATGGCGGCCAGCAGGGCCCAGTCCACATCGGTCTCCTCCGCCGCACGCTTGTACAGCGGCAACAGGCTCTGTTGCGGCGTTGAGGCGTTGGCGGCCTGCTGCACCGTCATCCTCTCGGCGGCCTGGACCGGAAGATTCGAACCGCAGGCCGCCACCACCGTCAGGAGCCCGCTGACCACGGCAAAGAACCGTCTCCTTTGCACCGCTCCACCCCCGGACTGGTTTGTTCACTCGCGGCCGGAGCGAGTCCGCGGCCGGCTCTCCTCTGTTACCGTGTCCCGGGGGTGGAGTCGCTATTCTCCAACCGACGCACCAGGGCGGACCCTGTGCGGGTCCGCCCTGGTACCGGTACTTGGGTTTTGAAGCGCATGGATGCCGGTCAACTCGTGATGGTACGCGCTGTGGTTCTCCGCGTCTGCTTCCAGACCGTGTTGCAACCCGTCTGGATCCAGATGTCCACTGGATACAAGTCCCGATCGGCCTCTTTGGCTACCCTCCTCGCCTCCGCGAATGACGAAAAAGGTCCCTCCTGATAGGTCTGCTCTTCGTCGGCCAGGTGATAGTAGAGCCAGTAAGCGTTTCCCTGCAACGCACCACCGAAGCGCTCCGACAGATTGGGCCGCGCGCACCCTTCGCGAACGCCTCTGTTTACACGTATGTCGGCCGGGGCGTGTCTCATTCCTGCGGATCACGATTGCGCATGGTATCCTTGAGAAAAACGCGCACTTCTGGGAGGCGAAGCGCACATGGCCACAGACAACCCGGAACGGACGATGGAGGGCGAGGGCGTGGAGTCCCTGCTCGAGTTGGTGGTGCGATCCACCGAAATTGACGTCAACGGCCACGTCAACAACGCCAAGTTCCTCGAATACCTCGAGTGGGGCCGGGAAGATTGGTACGAACGGTGCGGATTCGACTACGATGCGCTCAAACGCATGGGCGTCGTCACGGTGGTGGCCCACGTCAGCGCGAACTACCGCCGGGAGGCCTACCAAAACGACCGTCTGTGGGTCCGGACGCGCCTTATCTCCGTCGGCAACACCAGCATGCGGATGGGGCAATGGATCACCAATCAGCACGGCCAACTGGTCCTCGACGCGGAGTTTGTGGTCGTCACCGTCGACGCGGAAACCCGCAGGCCCATCCGCGTCCCGGACATCTTTCGATCCCGCGTCCTTCCCCCGTGGTCGCACCGCTGAACGATGGCCCCGTCAATCCGATACCGGCGGTGTTTCGTCCACCCGCCGCACCGCCTCCTGTGAGTATCCGAGGCGCCTCAGGGTTCGGCGGAACGCCTCCGGCAGCGGTGCGTGGATCATTCGGCCGTCCTCCAACCGAAGCCAGGCGGCGTGCAACCACTGATGCGGTTCCGTCCCGGTACCGGCCATCGAGCGAACCCTGTCCCGTCGGGCCGCATCCCCCTCCACGTCTCCTCGGCCGGAGGAGGCCGGACGGGTCAGGGGTCTCGCCCCACCGTACTTGACGTCTCCCCACAGCGGATGACCGAGGTGCGAAAAGTGGGCGCGAATCTGATGCGTGCGCCCGGTGACCAGTTCAATCTGAACCACCGACGTCCGGCCGCTCTCCGCCAACCGCCGGTATCGCGTGACCGCCTCTTTCACCGCCTCCCCGCGCGCTTCGACCAGCGTGCGGTTTGCGCCGGCATCTCGCGACAGGGGCGTGTCCACCACGCCTTCCACCGGCACCACCCCGCGCACGATGGCGAGATACCACTTCCGAATTCGGTGGTCCTTCAACGCGTCGGCCACCCGCCGGGCCGTCTCGGCGGATTTAGCGAACAACACCAACCCGCTTGTGTTTCGATCCAGGCGGTGCGCCGGCGACGGTACGAACCGCGCGCCGTCCAGCTCCCCGCGGGCGTACAGATGGGCCGCGACCCGATTGGCCAGGGTATCCTTGAACTCGCCCGCCGCCCCGTGCGTGAGGAGCCCGGCCGGCTTGTTGACCACCAGGAGGTCATCATCCTCGTAGACGATCTCGACGTCGGTCGGGACCCCCCGGTACTTGCGCACCGGCCGGCTCACCTGTTCGAAATCGGCCTCCGCCATCACGAGTCCCATGCGGTCCCCTTCGACGAGCACATCGTCCGCCTTGGCCCGCTTGCCATTTCGCTTCACGCGGCCCGTGCGGATCATCTTGTGAATCCCGGACAGGGGCACCCCCGGCAGCACCTGGCGCAACCACCGGTGCACCTTTTTCCCCGCTTCCATCTGTCCAATCTCAATCTCCACCACGTCGCGACGCCTCCACCCACCGGGTCTTCATTCGGTCTCCGGAGCGCCTCCGGCTGAAAGCGACCCGGTCTCATCCCGGCCATGGTATCCCAGACCGGTTCAACATTCAAGCGCGCCTCCGTCCAAGACTCCGGGCGGATCTCGATCGACCCACACCACCGCCCGCCAGAGCGGTAATCCCCGGGAATACAAAAGGTCCAGCCGGCACCTTGGTGCCAACTGGACCTTCGCTCGCCTGGCGGCGTCCTGCTTTCCCAGGGGCTCCCGCCCCAAGTATCCTCGGCGCTGGAGGGCTTAACGGTCGTGTTCGGGATGGGTACGCGTGTTTCCCCTCCGCTATGACCACCAGACTCCTCTTTCTTTCGGGTGTCCAAACGCGCCTTTCTCGCGCCTTCGTGCACCCTCGAAACTGGATACCGATTCCCGCTGTCTGGTGAAGCCCTCGACCGATTCGTATCCGTCTGCTCCACGTGTCACCACGCTTCCACACCGGACCGATCTACCTC
>NZ_JAIMAV010000039.1 GCF_023511815.1 Alicyclobacillus sp.
ACGGGGGAAATCTGCGCCTCGTAGCTCGCCACAAAGTTCGCCAGAATGGCGATGAACAAAAACCAGATTCTTCGGCCCCCAACGGGGTACTCGGTCAGCTCTCTTTCATAGAAGAGCTTTCGTCCGGTCATCCCGGAACCTCCTCTCACGTTTTCCAGGTGACAAGCGCGTCCAACGCCTCGACCTGCGACCCCCGGACGTACAGCGGATTGATCTCGAGCGCCTGCAATCCCTCCCCCGCCGCCACCGCGATCCGCGAGATGCGGTGAATCACCGCCACCAGCCGGTCCACATCGGCAGGCTCACCCCCGCGCACGCCGCGCAGGATGGCGGCTCCGCGCAGCTCCGCCAACATGTCGCGAATGTCCTCGGGGCCGACCGGCAGCACCCGGAGCGACGTGTCCCGCAGCACCTCGACGAACACGCCTCCGAGACCCACCGCCATCACCGGCCCCCACAGCGGATCCCGCACCACCCCGACCAAGAGTTCCACGCCCCCGGTCCGCATGGGCGTCACCAGCACGCCGTCCAGGCGGCTGTCCGGCATCCGTTCATGAATTTTCCAAATCATCCGTTCATAAACCTCGCGGGCCTGCGCCTCCGAACCTACGTCCAACCGCACCCCGCCCACATCGCTCTTGTGCGCGATGTCCGGCGACTGAATCTTCATCGCCACCGGTGCGCCGAGCATCCTGACGGCGGCGGCCGCCTCGTCGGCACTGCGGGCGAGCACGCCGGGGACCACGGGAATGCCCGCCTCCCGCAGAAACGACCGCGCCCGCTCTTCGGACCAGTAGCCCACCGCGTCCGCGGGCATGGCCAGGGATGGCATCACCTCCTCCTCCATCGTCTCGCGCACGCGACGCGCCCTTTGTTCCTGCCACCAGAGCAGCCGGCCGAGCGCGGTCATGCCGTGTTCCATGCCCCCCACCACGTGCAGGCCCGCCCAGTTCAGCACCGCGCGGCCGAACTCCGTGATGTCCACACTGGTGTTGCTCATCAACACAATCGGTTTGGAGGCGCCGTCGACAATCTGGCGCAGGCGCTCCACCTGCTGATACGCCGCTTCCGGCGGCTGCGTGGGTACGCGGGGTGGATCCGTCAGGCAGAGGATGAAGTCGACATTCGGATCGTCCGCGACCACGGTGAGGGCCCGCTGCAACAGGGTCTGATCCACCACGACGTAACCCGTGACGTCGAGCGGGTTGTGCGGTGTGGAGAAGGCGGGCAACACCTCGCGCAGCCGCGCCACCGTCTGAACCGCAAAATCCGGCAGCAGGATGCCCTCATCCTCCGCCCGGTCGGACAGGATGTCGCAGGCGCCGCCCGACGGCGTGACCACGCCCATCCGCCGCCCGGGAAGCGGGGGCGCGTATCCCAACAACCCCGCCGTGGTGATGAGATCCTCGAGCGAATGGACGCGGATCACGCCGAGCTGGCGAAGCGCGGCGTCGTTGACCCGGTCGTCTCCCACCAGCGCGCCGGTGTGCGCCATGGCGGTCTGGGCGCTGCGGACACTGCGCCCAATCTTGAGCGCCACGATGGGCTTTCCGGCCGCCTGCGCCCGGCGGGCGACGCGGGAGAATTCCTGCGGCGAGCGAATGGTCTCGAGAAACAGCGCGATGACGCGCGTCGAATCGTCCTCAATCAGGTAATCCATCACGTCGGTGGCGCTGATCATCGACTCGTTGCCCATCGACACCAGGAGACTGATCCCGATGTTGCGCGCCAGGGCCAGCGCCATCACCTGGCTGGCCAAGGCGCCGCTCTGCAGCACGATGCCGACCGGCCCCGCGGGCAGCGCGGGCGGGATGGGCAACCCGTACGGGGTGATCCCCTTCGCTAGGTTCACGAACCCGTTGCCGTTCGGGCCGAGCAGGACCTGGCCGTGCGATGCCGCGTACGCCAACACCTGTTCCTCCAGTTTGGCGCCCGCCTCGCCCGTCTCGCGAAAGCCGGCCGTCAGCATCACCAGATTGCGGATGCCCTTGCGGTGCGCCTCCTCCATCACCTGCAGGACCGCGTGCGATGGAACCATGATGTAGGCCAGGTCGACCGGTTCGGGAATGTCGAGCAGAGATCGGAAGGCCGGCTGTCCGTGGACCACCTCGCGGGTGGGGTGGACGCAATGAATGGGACCCGAAAAATTCCGTTCCTTCAGATTATTGAAGGTAAAGATGGACCAGCGGGAATTGTCCGTCGCTCCGACCAGCGCGATGCTCCTCGGGTGAAACAGGCTCCTCAGGTCTTCCGGTGTCACCCGTGAACTGTGCACCCTCATCACCTCTCCTCCGAAATCGGACTCGGGCCGCCGTCGACATACAGGGTCGTGCCCTGGATGAACCCGGCCGCGGGCGACGCCAGATACAGCACCGCCGACACCACGTCCGACACATCGCCCAGCCGGCCGACGGATCGGCCGCGGCTCGCCCGCTCCATACGTTCGGGATCATTCTGATACAGCACCGCCCTGGCGGCTTCGGTCAGGATGGGACCGGGCGCCACGGCGTTGACCCGGATGCCGTACGGCCCCCACTCCGCCGCCAGGGTGCGGGTCATGTTGACCAACCCCGCCTTGCTCGCCCCGTAGGCGACCATGCCCGGTGCGGCATCCCGCCCCGCCACCGACCCGATGTTGACGATCACGCCGCAACGCTGCGCCTCCATCCAGGGAAACACCGCCTTGGAGACGATGAACGGCCCGAGCAGATTGATGTTCATCACCGCCGCGAAGCCCCTTGGGCTGAGATCCTTCGCGAGCGCCCGAAAGCTGCCCCCGGCGTTGTTCACCAACACATCCACGCCGCCAAAGGCCTCCGCCATCTCGCCCACGGCGCGTCCGACCGCCTTTTCGTCGCGCACGTCCGCGGGCAGCACCAGCGCGTCGCGCAGCACCTCGTGCCCATCCCGCACGGCCCGCAGCGCATCCTCCCGCCGCGACAGAAGGGCCACCCGGGCCCCGCGCTCGGCGAAGCCCACCGCGATGGCTAAGCCGATGCCCTGCGACGCCCCGGTGACGAGGACGCGCTGTCCGCTGAAGTCGAACACCCTCATCCCTCCCCGGTCACTTCGAAAAAGGGCAGCACCAGCGCGTCGTCCACCTGGGTGAACACCACCCGCACGGGCCGGCCGATGGCCACGGCATCGCGCGGCGAGACGACGCGGGTCATCATCCGCACGCCCTCCTCCAACTCGACAATCGCGACGATGTACGGCGCCTCGTCCGCGAACGGCCCCATCGCCCGGTGCACGACGGTGTAGGAGTAGATGGACCCGCGACCCGAGGCCGCGACCCACTCGATGCGATCCGAAAAACAATGCGGACACAGAAGCCGCGGGTAGAAGATGTGCCGTCCGCAATCCGCGCAGTGCTGGATGCGCAGCTCCCCCTGCTTCAACCCCTCCCAAAACGGCCGGGAGTCCGAGTCCACCTCCGGTCTTGGCCACGGCTGTGGCATGTCAATCCCTCCCCAAGATCACGGTCGCCGTCGACGACAGGACGCCCCCGGTGCCGTGCACCAGCGCCAGCTTTGCGTCCTTCACCTGGCGCGACCCACACTCGCCGCGCAGTTGGCGCACCGCCTCAATCAAAAGAAAGATCCCGTACATCCCCGGGTGGCAGTAGGACAGCCCGCCGCCGTTGGTGTTCATTGGGAAATCCCCGCCGGGCGCCGTCCGCTGGCCGCTGACAAACGGCCCTCCCTCGCCCGGCTTGCAGAACCCGAGCGCCTCCAGCGTCAGCAGCACCGTGATGGTGAACGAGTCGTAGATCTCGACCACGTCCAGCTCCTCGTGCCGCACGCCTGCCATCTCAAAGGCGCGCCGTCCGCTCTCCACGGCCCCCGTCACCGTGAGGTCGGGCATGTTGACGATGGTGTTGTGCGTGTGCGTCTCTCCGTGCCCCAGCACCCAGACCGGCCGTTTGGCAATCTGCCGGGCCTTCTCGGCGGAGGTCACCACCACCGCCCCGCCGCCGTCCGTGACCAGGCAGCAGTCGAGCAGGTGCAGCGGTTCGGCAATCCAGCGCGACGTGAGCACATCCTCGATGGTGATGGGCTCGCGCATCATCGCCTTCTCGTTCATCATCGCCCACTTGCGCGTCGCCACGGCAATCTCCGCCAGCTGTTCGGAGGTGGTCCCGTACTGGTGCATGTGGCGCATCGCCGCCAGGGCGTAGGCGCCAACGGGCGTCGGCAGACCGTACGGGAGCTCGTACTGCGCCGTCAGCTGCGGCCCCGTCATCGGCCGGCGGCGGCTTCGGTCCGAACGCTGCGTGCTGCCGTAGGTGATGAGCGCACACTCGAACAACCCCGCCCGTATGCCCGCCACCGCGTGTCCCACGTGCGCCTCGAACGACGAGCCCCCGATGTTCGTCCCATCCGTGTACCTGGGCCGGATGCCGAGGTACTCCGCCAACATCATCGTGGTCGACCAGGCCCAGTTGCCGGCGGTGAACACCGCGTCCACGTCATCCTTCGTCAAGCCCGCGTCCTCCAGCGCCGCCTTCGCCGCCTGGGCCTGCAGTTGCAACACCGTTTTGCCCGGCGTCTCCCCGAGATCCGACTCGGCCACCCCGGCGATGGCGGCGACCCGCTCCGACTTCATGCGCATCCCCTCCTTCATCCGCTTCCCGGGCATCCGCCGCCACCGCGGCGATCCAGCGCCTCGCACGCCCCGGCCCGCACCGCTTCGCAAAACGCCCGCTGCGAACGCACCTCGCCCAGAACGCGGGTGACGCACAGGCCGAGTCGATCCGCCCGGTGCGCGTCGCTCCCTCCGGTCACCGGCAGCCCGAGCTCGGCCGCCACGCGGCGCACCGCCGCCTCCTCGGCGTCCACCCCCGAGCCGTTGCAGGCCTCCAGCGCGTCCACGTAACGGAACACGGGCCACTCGAGAACCCGTTCCCACGGCGGCAATCCCGGCGGGGTGCCGCCGTAGCGGTAGTGGGCCGACAGGTGGTGGCGAAACGGATGCGCGAGGACCATCACACCGCCGACTCGATCGATCTCACGGCGCAGGACCTCAATGCGGTGGATGCCCGGCCGGTACTCCTCCAGCCCAAACGCCAGCACATGCCCGAGATCGGTCGACACCTCCACCCCCTGGATGACGACGCAACCGAGGCGCGCCTCGAGCCGGGCGATCTCCCGCTTCGGCCACACGTAGTCGTGATCCGTCAGGCACACCCCTCCGGCGCCGCTTGCCGCCACCCACGACGCCAGCTCCTCCTCGGTGATGGATCCGTCCTCCGAGCCGATCCGGGTGTGCAGGTGCGTCTCGAACCACATGTCAGTCCATCAGCTCGCCGACCTTGACGTACCCGCGCAACAGGTTGCGCGCGATGATGAAGCGCTGGATCTCGTCCGTACCCTCGAAGATGCGCCACACCCGCATCTCGCGGTACCAGCGCTCAATCGGCAGCTCCTTCGTGTACCCCATGCCCCCGTGAATCTGCAGCACCCGGTCGCACACCCGGTTGGCCATGTTGGCGCCGTACAGCTTCGCCATCGACGCCGCGTGCCGGTTGTCCAGCCCCCGCTCCGCCAACCACGCCGCGCGCAGCACCAGCCAGCGGGTCGCCTCAATCTCCACCGCGGAATCCGCGATCATCCATTGAATCGCCTGGCGTTCCGCAATCGGTTTGCCGAAGGTGACGCGCATTTTGGCGTGATCGATGGCCATCTGCAGCAGCCGCTCCGCCGCCCCGATGCCGCGCGCCGGGATGACCCACCGGCCCTGGCCGATCCAGCGCATCGCCAGATTGAACCCGCCGCCCACCTCGCCGAGCACGTTCTCTTCCGGGACGCGGACGTTCTCAAAGATGAGCGACGCGGGCGACCACTCGCCCATGGTCTGAATCGGCTCCGACCGCCACCCCATCTCCCGGTCCACCAAAAAGCAGGTGACGCCCCCGCGCGCGCCCTTCTCCTTGTCGGTGACGGCGAACACCATGGCGAAGTCCGCCTCGTTGCCGTTCGTGATGAAGATCTTCTCGCCGTTGAGCACCCAGTACCGGCCGTCCTTGACCGCGGACATGCGGATGTTGGCCGCGTCCGAACCCGCGCCGGGCTCCGTCAAGGCGAAGCAGGAGCGCCGCTCGCCGTTGATCACGGGGATCAGATAGCGCTGTTTCTGCTCCTCGTTGCAGGCATAGAGGATGTTGTCGGCCGATCCGCCGAACTGAAACGGCACGAACGTCCGCCCGACCTCCATCTGAATCAACGCCGTCATCACCGGGCCGAGGTTGGCGCCCCCGTACTCCTCCGGCGTGTTGATGCCCCAAAACCCGAGCCGCTTGGCCTTCAGCTGCAGTTCCCGGATCTCCTCGCGGGACAGGCCCGGACGCCCCTCGCGCTCATTGCGCAGCACCTGCGGCTCGTACGGCATGACCTCCTTCTCGATGAACTCGCGAATGGTGCGCTGGACCATCTTCTGTTCTTCCGTCAACGTGAAATCCATGACCATTTCCTCCTGTACACGCAATTTTGAATTACTCGATTGATCCACCGGCCGGCCGGTACCACCGCTCCGCCCCGATTCCGGCGGCGAAAGAGGCGGGTCACCGCGTCCCGCCGTTGATGTAGATCACCTGGCCGGACACGTAACTCGCGTCGTCGCTGACGAGAAACGCGATCACGTTCGCCACGTCCTCCGGCTGCCCGACCCGGCGCAGCGGGATGCGCTCCGCCGCCCGGCGCTGGTTCTCCTCAAAGTCCACGCCGACCCGCTGCGCCGTCTGCCGGGTCATCTCCGTCACGATGAAACCCGGCGCGACGGCGTTGACGTTGATCCCGAACGGTCCCAGCTCTATCGCCAGCGTCTTGGTGAAACCCTGCAATCCGGCCTTGGCCGCCGAATAGTTGGCCTGGCCCCGGTTGCCGAGCGCCGAGGTGCTGCTGAGATTGACAATCTTGCCGTACCGCTGCTCGACCATGTACCGCTGCGCGGCCCGGCTGCACAGAAAGCTCCCCTTCAAGTGCACGTTCATCACGCGATCCCAATCGTCCTCCGACATTTTGAACAACAGGTTGTCCCGGATGATCCCGGCGTTGTTCACGAGGATGACCGGCGGGCCCAGCTCCGCCGCCACCCGCGCGAAGGCCGCCTCGACCTGCGCCGCGTCCGACACGTCGCATCCCACGCCGATGGCCACCCCGCCCGCCGCCCGAATCGAATCGACCGTCTCCCGGGTGGCTTCCTCGGAGATGTCCAGCACGGCCACGCCGGCGCCGTCCGCCGCCAGGCGTTTCGCCGTCGCGGCCCCGATGCCGCGGCCCGCGCCCGTCACCACCGCCACCCGTCCATCCAGCCGCCCCATTCTCATCGCTCCTCTCTCGGCTCCGTCCCTTCGCGATTCCGTCCCCTGGTCCGATCCCGTTTCTCGACCCGCTTCGGTCACGCCCGCGCTGGTCGGTAACGCCAGACATCCCCCGGTTCCACCCGAACCTGGCCGCGTTCCTCCAGAAGATCGAGGTGACCCTGCACTTCGGATAGGCCGAGAAACACCTGCGGCCCTTCCAGCCACGGAAACAGGGCCCGGCTGACCTCCCACACCGTGGTTGCGCCACCCTCCAGGACGCCGAGAATCTGTTCACAGCGTTCGTCGTGCTCCTCCAGTCGCCGATCCACCAGCGCCCGGTGGTTGGCAAACGGCGTGCCGTGGCCCGGATACAGGGTGGTCCACGGCAGCGCCCGCGTCCGCGCCATCGACGCGCGGTACAGGATGAGCGGGCGCGGCCGTTCGGTCTCGTCCGGCAACGGCGGTTCCACGAACGCGTTGGACGAGATCTCCGGCAGCAGGTGATCCCCGACCACGGCCTCCCCGGTCTCCCGATCCCACAGGCAGATGTCCACCCGGCTGTGGCCCGGGACATGCACCACCTCCCACACGCGCCCCCCCGCCTCGAGGCGGTCCCCATCGCGCACATACCGCACCCGCGCGGCCGGCGGCGGCCTCATCCCGCCTCGGCGCTGCATCCGGGGCGCTCCGCAGCGCTGCGTGAAGGTCTCCTGGAACGCCTCCATCCGGGCGGCCTCCTCGTCGCCGCCCTCCATCCAGGGACGGGCGAATTCGTGCACGTACACCGGCAGATCGTGCTCCGCCAGGATGGCGGACAGTCCGCCCGCGTGATCGCCATGGATGTGCGTGAGCACCACCTGTTCGACGTCCGCCAACTCCAGCCCGGCCTCCGCCAACCCGCGCTGAATCGACTGCAGCGACCGGGGACCCGGAATCCCCGTGTCAATCAGCGTCACGGGCCGGCGTGGCAACAGATACACATTCACGTGCCCCTCCCCGAACGGGGTCGGGATCGCCATCCGCCGGATGTCCACCTACGGTTCTCCCCCTTCCCGCCGAAGAAGCATCGGATCGGCCGCCCATCCGGCCCGCTCACAGGACCGCCCTTTCTCGGCGGGCCTATGGCGGGGGCACCCGCCTATTCCCGATGCCCCGGCCCGATGAGGATGCGGCGGACGAGGTCCGCCTGCGCGGCGATGTACTGGTCAATCGTCCATCCCTTCAACCGGTACGCGCGCATGACCCACATGTGGCCCAGCATAATGATGTCGTAGGCAAGCAGCGGCACCGGGACCGGCGCGAACACCCCCTGCTCCACCCCGTCCTGCAGGATGCGTTCGATGCAGGCGAGCGTCCGCGACTCCTGCTGCTGCAGCAGGTCCCGGAACCCTTCGAACAGGCCCATGTCCCGCAGCCCGACGTGCAGCGCGTCCCGGTTGGTGTCGATGTGCCGGTAGTAGGCGTCGATGAAGCGAAGCAATTTTTCCTCCGGCGGCAGCCGTTCCTGGCAGATGCGGTAGACGTTTTTCTCCAGCTGGCCGACCACCTCGTGATAGAGAAGGTAGATGATATCCTCCTTTCTGCGCACGTACCGGTAGATGGACCCCACGCTCATCCCGGCCTCCTGGGCGATCTCGGGGATGGTCGTGCGGTCGTAGCCCTTCTTGCGGAACAAGCGCGCGGCCACCCGGCACAGCACCGCACGCCGTTCCGCGAGCAGTTGCGCGTCCTTGATGTCGCTCTCAATCTCTCTGTGCACGGCCATCCCCCCGCTCGTGTCCGTCCATCCCATGTATACGTCGCGGAGTGAACGTTCATTCCGTTTTCATGATACCGTTTTCAGAGATATTGTTCAATCCATTTTGAATAGATTGAACGAAGTTCGCTTGACACGCCCCTGGGCCCATTCTCCAAATTGGCGGGATTCGGTAGAATGATAGATAGTGGCCGCGCAGGCGCGGCGCAACCTCCACTCACCCCCACCTTCCTGGAGTGCATCTTCACAGGGGGCCACCCCGTCCAAACAGGAGGCGATCTCATGTCCAAACCCCTTCCGACGCCGCAGGAGCGGCGCCAGGTCCTTGAGGCGCGCTACCCGGTCTGGCCGAGGCACACGTTCGCCAGCCACTTTTACACCCAGTGCGAGCGCTTCGCCGAGCGGCCGCTGCTCATCACCCCGGAGGCGCAGTACACCTACCGGCAGGTGTGGCAGGAGGCGTGGCGCATCGCCAAGTCGCTGCTCGCCCTCGGCGTCAGGCGACGGCAGCACGTCGCGGTGCTGATGGCCAACGAACCGGAGTTTGTCTTCACCGCCATCGCCATCTCGCTGGTCGGCGCGGTGTGCATCCCCATCAACACCATGTTGCGCGAGGATGAGCTGGCGTACATCCTCGAGCAGTCGGACACCAACTGGCTGCTGATGCACGAGACCGCCTCCGGCGTGCACCACGCCGAGGCCGTCGCGCGCATCCTCGCCAAGCGCCCCGTCGGTCCGGACAAGATGATGAAAGGTGTGGTGTGCATCCCGACGTCGGGATTGGCCGGCCAGGCCCTGCCGGAGGGCTTTGAGCCCTGGGCGCGTTTTTTGGCGCGCGCGGACGCCGTCGCCGACGAGCAGGTCCACGCGCGCTGGCGGGCGTCCGAGTACCCGGATGAGGTGGCGTACATCATCTACACGTCCGGATCGACCGGCCTGCCCAAAGGCGTCATGCTCACCCACGACATGTTCCTGCGCTGCGCCTACTCGACGTGCCTCAGCCGCGCCATCGAGGACGGGCGGCGCATCTTCACCGCCCTGCCGATGTACCACGTGTTCGCGTTCGAGGAGGGCCTGCTCGCCGCCTCGTTCGTCGGCGGGTGCGTCATCACCTGCCGCGACTTCTCCCCGCTGTTGAGCCTGCAACTCATGGAGCGGTACGAGGCGAACGACTTTTTGTGCGTCCCCTCGATGCTCGTGGCCATCGTCAACCACCCGCAGGTGGGCGAGTTCCGGCTTCCCAATCTGTTCGCCCTCATGTGCGCCGCCGCACCCGCACCGGTCCCCGTGTGGCAGCGCGCCGTGGAGGTGCTCGGCGTGACGGAGATCTGCACCGCGTACGGCGGGACGGAGGTCACCGCGTCGACCGTGCACACCGAGGTGGGCGATCCCATCGACGTCGTCGTCACCCGCGTCGGGCGCATCAAGCCGGCCGGCGTCACCGGATTGCCCGAGTTCGGCGGGGCGAACGTGCAGTACAAGGTGATCGATCCGCACACCCTCGAAGACCTCCCGCCGGGATCCGTGGGCGAGCTGTGCGCGCGCGGCAACACGGTCACCCGCGGCTACTACAACAACCCGGAGGAGACGGCACTGGCCATCGACAAGGACGGGTGGTTCCGCACCGGCGACCTCGGCCGCATCCATCCGGACGGCTACTTCGAGTTCCTCGGCCGCAGCAAGGACGTCTACAAGATCTCGGGGGAGAACGTCGCGCCCAAAGAGGTGGAGGACGTCATCACCAAGCACCCGAAGGTCGCCCAGGCCTACGTGGTCGGCGTGCCCGATCGGCTGACCACCGAGACGGGAGCCGCGTTCATCGAGGTCAAACCGGGAGAGACCCTGACCCGCCGGGAGGTCATCCAGTGGTGCCAGGAGCGCCTGGCGAAATTCAAGGTGCCGCGCCACGTCTGGTTCATGCAACCGGACGAGTGGCCGATGACGGGCACCCGCAAGATCCAGAAGTTCAAGTTGAAAGAGATGGCCATCGAGCGGCTGGCCGCCCGCGATCGCGCCGAGGAAGAACTGGACGCCTGACGGGCAGCCGTCGACAGGGAACCGGACGGGCGCTGGCGAATCCTCTCTGATGACCATCCCCGGGACGGGGCCGCGGTCGGTCCGCGCCCTTCGGCTGGGCGGATGAGCCTGCGATGACGGGCCTCCCGCCCCCGCCCGGGGCCACCCGGGAGAGGAGATCACACCATGCGCCTGTCCACACGGTTCCTGTATCTGTACGTCACCGTCACCGGCGCCGCCGTGATGGCCCTGGAGCTCGCCGCCTCGCGCTTCGTCGCCCCCTACTTCGGCACCTCGATGATGGTCTGGGCGAACATCATCGGCCTCATCCTCTTGTGCATGTCCATCGGTTACTGGATCGGCGGCCGGGTCGCCGACCGGCGCCCGCATCCGCCACTGCTGCTGTCGATCACGCTCGTGGCCGGCCTCTGGTCCGCCCTCCTGCCCGCCTTCGGACAGATCATCTTCTCGCGGATGTCGGGGGGCATCCTCGGCACGCCCGTCAGCGTGATCATCGTCTCATTCGCGGCCATCCTGGTCGTGTTCGCGCCGCCCGTGCTGCTGTTGGCGATGGTCAGCCCGTTCGCCATCCGCCTGGTGCACGCCAGCCCCGACGAGGTCGGAAAGGCGGCCGGCAACCTGTACGCCTTCTCCACCGCCGGCAGCCTCATCGGCACATTCGGCACGGCGTTTGGCACCATTCCTCTCCTCGGCACGCGCGCCACCCTCTGGATGTGGGCGGTGCTGCTCATCGGCGTCAGCGCCATCGGCCTCAGCCGCCCCATCTGGCGCTGGGTCGGCGCGAGCGGCACCGCGGTCCCGGCCGTCCTCGCGCTCGCTCTGCCCTCCGCCACCCCGTCCCACACCGGTGGCGAGGTGCTGTACGCGAAAGACACCCTGTACCAACACGTCCAGGTGGAGCGCGATCCGGATGGCACCACCGCCCTCATCTACAACGAGGGCGGCGGCATCCAGTCCCTCCGCCGCCCCGGCGACGCCCTGAACCCGGAGGACTACTACGACGATTATCTGGTGCTTCCGGATCTGGCGGCGGACGCCGGGCCGTCCGTGCTCGTCCTCGGCTCGGCCGGCGGAACCATTCCGCATCTGATGAACGTGTACGACCGGGATCGATTCCCCAACCTTCACATCACCGGCGTGGAGATTGACGGCGACGTCATCCCCCTGGACGCCCGCTACTTCGGGCTGCGGCCCGGCGAGGCCGATCTGGTGCAGCAGGACGCCCGCGCCTACGTCCGGCAGGCGGCCGCCGAGGGGCGGCGCTACGACATCGCCATCGTCGACGCCTACTCGGAGCAGATCTACATCCCCTTCCACATGAGCACCAGCGAATTTTTCCGCGAGGTCCGCTCCATCCTGACGCCCCGCGGCCTGGTGGCCCTCAACGTGAACGCGGTCTCACCGGACTCGGCGCTGCTTCGGTCGATGGAGCGCACCGTGGCATCCGCCTTCCCGCACGTGTACGTGATGAAAGCGAGGGGGGCGTACAACTACATCGTCGTCGGAAGCCAGATTCCCGTCGACCTAGACCATCTGCGCCATCTGTCCGCCAGCAGCCCGCTTGTCCCCATCGCCGAGGAATGGCAAAGCGGCCTCCGGGACATCTCCGACCCCGCCGCGACGGCCAAGGGGCTGTTGCTGACCGATGACCGTGCGCCGGTCGAGATGCTGACCGACTCGATGATCTGGCAGGTCGCGCGGGGAGAGGTGCGGTGACGGGCGAGGTCGTTTCACGGCACCCGTGCCCGACCCTGCGGGGCGGGCCATCGGCCCCGCCCCTCCGCCGGTCCATCCCGCCGGCCCCAGGCTCCACCTCGTGACCATGGGGTGAGCCCTCCGAATCCGCCGCATCCGTCGGCGCACAATCCCCGTGGAGGTGGCCCCCGTGTTCGCGCTCATCAAGATCGTCGAGGCCCTGATCCTGCCACCGGGCCTGTTCGTCCTCCTGCTCATCGCCCTGGCGGTTGCGCTGCATCGCATCGGGTCGCGGTCCGCCCGGCGCCCGGCCGCCTTTGCGCTCATCGTCGCCGCCCTCCTGTGGGCACTCTCAACGCAGCCCGTCGCCAATCTCCTGCTCGATCCGCTGGAGAACGCCTACCCAGAACCCTCCCCCGCCCAGCTGCGGGGCGACGCCATCGTCATGCTGGGCGGCGGCGTCAACCTCGATGCCCCCGATTTCGATGGCCGCGGCAACCTGCTCGGCGATTCCGCGAACCGTCTGCTCACCACCGCGCGCCTGTACCGGGCGCTGCATGTGCCCGTCATCGTCTCCGGCGGACCCCTGTACGCCGTCGCCACCAACGGCCCGGCCACCGGTGTCACCCTCGCCGAGGCCGACATCGCCAAACGGCAACTGATTCAGCTCGGGGTGCCCGAGAGCCAGATCCACACGGATCGCCAGAGCCGCAACACCCAGGAGAACGCCGCATTCACCAAATCCATCCTGGCGGCGCATCGCTGGACACATCCCATCCTGGTGACGTCCGCCTTCCACATGCGCCGAGCCGTCCTCGACTTCCGGCGCGAGGGCGTCGACGTCCTCCCGTACCCGACCGATTACCTGGCCCGGCACACCACCGGCATCTACGACGCCCCGCTGTTGCCTTCGGCGGCGGCCCTGTCGCAGAGCGCGATCGCCCTGAAAGAATACCTGGGCCTCATCGCCACCGGGATCGGCGTGAAAGGATGAGGCCCCACCGTGGCCGGTCCCCCCTCCCCGGCGGCGGTCCCCCGAGCCGTTGAAAATTTGCCGCGACTCGAGATTTCCCCTTGCCAACCCGCCGCCCATCCGATACATTATCCTTGCATTCAAATTTTCTGTCGATGACGAGGAAGAGTACGCCAACGGTCCGTTCTCAGAGAGTCGGCGGACGGTGCGAGCCGATGAACCCCTTGGCGGAATATCCCCTCGGAGATGGCGGCTGAACCGCCCGAAGGGACGACCGGAACCCGTGGCTCGGCGCGCATCCAGGGTCCCGCGTTCCCGGCCGTGCTCATTTTGCGGCGTCCCTTTTGCCGGCTCAGTAAGCCCGCCCGGCCGTCCGCCGATATCCGGACGGATGCACCGCGTGCCTGCGAATCGACGCCAAAGGCCCGTCTCAGGGCGTTCGCACCCGCGTTCGCCCCGTGCCTGGCTCGGTTTCGCCCGGGTGCATCGCAGAGCGCCGATGGAAGGGACCGGGCGACCCGCCGGGTCTGCCGCGCCCCGCGTCGGAACAAGGGTGGTACCACGGGAGTCTCCCGCCCCTTCGGGCAGGAGGCTTTTTCTTTTCTCCCACGGTGTCCCCCGCGCGCTGTCGGGGCCCTGTGCCAATATGCGCGAAGACCAGACAGACACAACACCGAACACAGAAGGAGTGGTTTCGTTGGGGATTTGACGCACAAAACCTCACCCGTCACGGGCGGTGACCGCTTTGGCGTCACCTGCGCCGACATCCTCGCCGCGCGGGAGGTCCTGCACGGCGTCGTCCACCGCACACCGCTGACGCCGAATCGAACCCTCAGCCGCCTGATGGGTGCGCAGGTGTTCCTCAAACTCGAGAACCTGCAGCGCACCGGGGCGTTCAAACTGCGCGGCGCCTTCCACAAGGTCGCGACCCTGAGCGAGGCGGAGCGCCGGCGGGGCATCGTCACCGCCTCCGCCGGAAACCATGCGCAGGGCGTCGCCCTCGCCGCCGCCCACTTCGGCGTCCCCTGCACCGTCGTCATGCCCGAGCACGCGCCCGTCACCAAGATCACCGCCACACGCGGCTACGGCGCAGAGGTTCAGCTCGTCGGCCAGAACTACGACGAGGCGTACCAGCACGCCCGCCGCATGGCCGACGAAGGCCGCACGTTCGTCCACGCCTTTGACGATCCCGCCGTCATCGCGGGCCAGGGCACCATCGGCCTCGAGATCCTCGAGGACAACCCGGCGCTGGACACCCTCGTGGTCCCCGTCGGCGGAGGCGGGCTGCTGGCCGGCATCGCGATCGCGGTGAAATCCCGCCACCCACACGTTCGGTTGGTGGGCGTGCAGCCCGCGGGATCGAACGCCGCCGTCCGGTCGTTTCACGCGGGCCATCCGGTGCGCATCGATACCCCCGCATCCATCGCCGACGGGCTGATGGTCAAAGCCCCCGGAGAACTCCCGATGGCCATCATCCGCGCTCTGGTCGACGACATGGTCACCGTCACCGACGACGCCATCCGGGACGCGATTCTCTTTTTGCTCGAGCGCACCAAGCTGCTCGTCGAAGGCGCGGGCGCAGCCGGTGTCGCCGCGCTCCTCAGCGGCCGGGTGCAGGCCGCCGGCCGACAGATCGCCGTGCTCCTCAGCGGCGGCAATCTCGATCTCGCCCGCCTCCACACCCTCGCGGCCAGCTCCGCCAGCTAGGCCGCGGGGGAGGGCCCGCCGCCAGTTTCCACCATGTCCCGGATCGACCCCCGACAAGCCCGGACGCGCTCCGAAGCCTATTGACAAAGGAAGGTGAGCGCACCATGCATGTCGGCATCGATCTCGGCACCTCGCATCTGCGCGCAGCCTGGATGGACAGGCGGGCGGAGACTTTCGTGGACGAGCCCGCGGTGGTCGCCCTGTCCGCCTCCGGGCACCCGACCATCGGACGGGAGGCGGAGGCGATGATCGGGCGCCACCCGGACGCCATTCGGGTCGTGCGGCCGGTGGACGGCGGAATCGTCCGGGATTTTGACGCCACCGTCCTTCTCATACAACACGCCATTCGCCGCCTGGGCGCGGAGGGTCTCGGCCGGCGGTTGACCATCACCCTGGCGGTGCCGTCCGGCCAGAGCCAGGTGGACCGCAAGGCGATGGAGGAAGCCGCGCGGTCCGCCGGCGCGCGCGCCGTCCAATTCGTGGAATCCTCCATCGCCGCCGCCGTCGGCGCCGAACTGCCCATCCACCAACCCACGGGCTGCCTGGTGGTCCAGATGGGCGGCGGTGTCACCGAAGCCGCCCTGCTGTCGATGGGTGGCATCGTCGACAGTCGGAGCCTGCGCATGGGTGGACAGGCCCTCGACACCGAGATCGCGGAACTGCTGCGGCGTCAGTACTCCTTTCTCATCGGGCAGCCCTCGGCGCAACACCTGAAACATCAGGCCAGCGGCGGCCAAGGAGCCTCCGCCACCCCCGGGGACATCCTCGAGGTGCGCGGACGCAATTTGGAGACGGGCATGCCGGGGACCCTTTCCGTTCCCCGCGCCCTCGTCGAACAGGTCATCGACGCGCACATCGAGCGAATGGTGCAACTCATCCGGGAAGCCATCGAGGCCTGCCCGCCCGAGCTCGTCGGCGACATTCTGGATCACGGCGTCATCCTCACCGGAGGCGGCGCCCAGATGGGGCGGGCCGTCTCCCGCCTGGCGGCGCAGGTGGAGGTCCCGGTCGCCGCAGCCGACAACCCGTCCGCCTGTGTGGTCCGCGGCCTCACGCGAATGCTGCATCCGCGCGCCGTTCGTCCGGCCCGCCGCTTCGCGTCCTGGCGTGCCTCCTTGAACCTCTCCACCCTCCCGGTCCCGCCCATCCGCCGGTGGATCGGCCGAAGCGGGACGCGGGAGTAGGCCCGCCGTGGGTGGACAAGGTCTCACGCGCCGACGCTCGCTGGATACGACAGGATCGTGTTCAAGGCCGCCTGCAGAAGCACACTCAGATGGGCATTGGTCTCGCCAGGAACCAGGGGGACCACTTTAACCGAGTAGTCCTGGATTTCCTCAACTTGGCCATCTCGCCCTCTCCCTGGATGAATCGCCCAAACCTCCATGACTGGGCGCAGCCTGGACGCACTGTCGCTTCCACCATAAAGATGCGGTGACCGGCACGCGCTCGCGTACGAACAGATCTGATCCATGGCAGGTGGTCGATTTCCTGGGGCACTGGAGAGGTCCCAGAACTTGTGAACCCGTCTGTATTTCGCATCAAACACCAAGCTGCCGTAATACAAATCGTTTTTGAAAACGGATAAGATTCCATCCGGTCTATTGTGTCGATCCATCGTAAACAGCGGTTGATCCCGGGTTGTCTGGTGCGCGCGGGAAGGCAAGGTCAAATCGTATGCCAACCTGATTACAAGATCATCACGCATGAATTCCCATGTGTTGCCGGATTCCATGGGATTGACTAAGAAACGTCGCCCGCCGCCAATCACAACGACATTTGGTGGGATAGCCGGCTCAAACCCTTGGGCAAGTAGACATTTGGCTATCTGCATGAATGTCCACACTTCATAAAGCTCGCTGGTTTGACGCCATTCGATGGTGTAGTCCGGATGAATGCGGATCTCAAAATCATCCGCGCGAATCGCTCGAACGGCCTCAAGGAATACACGATAACGCGGGTCTTGAACCACAACGTGCGTTATGGGCTCGGTCCCGGTCAGCAACCGCTGACCAGTACGGTACCATGGCGTTTCCACAAGAATCCGGAGGGCCGACCGCAACTTCCTCACCAAATCCAACCGACGATGGATGTCCGTACGCGCCCTGACATGCTGGTTCATAAGATGTACGTTGTGTTGTGACCGCTGGTACGATGTCAGCTCCGCAATTTGGTTTTGCAAACGTTTATCATAGTTCATCAGAGTGTCTTCGGAGCGTTCGAGGAAGCGTACAAGCGCTTGAACCGCGGATATGAGCCAACGGTTTTCCGGCAGGTCGTAGCTCAGTTCACGCTTCAGCACCACGACGGAATGGTCGGACGGCCTGCCCACCATCATCCTTTGAGCCGTAGCATCGACCTTTGCGGAAGTGCCCGATTGTACCCAGTCATATCGTCTGTCAATCTTAACATTGGCTCGGTCAGCCAGCTCAATTGCAGCCGCCACCAACCGCGACTTCATCGAACCGAGACGGTCGAGCTTCATCAGCTCGGCTTGGGGGCCGTCGGAGCGGTGCACCCCCTCGACATCCCAAAATCTGCGTGAAAGCCGGAAAGCGAAATGCTCAACGTCCCGTCTGAGTTCGTCTCGAAGTTGCCGTAACTGATCCTCAGTTAGCAGTTTGGAACGAATTTCGATGGTGGAGTAGTAGATATCCCCTCCCACCCGCACGGACAGGTAATATAAAGAAGGAATCCAAGGAACGTAGTCGCCGACGTAGAGGGGCACCGAGCCCGCTCCCGGAACCATATAGGGTACGTTGTTCGGATCAAGCTTTAATCGGTCCTGGGTCGGAAGACTGTCAAACATGTCCAGATACAACCGTGCATCCATAGAAGCTGCAGTAAACATGAGATCATACGGCACATCCTCGATAAGTGCCGCCCCCACCACGGAGTGATTCCGCAGTTCCAACATGGAATCCGTAAACTTCGACACCGGAATTGGAGCCGATGTGGAGGATCGCGGGACAAAGGTCAACCGGAAAGGCACCTGATCAGACGGTATAACCATTCGCCTGCAGCTCCATCCATTTCATTGTCAGCACTCGGTGACTCCGCGGGAACTGCCCGATATCAGAGAAGTCATGCAACGTTCGAAGTAAAGCTCCTCGCTCCTCTGGAATCTCTCCATCCTTGATCAACGGGGCAAGTACATCGATGGAGCCGCGCAACTTGGTGAAGACACGCTGGCACAAAAGGCGGTCCAACGCGTCCTCACGGTTTAGGGCGGCCCCGACCGGAATGTTTCGCAGAAATAAATCCAGCTGACGAACTGTTCTTACGCCTATACCCAGTCTTCGAGACACTTGCTGCATAGCCTGATGCATGGACCACAACAGGTCCAACTCTCGTTGTTTCATCGCAGTAACCTGATTGGTGGTCCTGAACTCCAGGTTATATGTCTCGGCCGTCCATTCCACCTGAGAGGGGGATACCGATATCTCGCCGAGGAGAGCGCCGAAGGGTAAAACATCCAATTCAATCACCGTGGCACGGTCAAGCACTTTATCAGAGAAATGGTGTGTACTTTCGTCCAAGTTCACAGTCCCGGCAAACAGAACATTATTCCCAATCTCAATTTCTGGTGGATACAGGTGTCCGTTGTACAATCGAGACTGCAATTCGGGATTGTACAGTCTCAGGCGTCGATCCGCTGGATCCCGCTCCAACACGGAGAGAAATTTTGAAAAGTAGTGTTCCACGCGAGCCAGGTTCATTTCATCCAAACAAACGATATACAGCCTCTCCTGATCTTCGCGTCGTGCGGCCTGAACCAACACATCGACAAGGCCATTGTCCGCCGGTCGATAGATCATATGCTGAAGGTCCACAAAACCCAACAGATCATCACTGTCTGTCCAAGACGGTTCGACCGGAATTACTTTTAGAATATGGCGCTCCCCCAAAGCCTTGGCATATGCATGCACAAGGCTGGACTTACCGGTCCCGGTGAGTCCCGCGAGGATCGTGAGTGAGGATGTCTTCATAGAAATGTGAAAATTGCACAGATCACATGCAGAATACTGGAGCCCCATTGCACGGGTGACGTCTTCGAAGTGTTTAAGGAACTCTGCTTCCGAGCTAACCATTTCGGCCTTCGCGTCTTCGCCCGCATCATCGCTGTGGCCGATGTGAAAGCTTTCCGCATGAGCTTCGAACGTTCTTTTCATATCATCACAGGCCTCCACTGGGATGAAGAGAACCGTATCTTCCGCCTCATAACAATCCACAAGCCAGCGTGGTTCAAACACTTCAAGTACACGCGGCAAACCGTCCCATTGGAGACGAAACCCTCCGTACGCATACTCGTGATGGCGAAAGGGACCGAAGACGGCGTAGCGGCCATCATCGTGCCGCCAGAGCACGAATTCAGGAGTATCGTTTTTCTTTGAAGAGATATTATCGATTCGTCCAATCGGTCTTCCCTCCATGAGTAACCGGCGAAATTCCTGATATGAGTGATGATGTCGAGCACGACTGTAGACCGGTGTAGGAATGAAAGTTTGGTTGGGACGGTACAATTCACTCCGAGGCCGTATTCGAACATTTGTTGCAACATGGTAGATCTCATCACGAGATTTCTTCTGGATTTCGACTTTGAAGAGAAGAACTTTGTCTCTTAGAAAGTCCTCCAACTTTTTGCAGCGCTGCTCATTAGACTCGCTCGGTTCATCCTCAAAGTATTCGCTCAAACCCGAGCCAAACCCAGTAAACTTTGAAACACGAATGAGGTCCTCGGGTACTGTGGAGATCGGACGAACAAAAAATTGTAGTTCGCCCCTTTTATTTACATAAATGGCTCGTTGCCCGGTTGCAGGTAAGTCCAATACCCCCAGAATATCCACGCTGTTCACATCTGCCATCGCACCGGATGCCTCCTTGAACGGCTACTCAAGACTGGTGAGAAAGTCTCGCACCTCTGAGATGGACTCAAACTCCCGCACCACGCCTCTCCGATCTCTTTCGCGCAGTGCGAGGATGCCTCTGCGATGTACGCTCGACTTCAGGACACAGACGCAGTCCCACTCTTCCGGTTCCATGCCATCGATGAAGTCCTGAACTTGTTCGCTCAGATAGGTATAGACCGCTATGTGTGGCGAAGACGACACTATGGTCCGAGGCGGTCCAAGGACGGCAATCCTCTTACCTGGTGCCACATATTTATCGGACGCTCGGTCCGGCGCAGCCTCCGCTTGCCCCCTGCCCAAAACGTCCTGAGCTCGGCGCAGATTTTCAACCGTCTCCATCATTTCATTCAATTCGGTTGTAAGCCGTTCGATGGTTGCATCCTTTCCCTCCATTTTCCCAACCAAATCGTGCTCTCGTGCCCGAGCTGTGTCAACCTGAACCTCCAGTTCATGAATGCGCGTATCAAGATTGGTTCGCTCCTGCTGCAGCTTTCGAATGTATTGTTCCTGCTCTCTGACCTTCTGCCGATAATCATTGCGCTCCTTGCGGACCTCCTCAAGAACACGTTCCATTTTTTCCATTTTTGCTTTTGCATCCCGTTTAACTTTCTTAAGTTCATTCTGAACCTTGTCCAGCTCCTGCTGTAACGTATTGAGCCGCGTCTCCAGATCTTCATGCGGCGTTATATCTGACGAGGTCATCTCCAGCTGTGTCGGCGACGGTGTCTGTATGGACTGTAGGCGGCGAATGATTTCACGGACCTTTTCATTCGTTTCCTCTCGTCCTTCAAAGAGCAGAGAAAGGAGAAGGAGGTATTCGCCCTTACCGTGAATGCGCGACCAAAGCTCATCGATGTCCAACTCGGAGATCTTCGCCATAACCGGGCTCTTTTCCGACATGTTACGTATGCTCTTTTGGATCGCGTACAATTGCTGCCTGTTCCGCAGTTGGAACTCAATGGCCTTCCGCATCCTGGAGATCGTCCGAACACTTATCGGAAGAGAAACCCCTTTGAGACGTAACTTAAAGCGATTAACGAGGTCCACGAAACCATCGTCTGGGATCGTAGCCAATATGGACTCCCAAAGCTCATCCTGCACATGTATCACCTCACTCCAGTATTCGACAAAAATCGACCCCATCCTGTCGACCGATTCCTTTGTCAGCCGACCGTGAGCGCGAGAAATCGTCGGACCCAACAGCATCCTAAACATGGGTTTTCTAGATCAATTTATATTCCTGGAAGGTTCAGAGTTACAATAGAGTCTCCAAAGAGGACAACCTTTGGGATCCCCTCTTTTCAACCCTGTGAAACTTTTATATCATTCGAATAAGACCACTGCGCAGACACACTGTCCGCACAGCGGACACAGCCTCCAATCGCCGCACCGGGCCGGGAGGGTACGCATGCCGGAGCGAACGCACGAACAGAACCAGGTTTTACAGAAAACTGCACGGATTCTGGATTATGTGTCCCGTCTGTCCCACCCGCGCCCGATGCACCGGATGGCGAAGGACCTCGGCATCGCGCGGTCGACCCTGTACCGGTTGCTCGACGCCATGGAGACGGAGGGGTTGCTCCTGCGCGCGAACGGCACCCTTCGCATCGGTCCGCGCGTCATCCATTGGGCGGCGGAGGCCCTGAACCAGCCGGACATCACGCGCGTCGCCCGGCCATCCCTGGAGCGGTTGGCAGAGGCGACCGGCCTCACAGCCTCCGTGCACGTGCGGATGGGTCACAGCCGGGTCTGTGTCGATCGCGTCGACGCCCCCGCGGTCATCCGCCCTCACGTGCGCATCGGGGAGTCGCTCCCGCTGCACGTCGGCGCCTCGGGCAAAATCCTGCTGGCCTGGTTGTCCACCGACGCGCGACAAGACCTCGTGGCGCAATCGTTCGCCGCGTTCCCGAGCCACCCGGTGGTGACCCGGGAAGCGGATTTCCAGCGGATCCGCGAGCAGGGCTTCGCTGTAAGCCTCGGTGAGCGCGACGACGCGCTGGCGTCGCTCAGCGCCCCCGTGTTCGGTCCTCGCCAGGCGCTTGTCGGTGCCCTGTCCATCTCCGGCGTGCGCCATCGGTTCGTCCCCGATGTGATCGCCGCCTGGCGGGACCATGTGATGGCGGAGGCCAATCTGCTCTCCACCCTGCTCGGCGGAAACCCCGGTCATCGAAGCGAGAGCGGCCCGCCCGACGCCGCGGACCCACGCGATTGTCCCACCTCATCCTGATGAGCGCACCGAAGAAAGGGGACCTGCACCGATGGAAGACCTTCACCCGGCCGGCCACAACGCCGATGCCTCCTCCGCGGAAACCCGCGGGCGGCTTCATCCCAGCGCCCCCGCGGCCGCGGCTTCGTCCGCCCCATTCACCCTCCATGATGCGCGGCGACCGCTCGAAGGCCTGCGCGTCCTCGAACTCGGGTCCCTCATCGCGGGGCCGTTTGCCGCGCGCATCCTGGCCGATTTCGGGGCCGAGGTGATCAAGATCGAGCCCAAATCGGGGGATCCCCTGCGCACCTGGGGCCGCATGTCCCCGGAGGGCTGGTCCTGGTGGTGGTACGCCCAGGCGCGCAACAAGCGCCTGATGGTGGTCGACCTCCACCACCCCGAAGGCCAGGCCATCGTACGAGAGCTGATGGCGAAGTCGGACGCCGTGATCGAAAACTTCCGCCCGGGCACCCTCGAGCGCTGGCACCTCGGCTACGAGGACGCCAAGCGGATTAACCCCGGCATCGTGTACGCCAGCATCTCCGGCTTCGGGCAGACCGGCCCGTATCGGGACCGACCGGGCTTCGGCAACATCGCCGAGTCGATGAGCGGCATGCGGTACGTCACCGGCTATCCCGACCGGCCGCCGGTGCGCGTCGGATTCGCCATCGGCGACGAGATCGCCGCGCTGTACACCGTGATCGGCGTCCTCATGAGCCTTTTGCGGCGGGAGCGGGCGAAGGATTCGCGGGGCGATCGCGTCGACGTCGCCCTCACCGAAGCCATCTTCAGCCTCACCGAGGCCGCGCTGACCGAATACCTGCACGAGGGCGTCGTCCAGGAGCGCACCGGCAACCAGCTCGCGCGCTCCGCGCCGAGCAACATCTATCCCACCCGCGACGGGCGGTGGGTGGCCATCGGCGCCAACACCGACCACATCTTCCCGCGGTTGCTCCGCGCGATGGAGCGGATGGATCTCGCCGGCGACCCCCGGTTCACGGACAACCAGGCCCGCGTCCGCCACGAGGAGGAACTCGATGCCATCATCTCCGCGTGGACGGCGCAGTACGATGCATCAGAGCTCGTCGAGCTCCTCCAGCGTCACGACGTCCCCGCGGGACCCGTGATGAGTGTGGCCGACATCGCGGCCGACCCGCAGTACCAGGCGCGGGACATGATCCTGCGCGTGCCCTCCGACGCGGGCAACCCCATCGGCATGCCGGGCGTCGTGCCGAAGCTGGCGAGCCATCCGGGCCGGGTGGAGTGGACCGGAGGCGCGCTCGGCCGGGACACGGAGCGGGTCCTTCGCGAGGTGCTGGGCTGGACGCCGGAGCAGGTGGATGCCGCACGCGGAAAGGGGGTGATCCGATGAGCCGGTGGCCGAAGACCGTCCGCGTGATTGACGTCACCCCGCGCGACGGGCTGCAGGACGCCAAGGGGACCCTTCGCACAGAGGACAAGGTGCGCCTCATCGACGAGCTGTACCAGGCGGGCGTGCCGGAGGTGGAGGTGACGTCCTTCGTTTCACCGCGCTGGGTCCCGAAGTTGGCCGACGCAGAGGCCGTCGCGCAGGCGGTGCGCCATCACCCGGGCAACATCGCACTCATTCCCAATCAGAAAGGGTTCCATCGCGCCGCCGCGGCGGGCCTTCGCGCGGTCACGTTCGTCGTCTCCGCCAGCCTGCGCCACCAACGGGACAACCTGCGCATGCCGCTCGAGCGTTCGCTGGAGGCCTTGGCGGAAATCGCGAAGATGACCGGGGCGGCGACCGCTCCGACACCCGATCACGGGGCTGTGCCCATCCTTCGCGGCGCCATCTCGTGCGCCTTCGGGTCGCCGTGGGCGGACGAGGAGATTCCGCCCGACGCCGTCGCCCGCGTGGCCAGGGCCCTGGCGGACCGGGGCGTCATCGAGATCGGCCTGGCCGATACCGTCGGCGTCGGGACGCCGGAGCGAGTCGCCGACGTGATCGACGCCGTCCAGCGCGCGGTCCCGGGGATGCCGCTGGTGCTGCATCTGCACGACCGCTGGGGCATCGCCCTGGCCAACGTCACGGTGGCGCTCGAGCGGGGCGTCTCAAGGTTTGAGACGGCCCTCGGCGGCCTCGGCGGTTGCCCCTTCGCGCCGAACGCCCCCGGCAACCTGGACACCGAGTCGTTCGTCGGTTGGATGGAGCGGATGGGCGTCGAGACCGGCGTGGATCGGGCGGCGCTGGCCAGGACGCGGACCTGGTTGCTCGAGGCGCTGCGCAGATCCGAGGAGGAAGCGCAATCCATTTCGGAACATGCCCCCCATTCGGACACGGCCCCGGCTTCTGAGGCGACTTGACTATGCCCACCGTCGCGGTTGTCACCCAATTGGAAGAAGAATGGAGGAAATCCCAGTGGCTCAAATCGCCATCGCGGCGCGGATGAATCAGATGCCGATTGGCGGCATGCACCGCAGGATCACGGCCATCATCGGCATCAGTCTGTTCTTCGATCTCTTCGACGTCTTCCTCGCCGGCGTCCTCGGAACGGTGCTGACGAAGGAGTTCCACATCAGCGGCGCCGTGTTGCCGCTCCTGCTCGGCTCCGCCTTCCTCGGCATGTTCCTCGGCGCCATCCTGCTCAATGGCCTGGCCGATCGCGTCGGCCGCCGCCGCGCCATCCTGTTCGTCCTCCTGCTCTACTCCATCTTTACCTTCCTCGGCGCGTTCAGCGGCAGCGTCGGCTTTTTAATCCTCATGCGCTTTTTGGCCGGCCTCGGCATCGGCGGCCTTCCGCCCTTGGCGGACACCTACATGAGCGAGATGATCCCGGCGGAACACCGCGGCCGCATGACCGCCTGGGCGTACACCCTCGGGTTCTGCGCCATGCCGATAGAGGGCTTTCTCGCCCGCTGGCTCGTCCCCACCCACTACGGCATGGCCGGCTGGCGGTGGCTGTTCGTCATCGGGTCCCTCGGCGCGCTCATCGTCTGGCTGCTCCAGCATCACCTGCCCGAGTCGCCGCGCTGGCTGGAATCTCGCGGCCGCCTCGAGGAGGCCCGCAGCATCGTCCAAAAGCTCGAAGCG
>NZ_JAIMAV010000040.1 GCF_023511815.1 Alicyclobacillus sp.
CTCCATCAGCCGAATTTGTACGCAATGCCATATCCGCCTGTCGGGTAAACCCATTCGATGTTGTGCTCCACGCAGGCAATGCGGCACGTTCCGCACTCGAGACAGTTCTCGTACGCGATGAGCAAACGTTGGTCCGTGGGTTCCCACGTATAGACATCCGCAGGACAGAACCACTCACACGCTTTGGTCGGACATGCCGCGCAGACGTCGGGATTCCGAACCTGAAGATGGCTTTTGTCGTCAACCCGGTAACGCACCGTGTAAAGACGATCCTCAACGCTCATCCGTTCATCGCCCTCCATCCCCGCCAGCCGATGCCCGCGAGTCCGGCGGTACCGCCGGCCGCCTCTCGGATCAGGGCCATCGCGCGTTTTTGCTTGTCCTGCTTGCTCTGTCCGTCGACCGAAAGCATTTCATATACGGCATCGTTGAGGGCCTGCGGCAGTTGGCCAAACAGCGTCTCCGCCTGCGATCCCGCCAGCAACCCGTGCAAACCCCGGTATTTCTTCAGGTCCCGCTGAATGATGGAGTTCCGAATCGCCCGCGTGTAGGCGCCAAGCCCACCAACGGTCCAGTCTCCGGTGCCATGACAGGCCACCGCGGTCTCTCCCGCCAATCGCCCGGACAACATCGCCAGGTCCGTCCCTTCTCGATGCGCCGCATTCACCATCTGCGCCGCGTCTCCGCAAACCATCCATCCGTCACCCGCCAGAGGAGGCATGGCGTCAAATCCGCCTTCCGGGATGAGATGCGCGGCGTACTCCTTGGTCTCCGCTCCTTCAATCAATCGGCGAATCTCCGGATGTTGTTTCAGGTGGTCGAGGACCTGGTATGGTTTCACGCCCTTTTCGCGCAGATCGCTGACCATCACCCCGACACCGAGAGACAGGGTGTCCTGGTTGGTGTACAAAAACCCGAGCCCGGCCATTCCAAACGTCTCTCCGACCAGCTCGATGGTGACCCCATCCCCGTCCCGCACGCCAAACCGCTCTTCAATCACCCCGCGGGGAAGTGCCAACACCTCTTTGACCGCCAACGAAACCTGGTCCGGGCGCCACTCTCTGTGCACACCCAATGATTTTGCAAGCATGGAGTTGACCCCGTCCGCGATCACGGTCACAGGTGCGTAAAGGTCCCCATCCTCTCGGTCGGTGCGCACGCCGACGACGCGCCCACCTTCCCGGATCAGGCTGGTCACCGTCGTTTCGTAAATCGGCGTGGCGCCAGCCTGTTCCGCCTTGCCGGCCAACCATGCATCAAATTTGGCGCGCTGCCCGGTCCACGCGTTGGGCGGATCCTGAAAACGAGCTGACCGGAAACTGAATCCAACGACGCTGTCATGGCCAAGAACCCACAGCCGTTGTTCGACGACCCGTCTCTCCAACGGCGCTTCCTTCCAGAATTCCGGGATGATGTCCTCCAAAGGTTTTCGATAGAGAACGCCACCAAAAACATTCTTGGCACCGGGGAACTCCCCCCGCTCAATCAGGGCGACCCGCAATCCCTGCTTCGCCATGGTGTAGGCTGCCACGCTGCCGGCAGGTCCGGCGCCGACGACAATGGCGTCAAACCGAGGTTTATCCACAACCATCCCTCCCCTCACACCACCGGGACACGCGCCGATGGGCGGGCCGCCTGGACCGCCTCAATCAAAGCGGGTACCACTTCGAACAGATCATCCACGATGGCATAATGTGCAATCCGGTGAATCGGGGCATTTGGGTCTTTGTTGATGCTGACGATGAGTTCCGCATTCTGCATTCCGACGACGTGTTGAACCGCACCGGAAATCCCGGCCGCGATATAGATCTTGGGCCGGACGGTGGTGCCGGTCTGACCCACCTGGTGGTCGTGGCTGATCCAGCCGAGGTCCACGGCCGCCCGAGAGGCGCCGACCTGACCGCCCAAGGCATCGGCGAGCTTGGCAAGCAAATCAAATCCAGCCCGTCCACCGACGCCCCGCCCGCCCGCCACGATGACCTCGGCATCCTCGAGATTCACCCGGTTCACCGCTTCCACAAACTCGAGAACTTCGGTCCGGATGCTCTCCCTGTCCAGCGGCGACTCAACCCGGATGATCTCGCCCATGCGCCGCGGATCATAGGGCAGGGCCTCGAAGACCCCGGGCCGGACGGTGGCCATCTGCGGCTTAAACTGTTTGCACAAGATGGTCGCAACCATCTTCTCGGAGAAAGCTGGCCGGCTCGCCAACAACAACCGATTGTCATCCACATCCAACTGGGTGCAATCGGCGGTCAACCCGGTTGGCAGGTGGGTCGCAATGGCGCCGGCCAAGTCCCTTCCGGTGTAAGTGGCCCCAAACAGCACGATCTCGGGCTTGACCTCTCGGATGATGTGCAGGCACACCCGGCTGTACGGGCGCGTCCGGTAATCCGCCAACTCCGGCGCGTCACAGAGATACACGCGTTCCGCACCGTAGCCAATGGCCTGTCGCGCGATGTCCTCCGCCTCATGACCAATCACCACCGCCATGAGCGGAGCATCCAATTTATCCGCCAAGCGCCGCGACTCACCCAACAACTGCCACGATACCTTGGCCACCTTGTCTCGACGGTGTTCCACCACGACCATGACGCCACGATATGCGGACCAGTCGACGTCCACTTCCGGCTGAAGCCCTACGGCGGGTTTTCTCTTCGCTTCCGCCACCGGTGTTCCCCCCCTTCACGCACCTTGGACGGTTTGGAGCCGCTCAACCAACACCTGCGCCAGGCGACTCGTCACCTCGCCCGTTTCCCCCTTTAGAAACTCGGTGTCCACCTGACGGGGTTCCGGCACCCACGTCTTGGACACCACCGTTGGGGATCCCCTGAGCCCGATCTTGCTTCTGTCCAGGTCCTCAAAGTCGGCCGTCGACCACACGATGGGTTGATAGGTCTGGGCGTGCAGCAACCCGGGCAGGCTGGCTCGGCGAGGTTTGTTCATCTCCGCCAAGACCGTGATGAGAACCGGGAAGGGGGCTCTCACCCGCTCCACGCCGTCTTCCAAATGGCGACGGACCACCACCTCACCGCGGTCGGGATCCACCGATTCAATGGCTTCCACGTACGTCAGCTGTTCATAGTCCAGACGGCACGCGATACCCGGTCCCACCTGCCCGGTGTCACCGTCCAGCGTCTGTTTCCCGCAGAACACGATGGCGGGCTGTCCCCAGAGCCGTCCTGCCTTCTCAATGCTTTTCGCGAGCACGTAGGAAGTCGCCAGGGTGTCGGCGCCGGCGAACGCCCGGTCGCTGATGAGCACGCCTTCGTCCGCACCCATCGCGACGCACTGGCGCAACGCTTTATCCGCCGAGGGCGGTCCCATCGTCAGCACGGTCACCCGCCCGCCAAATTGATCCTTAATCTGCAGGGCCGCCTCCACACCGTTCAGGTCGTACGGATTCACGATGGCCGGAACGCCTTGGCGGATCAGCGTGTTGGTCTTGGGATCGATCCGAATTTCCCGGCTGTCCGGAACCTGCTTGATACACACGACCATGTGCAACACGGTCTCACCCCCCCCGTCAGCTCGCGCGAACGACCAGCACCGGAACCCGGGAATGGTCGACCACGGCCCGGCTCACGCTGCCCATCAGGAGACGGTCGAGCGTCCGTTTCCCGTTCGAGCCCATCACCACGATGTCCGCCCCCTCGTCGGAGGCGATCTCGCAGATGGCCCGGCCCGGGTCTCCGAACACGTGCCGGAAGGTCAACTGGCGCTGCACTCGTGGATCCAACCGGTCCGTCAATGCTCGTCTTACATCGAGTGCGTACAGATTCTCCTCCCTCCGGTAATCCTCCAGCGACATCACGTGCGGATACGGAAGTTCCGGCGAGACGTAGACGGCGACGACCTCGCTGTCCGGCCAGGCGGTCGCGAGCTGATTGACCATCTCGACGGCGTTGTGCGAGGACGGCGTCCCATCCACCGCCAACACGATCTTTTTCATCCTCGCCACCCTCTTTCGATTCGAAGAGAACTCCGCATACTTGGTTGCGATTGCGGGGGAGGCAACAGCGGTGGTCGCCGCTGTCTTCTCCTGTACTCATCATCCAAGAATTCAGTGCGGTGCAGCAGACCTGAACGGACCTTTCTTTGGAAGTGGTTTGAACCACGGAAAATCACCTAAACGGACTAGTTCGCCTGGACAACAAAGACCTGTTGGGAATAAAAGCGGTACAATGAAGGAAATGGACCGTGACCACGGTCCGTCGAAAGGGTGAATTGAGGGTGGAAGGCCAACCAACGCCGCATCCCCATGAACCGGAACAATGGAAACCCATTTCCCGCCATGTACGGATCGAATGCCATCGCCATGGCCGGCATGCGGATCGGCCTGCGGGCGCTCTTTGAACAGACCCTGACTGGATGTCGAGCGCCCGCTTCCGAATCCTGGCCGTCAGATCTCAGCCGATGTCAGGCATGGCTTCTCCGGGCCTCCCCCTGCCACCCGCTCGGGATGTAGGCGCAGGCCGGATCGCTCTCCAGGGCGTCGCCGGTCACCGCCCAGGCCCGCGCGCGCGATCCGCCACAGATGGTCTTGAACTCGCACACGCCACATTTCCCCTTGAGCAAGGCCGGATCGCGCAGTTCACGAAAGACCGGACTGTCGCGATACAGCTCCGCCAACGGGCGCTGCCGCACATTCCCCGCGACGATGGGCAGGAAGCCGCTCGGATACACATCCCCCGTGTGGGAAATGAACACAAATCCGTTGCCGTCGTTCACCCCGCGCGGGGCCCGCAGCCCCGGGCCCGCGGCCTGAAAGTCCCGCCCGCGCCCACGCTCACCGCGCGCCCGGTGCTGGAGAACGACCCGCCGATAGTGGGGCGCCGCCGTCGTCTTGATGTCAAACGTCCTCGAGCGGGACTGCTCCCACAGCCACTCCATCACCTGCTCAGCCTCTTCGGCGCTGATCATATCCTGGGCCCGCGCGCGTCCGGTCGGAACCAGGAAAAAGACGCTCCACAGGGTGGCGCCAAACGATTCCACCACGTCCGCGATCCGCGACAGATCCGTCAAGTTGTAACGGGATACGGTGGTGTTGACTTGAATCGGCATCCCGATGTCCCGCAACATTTCCAGGGCGCGTATGGTCAACTCGTACGATCCGCGGGTCCCGCGAAAATGGTCATGCACCTCTGGGGTGGAACCATCGAGGCTGAAGGCACACCGCGCCAAACCCGCCTCCTGGGCCCGCGCGAGCGCCTCCCGCGTCACGCGCGGCGTGGCACTCGGAGTCATGGCGACCTCCAGACCGCGTTCCCGCCCGTATCGAATGAAGTCAAACAGGTCCTCTCGCTCCAGCGGATCGCCGCCGGTGAACACCAGAAGGGGCCGGTCCATCTCCGCAATCTGATCGATCAACCGAAATCCCTCTTCCGTCGTCAGCTCCAATGGGTGGCGATGCCGCTGCGCCTTCGCGCGGCAGTGCAGGCAGTGCAATTGGCAGGCGCGGGTCACCTCCCAGATGGCAATGAACGGATTCACCGCGAAGTCCCGCTGAAAAAGATGCGTTCGATCCGCCGGCCCTCCACCAGCATTCACGAAATTTACCCCCTCATCCTGATGACCGCCGTCTATGCGGCGATGTTCTTCCGCTGGGAGGCACGGGCCCGGGCCCTCCGAGCGATGCCGAGCTTGCGCACGATGTCAAACGACATCAACAGTGCGCCGGCCGTGAAGAAGATGTCTCCCGGGAAGCGAAGCCACTGCCACAGCGTCGTCGTGTTGTAGAACGTCATGCTGCGTGCGAACACATAGTCGTGTGTGTACACCGCCGCCAACTGCTCAAATCCGATGGGCCAGAAGTTGAGGATGCACCACAACGCCATGCCGATGTTATACAGCCAGAAGGCGATGAGGGGCGGCCGATCCGACCAGTGCGCATCCCCGACAAAGTAGCGAATTGCGAAATATACCAGCCCCAGCCCCAAGAGACCAAAGGCGCCGAACATCGCGGTGTGCGCGTGGGCCAGCGTCAGGAACGTGCCGTGCTCGTAATAGTTGATGAGCGGGGCGTTGATGAGGCCGCCGAGGACCCCCGCGCCGAAGAAGTTCCACACGCCTGCCCCCATGATGTACGTCAACGCCACACGGTGCTTGAAATCCGGCGCCGATTGCATCCGTCTGCGGTTGTCGATGGCCTCGACAATCATCAGCAACAGCGGCATGACCTCGATGAACGAGAACATGCTGCCCAGACTCAACCAGATCCACGGTTCACCGACCCAGTACATGTGGTGTCCGGTCCCGACGATGCCACCCATGAATACAAGAATCAGCTCGAACCAGGTCGCGCGCTCCGCGGTCCTCCTCGAGACCAGGCCCAACGCCACCAGCAGATACGCGCCGGCAATCACGGTGAAGAACTCAAAGGTGCCCTCCACCCACAGGTGCACCACCCACCACCGCCAGAAGTCGGTGAGGGTGAACGAGTTCATGATCCAGGTCACCGGGAACATCCCGAACACATACATGGCCGCGATGGAGATCCCGGAGTACAGCAACAGGTGCTCCAGGCTGCCGAGCCCCTGTTGACGTTTCAACGCGGGCCACAGCGCACGGCCGAGAATGTACACCCACAGGATGAGCCCCGCGAACAGCGCCAACTGATCGAAGCGGCCCAACTGCAGGTACGTCAGTCCCTGGTTGCCGAACCAGAACCAGCTGTTTCCAGGCAACCACCCCTTGATCCCGGCGTACAGGCCGAACAACGTGGCAAGGCCAACCAACCACACAGCACCGAACAACAGGTCCACCAGTTTCCCCTGGTGCTTCGGCTCCTTGCCGCTGATGAACGGCGCCAAGAACACCCCCGCCCCAATCCAGGCGATGGCAATCCAGAAGATGGAGGTCTGGATATGCACCGCCTTCAGGACGTTGAACGGAAGGATGTTGAGCAGGTCAAGGCCGAAGAAACTGGCCCTGTCCGAATAGTAGTGGGCCATGATGCCGCCCGCCCCAATCTGGATCAGAAAGAGGATGGCGACCGTGACGAACAACTTTCCGGTCTTGCGTTGACTGGCCGTGAGTTCCGGGAAACCGCGGATGGCCATCTCCCCGTACTCGTCGAGCGGATCGGCGATCTTCGCGAAGTAGAACCACACCGTGGCGCCGATGCCCGCGAGCAAGAACCCGATGGACGCCCACGTCCACGTGAACGTCGCGGTGGTGGGTGTGTTGCCGACCAGCGGATCGTACGGCCAGTTGTTGGTGTAGGAATAATCCAGTCCGGGACGATGGGCCACCGCCGTCCACGCGGTGTACATCAGAAAGTCGGCGACCTTGGCGGCCTTGGTCTCGTCGAGCGCGCTCGGCGCCGTGTACCCGGTCGCCGGATCCGTCTTCAACAGGTCCTGCTGAGTTTGCTTCAACACATCCCGCATCACCGCGGCCTCCGTGTCGGACACGGTGAGCACGCCGTCCTTCAGGTTGGGATGCTGCAGCTCGCTCGTGACCCGGTCCTGAATGTCCGTCTGCTGGCCTTTGTCCAACTGGCTCCAAGGTTTCTGGTACTCGGCCTGTGCATAACGGTCCATCATGCCGGTGGCAACCTGATGCAGCAACAGGGCCGTGTAGTCCTCCCCAAAGTAGGAACCGTTCCCGTACACGGTCCCGTAGTCCATCAGGTCAGCCTCCTGAAAGCCGGCCTTGCCGTCGATGATGTCCTGGCTGGTGAACAGCACTTGGCCATCGGCGCCGACCACCTTGTCCGGGATCGGCGGCGCACCCTGGTACGTCTTGACCGTCCCCCAGATGAAAATGGCCACGCATGCGGCCAACACGACGAGAAACACTCGTTTGAGCGTCTTCGTCAACGGGTCCATCGGAACCCCCTCCTCGACACTGATCGGTCCTTGCGACCGTCCAGGCTCAGGGTGCCAGATGGAGGGACCTCCTTCATGTGCGGACCGTCACACGAGTTCCCAAGATGAGTCATCCATACCGGAGGGGATGGTCCGTTGCGACTAGTCCCGAACGATCACCGACGTGGACCGCCCGGCGAGAACATGGGCCGTGGGCGGGTCTGCCACGCGGACTCAGGACACGTGGAGAGGAATCCGAGCGCTGTAGGATTTCCCGCCTTCGGAAAAGGTGACCTCGACCTGCCAGTCACCGCTCATGCTGAAGCGGTAATTCCCCTGGTATTCTCCGCTTTGGTCACGGTGAAACGGGAGAACATCCTGCATCGCCATGTCCGGCATGGAGACGGTCACCTTGGAAACATTGACGTCCACGACCGTGTTCTCTTTCACGAACGAGAGAGACAGCTGCTCATCCGCCATGGCGGTCAGCGGCAGCTGGGAAGCGGCCACGCGAACGACAATCGGCCCGGCTTGTGCCTGCCCCACCACAGGAGCGGACGGTCCGCATCCGACGGCCAGAGAAAACAACACCCCCGTGACAACCCCCGTCCCGAATCTTTTGGCAACACGCCCGCATACCATCGGCTCACCCCCTTGCGGAGGAATGTAGTTTGTACCGGCACACGAGCATCGGCAGCACGCTCCAGAGGACGAGTGCCACGACCAGCGAAGCGGTGGAGGGCGTTGTCACGACCTCCAACATCCCGGTGTTCGTCCCGACGTCGATCCCGAGTCCGAGCCAATGCGTTAACAGCACGCGGACGACATCGACAGGATTGGCGAACAGGGCCGCGCGGAACGCGAGCGGATGCACGTGACCTTGCCAAGCCACGATCGCCTGGACCAGCACCATATCGTAGACCGCCACCGCGAGCAGCCAGACCACCAGAGCGGTAACCAGGGCACTGCCCCGGGAACGGCTGCGTGACGAGATCACCATTCCCACGGCGAGAAACGCTCCTGCCAGGCCTGTGCTGGTCACGAGCAGGGCGAGGAACACCCCCGCGCCGATGCTCTGGGTGAACAGTGCCAAGCTCAAGCCGGTCACGCCGACTCCCACCAGCAACCCCGTGCCGAGCGCCGCCCACGCCCCGAGGAATTTCCCGAACATCAGCTGGAAACCGCTCACCGGATAGGTGCACATCAACTCGAAAAATCCATCCGCCCGTTCGGCGACCACGTTTTGCGATCCGAGCAGCAGCGCCATCAGCGGGATCAACAACAGGCAAAGATTCAACAGGCTCACGTGAATTCGGTGGACCGTGTCGAAATCAAATGAGTCCGTTCGCCAGTGCGCGATGGCCGCGACGGTGAAAGACAGGATCAGAAAGACCAGGACGAAGCCCTGCAACCAACGATTGCGCACCGTCTCGAGAAACTCCTTCTCAACCGTGATGAGGACGTTGCGGGCGCTCAGCATACGGATTCCTTCCTTGCCGGATTTTCATTGCAGGTCGTTGGGTTTTCACACCGCTCCGGCGGCTCCGAGACCCGCCACAGCGGTTCCTCAAACCAATCCAAGAGCAGGCGCTGTTCCTCAAACCGGTTGAGGATCGTGAGAAGGTCTTCCTTTCGGCACACCATCTCAATCCAATCGCCGTGATCCATCCACGAGCCATGGTCTCCAACCAAGGAGAGGGCCTCCCGCTGCCCCAACTTCCTCGTGAGGAAAACGCTCAACCGGACCGCGTGCAGCAGCTCCCGATACAGTCCTGTCCGAACCAACCGGCCCTTTTCCATCAAGGCGACTTTGGCTTCCACCGAGAAGGGTTGGCCCAGCATGTGCGTCGTGTACAGCAAGGTGCCCCCATTGTGCAGAAACCGGTCCAAGATCGCGGTGATGGAGGCCAGTGCGTCCTCGTCCAATCCGACGAACGGTTCATCGAGCACGAGCAGCTCCGGGTCTCCCAGCAGAGCCTGCGCCAGGCTCAACCGCTGCCGGTATCCGCCGGACAGACGCATAACAGGAACCTGAAGATGATCCTGAAGTCCCGTCTGTTCGAGCGCCCGTAACATCTCATTGCGTGAACACCGTTTCAACGCGGCGAAATACTGCATCATTTCCAGAACCGTCAACGGGTGGCCGGCCAGCGCCTTCTGGGGCACATAGCCGACCCTCTGCACCGTTCGGTGAACCGTGCCGGCATCTGGTCTCAGGATATCGAGCAGCACCTTGATCAAGGTGCTCTTGCCGGCTCCATTGGCTCCGAGCAACATCCAGACGTCGCCACGTTCCACGGAGAGCGTGACATCCTGGATGATCCACGTCTTCGCCACCCGAACGCCCACGCCGGACGCGGTTACGATCGCCATTTGGCACACCCCTTTACGATTCACGGGTCCAGAATCTCCGGCGCCTGCGGTTTCCGAATGCGAGGGCGATCACGCCCGCCACAACGCTCAGTGCGGACAGCAGCAGCGTGGGCCAGCGTTGCCTCTCCTGCCGAAGGTATCCCTCCCATTCCGGTGGAACCGGCACCGGGTGCAACAGCGGATGAGGGTCCTCGATTCCAGACACGGCCGACAAAGGAAACAAATTTTCGGCGGCACGCAACGCCTGTACGGATGGACTTGTGGCGAAGGAGAGGAGAATCGGGTACTGACTGCTCAGAGCTGCGAAAGGATCCCGCGATTCATACGGAATTTGGCTGATGTCCCCGCCATCCGGCGCATAGCCCACGAAGGAGTCCCAGTAGTTCCCTCGTCCCGATTGCCCCCAGTCGTTGGGCAATCCCTGAACCGACATGCCCACCGAATTGATGTTGTCCAACCAGTCGTTCTCCGTGATGTGGTTCCCGCTGCAATTGCCCAACGGTTGAATCCCGATTCCGTTTGCGATCACGTAGTTGTGGCGAATCACGTTGTCGGTGGATTCATCCATGTAAATGCCGACGGTGTTTTGCAGGAACAGGTTGTTCTCCACCCGGCTGTTGTGGATGTCCTTCAACAACACTCCATAACCGCGGAAGTCATTCATCTTGTAAAAAACGTTATGATGAAATACCAGATTCTTAGAGTACATCGGAGCGGCGCCGGCCACATCGTCTTCAAACACGTTGTCGTAGAAGGTGTTGTTGTCGGAGTACATGTAGTGCAGCCCGTACCGCAAATGCTGCAAGGTGTTGGAAAACACCTGAACCTGACTGGAGAATTCGAACAGCATGCCATCCCGAGTGCCTTCAATCCGATTGCCCTCGACCACGTTGCCACTGGCATGCCAAAACCGGATCCCGTCCCCGCGGTCTTCCGGTTGGAGTTCTGGGATGCCGTGAATCTGGTTGTTGCGCAGCACACAGCCGGTGGAGTTGTCGACGTAAATCCCATACTCCACGTGCTCCATTTGATTGTCTTCAACAGTCACATCGCGGACCGAGGTGAGCTTGATGCCCGCTGGAGACGATCCCAGGTCGGTTCCACTCCTTTGAATGACGAAACCTCGAATGGTCACACCGCTGGCATGGACGTCGATCACGGTTCCCGTCCCGCGTCCGTCCAACACCGGTCGTCCCGTCCCCACCAACGTCAACGGTTTGGTGATGACGATGGGCCCCCAGTACAATCCTCCGTTTACCTGAATAACGGCTTGGGCGGGGGCCCTCCGCACGGCCTCCGCAAGCGCGGTCGGTCCGTCCTCCGCATGCACTTGGACGATGGGTCGTGCCCAAGCCGGTACGGGCTGCGCGAACAGGGCCACCATGCTGAACAGTACCGCCGCCAGGCCGGCGGCCGGCCCCCGGTCCATCCGCATGTGACTCCCTCCCCATCAGGACTCCTTCGGCAAAGACACCAACACCAAGAGCATCAGGAAAAATGCCATCACGAGGAGAAATGAACCCAACCCGGGCGCGGTGACCACGTGAAAATTCGCCAGTTGATAGTTCCCCCAGATCTGGGGTGTGAAGGGTTGTACCTTCATGGGGGCACTCAGGTCGAACACGTGGCCATACTCGTACAATCTCCAGTAGAAATCCGCACCCAGCAACACCAGGACCGCCGCCTCCAAGCCGGTCAAAAGACCCGCCACCCGGCGTCTTGGCCACAGAGCGACGGCAATGCTCGTCAGCGCCAACAGGATCAACACCCAGCGGATGTAGTGGAACTCCGGCATGTTGTCTCCGATGGTCAACATCCCGATGTAGTGATTGAGGATATTCAATTCATGCAGATCGCCGGTCACTTCGTTGGCGAACACATTGAGGTGCAATCCTTGGTAATAAAAGGTGGAGGTCAGCACCATCCCCCACAACTTTGTGAAGGCCGCACCCAGATAACAGATTGTCGCCAACAGGGCCAGAGAACGAACTGACCATCTGCCCTGCACCGCACTCACCCTCCATCCCCCCGGCGGGTCGGGACATGGTGTGTCCCGGCCCGCCGGGCCGATGACATTCAAGGTTGTACCGTCAGATACCCCATCATCTCTTCATGCAACGCCGAGCAGAAGTCGGTGCAGTAGAACGGAAAGACGCCCGGTTTATCCGCTGTGAACTGGACGACCTTGGTCTGTCCCGGATCCACCGCGACATTGATGTTGTAGTCCGACACCGCGAATCCGTGAGTGATGTTCGGCTGCTGCTCCAGGTTGGTCAGATAGATGGTGACCTTATCGCCCTGCTTCACCGTCAGCTGGTCCGGCGTGAAATGACTCCGAATGGCCGCCATGTATACGGTCACCTGATTGCCATTACGCACCACTTTGGCCTGATTCTCCGCCGTGATGGCGTTCGGATTTCCCGATTTGCCAACCGGATACACATTCTCCGCTTTGATCACATTGGCGGGCACAATCACCGCGTAGTGAGGCTCGCGGTTCGCAGGGGCCTCTCGAAGGAGTTTCATCGAGGATCCTGAAATGTCGATGAGCTGTTCGTTCACGGGATATCCCGGTCCGACCGGGAGGAACCGGTTCTGTGACATTTTGTCGAGAGCAATCAGGAACTGGCCGTACGGGTGTTCCGAATCTCCACCGGCGACGGCGATGTGGCCCACGTTGTAATTGACCGGAATCTTCTCGACCACCTTCCAAGTTCCCAGTTGCCACTTTGTCACAGCGCTTTCGACGAACAGGCTCGTGTAGGCATATCCCTTATCATCAAACTGCGTGTGCAGGGGTCCCAGACCGACCTGAATCTCTGCGGTCATCACATCGTTGTAATTCAACACCGGCAGGTTCCCCCAACCGGTACCTTGGAAGTCCTTCTTTTCGATGGCCGCCTTGATCTTGTTGAAGTCGTAAACCGTCACAATCGGATCGAGTTTCCCGGAGGCCACCACCCACTGGCCATTCGGACTGACATCCACACCGTGCGGGTTTTTGCCGCAAGGAATCAGATACGCCAGGCCAGGGTGCTTCCGCGGGTCAATCATTTTCACACCATTGTTGACGAAATCGTACTGACCGGCGTCGACCAGTTTCTGAGCCTCCACGTAATTGACGACGAGCACATAGTCACGGCTGTTTTTGGTCGAGTTGACCTCCGTGTCCGTGGTGGCTTCCTCCGAGTTATAGGAGGACACGAAAACCCACCCGTCGCTGACCGCCTTACCGGCCGCCGCCAGGTCATAGTCATACGGGGCGGTGAGCATCTCCCAGTTCAGATTCATCTTGCCGTCCGATCCCAGTCCGATGGATGACAGAATCCCGAAGTATTTCTCGGAGTAGGCGTTCAACGGTGCATAGTTGCCCTGCGCGGGGCCGTTGTTCAAAGGTGCACTGTACTCCGATGCGGTGAACAGGTACTTAGAGTCGGGCGTGATGGTCAACGAGTGGGTGCCAATCTCGTTCGGCAGGTTCAGAATCTGCTTGGTTTCAAAGGTTTTCAGGTCAACTTCACCGACGCGGTTATTGGCCTTATCATTGACAAACAGCCAGCGCCCATCATAGGTGCCGTTCGTCTGGCTCATCACCGGGTGGTGATCATCCCCCCACGTGTATCCGCCCAGCATCGCTTTCGTGTCCGGCGTGAAGCCATAGCCACTGCGCGGATCGGGAGTAAAGACCGGAATGGTTTTGATGAGCCTCATCGACGGAACACCGTACACATACACATCTCCGGATTGCCCGCCCGACAAGAATGCGTAGTAGGAGTCCAACTGGCCCGGGGCAACCGCGTCGGTCGACGACAGCGTCGTTGGTTGCGCTGCGGTGGGTGTCGCGGGATTGCTCGCGCCCCACAGGAACTTACCGACGACGAGGCCAAGAAGCGCCGCAATGACGGCAACGATGGCGGTCACTTTGGACATCGTCTTGCGCAAACCGTCCATACACATCCTCCTTTGTTTTTGATTGGGGCAAGGTCCAGGATAACGACCGCCGGCATGGATTCCCATCCCCCTTTTGTCGCAACTTTGGCAACACGAATGAACCTTTCCGACGGATCGAAATGGACCAACTGCAGATGCGCCGATCGGACCATAGCAAGATGGTCTGGACCTCCGTTTCTGAAAAAATCAAGGAGCCTTAGGATGGAGACGTGCGGCAGGCAATCGGGCGTTTGAGAGCGTGTCGGACAACTGGGCGCTTGTCAACCGCACCATTTATGAGACGCATGTGGGGGGGAATTCTCATGAAGGGAATCGCAAAATCTGCATTCACCGTCTTGGGTGTGAGCGTGTTGCTCTTAGCAGGTTGCGGCTCGTCACAAAGCACCACTTCTCCGGCGACCACACCGACCTCCGGAAACGCGGCCGAATCCACCGCCCAGAACACGCCGGGCGGAGCCAATACGTCATCTTCCACCGCTGGTTCGACTACGGCGGAGAGCGCGCAGACCGTTGAAATCAGCATTCAACCGGATTCGAAGCAGGGTTCCGACGGCAAGAAACACGTCGCCTTTTCCCCCGCTGACTTGAAATTCACCAAGGGTAAACCGGTACAGCTGGTGATCAAGAACTACGACACGAGCACACATACCCTGACCGCAACGGATCTCAATCTGAACGTGATTATCCAGCCCGCCAAGAGCGCGAACGACCCTGTGACCACCACCGCGACGTTCACGCCGGATAAGGCGGGCACGTTCAGTTGGTTGTGCACCATGCCTTGTGATATGAACAACGGAGAATGGGCCATGAGCCAAAAAGGCTTCATGCAGGGAACCATCACGGTCAACGGATGATCCCGCGTCCCACGCCGACGCCCCTCGCGTTGTGGTTCACACCGCGGCGGGGGGCGTCCCTCGTTTCCCTGTCGTGTTCGAAGTGGCCTAGGCAATCATCCACCGGTAAGCCGTGGTCCAAACGTTCATCTCATTCGAGGTGCCAGCTCGTCTCCACCTGACCGTCCCTGCCAACGATGAGGGCAACCGTCTTGAAACCGATGGTGGTCGTAAAACGAATCCGTCTCCCGTCAGAAATCGCGAACTCCGAGACAACGTCGCCGGTATCGTGCATGATGGCACGGTGGTTCGCATGCCGGATGGAATCGGGCACGATGCCGAAGTCCTGATTCAGATGCCGTCGGTAACACGCCCTCTCCAAATCCGCGTGGACCCACTGCGTCACGTTCGGAAACTGAATATACCGACCAGGTTTGAATCTCCCGACGGGTTCGACCACGCTACTTCGCCTCCCAAACCGAATTTGGCCACTGGGATTTGTCAATCTCATGGTAGGCGTGTTCCGGCTCGACATCCGTGATCTGGATCAATTCGGCCAGATTCCGGCTGATTACAATGGTGCTGAACGCGGAAGGCGGCAGAGGAGCGAAGCGATGTGGATACCCGGTCTTTGCTGACGCGAATTGCTTTGAAACAACACGAACTCCGTTTTCGGACGCCAGAGGGAGATTTCTGGCTTCATGAATCCGAAGAGGAAGGCGGATGGGTGTTCGAGGTGGCCAATGCGGGTGTCATCTGCATTGCGCTCGACCTGGAGGAAGCGATGGACTGCGTGGAATCCATGGCGGATCTGGAAGAGATCCTGCAAGCCTGTTCGCACTGAACGAATCGGAGGGATCCACCGTGATTCTGGACCTTGTGGAGTCGCTGAGAAAACAGATGGTACAATCCGCCGTCCTGCATCACTCGCTGACGCATCCGGATGTTCTTCGACTCAGCCAACAACTGGACCAAGTGATCCTGTCTTTTCAAAAGGAACACGCACCACACCTTGGCGGGGAGCACCTGCCAAGCACCGATATGGCAGGTGCTCCTTTCGATACACATCGGCCAACCCATCGGGTGTGATGTCCCATCATCGCAACCGCAACAGCAGCCTTGAACCCTCGTTCATCATATCCGGCACCAGTGTTTTTGGATGAACGCGTCTCTGCCGGACGCCCGGCGATAGGCGTGATAACGATCAGGATTTTTTCTGTAGAAATCCTGGTGGTACTCCTCCGCCGAATAAAACGGGCCCGCCGGCAGGATGGGCGTCACAATCGGTTTATGAAACCGCCCGCTGGCCTCGAGCGCCTGTTTGGACGCCTCGGCGCCCTGGCGTTGCGCCTCGGAGTGGTAGAAAATCGCCGTCCTGTACGAAGGACCTCGGTCGCAGAATTGTCCGCCTTCATCGGTCGGGTCTATCTGTTGCCAGAACACCTCCAAAATCCGCTCGTAGGGGATGACTTCGGGCTGGAAGCGGATCTGGACGGCTTCCACATGCCCCGTCGTTCCCGAACACACCTCCTCGTACGTCGGGTTGGCCTTGTGTCCCCCTGTGTATCCCGACACCACCTGCACCACGCCGGGCCACTCATGAAACGGTTTGACCATGCACCAAAAACACCCGCCCGCAAAGGTGGCGAGTTCGGTCACGGCGGATTCATTCGACAGACGATCCATCGGTGCACCCCTCCCGTATGTCCGCTACTTCACTTTGTGCTCTTCGGCCTCCATGGTACCGTGACCAAAGTCACAGGACACACGAGACACGGGTCCCCAGCCAATTCCTATGACCGGTATCACGGCGTGCGCGAGTCCATCGCAGTATCCTATGCATTGGCATTGCCAAGACTGGGGGTGTGGGTTTGCAGTATCACAATCGGCCGGTTCTCGTCGTAAAGGAGTTCACTTTCGACGCCGCGCACCAGCTCACCGCGTATGAAGGAAAGTGCAAGTATCTTCACGGACACACGTACCGAGTTCAGGTCGGCTTTTTGGGATCTCCCGACCAACGCGGCATCGTGATGGACTTTCAGGACATCAAGAGGATATGGAAAGAACACATCGAACCGTCTGTGGATCACCGGTTCCTGAACGAATCCCTCCCGCCCATGAACACCACGGCGGAAAACCTCGTCTACTGGCTGTACCGACAGTTTGCGGAACGCGCCCCGGAAGGCGTCTCTGTGCACTTTGTTCGCCTTTATGAAACGCCCACCAGTTACGCTGAGTTCCGCGCCCGGTGGGACGTCGGCGATTCACTTGAGCGCTGATTCGCATAAGATCTACCAGGGGGGAGGGGACACCCGGCCCCTGGTAGATCATCGCCATCTTGATTCAACCCACTTCTCAGGTCTTCCCGAATGATCAGTCCATGGCCGCCAAGCGCCTCAACGCTTCTGCGTCGCGGATCGTGAATCCCTTTTGCCCATTCATAGAAATGTAACCGGCTGACTCGAACGCGCTCAGCCGTCGGCTGAGCGTCTCTGGCGCGACGCCAATCAAGGCAGCCAGATCCTTTTTCGGAAACGGCAATTCAAAAGGAACCCCAAACGGAACCCGCTCCCCAAACAGGACCAGCGTTTTGGCCAGCCGCCGCTCGGCATCCATCAGGCGCAACGACCCGGCCCGTTCATCCGCATCCCGCAACCGGGCGCTCAGGACACCGAGAAGTCGGTACGCAATATCGGGGTGGCGCATGAGGACGACCTTCAGGTCAGACCGGTAAATGGTGCACACCACCGCATCTTCAACGGCCTCCGCAAACGCGTAATGGCTTTTATCATTGAACAACGCGTCGACACCGTCGAAGTCACCCTGAAACAAAAAACGCAGGATATGTTCTTTGCCCTCGTTGGACAATGTGGTGATTTTGACAACCCCATGATGGATGACATACAGACCCTCCGCGGTATCTCCCCGGCGAAACACATGCTCCCCTTTTTTGTACCTTTTGGAGTGGATCTCTTTGCTGAAAAGTTCGATGTCCTGGGCGGGCAACCCGCGAAACAGAGGGACTCTCCGAAGGCAGGAGCCTCTTCCATCACACGCTTTCGTTTCATCCCACGCCATGCCGAACACCACCTCCACGCCATTCATTGTCGAAGGTGTGTGCACAGGAAGCAACATCATCCGCCGCATCATCACGATTCAGAGGCACGAGTTGACAAATGTCAATGCACACCCTCGCGACCGGCCTTAGGCTCAGCGGTAGAGGAACACACCAAGCATGCTCACCCCGAGCGCACAAGGAGGAGATGGACATGTCGATTCCACTACCGTTCACTGACCACAAATCGGATGGGCCGATCGACGAAAGAACGGAGGGCCGCCGCGCCATGTGGGTTCTGACGGCATCCTTGATGATATTGGCCGCCACCTCCGCCATGCAGGCTGTCATTGCGCTGTGGACGAAAAGTGCCGGACTGCTCGCGGACACCATTCACAATTTCGGGGACGCGCTCACTTCCATCCCGCTGCTCCTCGCATTTCGGCTCAGCAATCGGCCTCCGACCAAACGGTTCCCGTACGGGCTCGACCGGACGGAAGACCTCTCCGGGTTCGTCATCGTCATCGTGATTGCGGTGACCGGAGGCATTGCGGGATATCAGTCCGTGCTCCACCTGATGCACGGATCCAATCCCGCGCATCTGGCGACAGCGGGAATTGGCGCCATCATCGGGTTTGTCGGCAATGAGGCCGCCGCTGTACTCCGGTTGCGGATGGGAAGGCGAATGGGAAGTGCCGCGCTGGTCGCCGACGGTCATCATGCGTTGATCGATGGATTCACCTCGTTGGCCGTCCTCTTGGGTTTGGCCGGATCCTGGATGGGATACCCACTCGTCGATCCGTTGGTCGGCCTCTTCATCACCGCCATGATCCTCTGGGTTGTGAAAGAGAGTGCTCAAAGTGTGTTGCAACGATTGCTGGACGGCATTGAACCCGATATTCTGGATGAAATCTGCCGCCGCGCCCTATCGGTGGAGGGCGTTCACCGCACCAACGAAGTGCGGGCGAGATGGTCCGGTCACCACATTCAGGTGGAGATCACCATCACCGTCGACGGCGATCTCCCGGTGAAGCGAGGCCACGAAATTGCCCACGCGGTCGCTCACCGAATTCGTTCCACCGTACCGCACGTGCGCCGCGTTCAGGTTCATGTCGATCCCGTCGAAACCAGGGCAACCTCAAAAGCAGGCATGGGACAGCCGTTTCCAACCGGCTGTCCCCAGGAGGTCAGCGCACTTTTTGAACCAGACGTTCCTTTGCGACAGCGGCTTCATCGTGCCCTGTTCGGTGGTCCCAACCGACAATCCGCCCGCCTTCTCCGCCCAGATGATGGGACGGTGGCGCATCCGGCACATTTGGATGGAACCTCGCGTCGCTGACGAAGCGGCCCCAGCGCGCACGATATTGAATCGGCGCCCGGGTGGGATAGCGAAGGGGTGCGCTCCACACATGGACCAGGCGTGTGAACGGGGAGACGGCGAACAACAGGAAGGTGAGCACCACGTGAATCTTGAGCGCGAGCGGAACGCCCGCCATGAGGGCCGGGTCGGGATGCAGGAGGATCAGTCCGCGGGTCCACGGCCCGACCGTCAGGCGGTATTCATACGGTCCGACGACATTGTTGTAGACGACGGTCTGAGCGGTCCCCAGCGCAATGACCAAAAACAAAAGCGTTAACGCGACAAAGTCGGACACCGTGGAGTTGCGGCGCACCCGTTTGTTGAAGATCCGCCGCAACAGGAGAATGAGACAGCCGGCCGTGGCCGACAGCCCGGCGAGGCCGCCGGCCACGTCCGCCAACAGGTGGTATGCCTCCGACGACACGCCGAGGGCCTCGTATACGGACAGCGGAACCAACAATCCCATCACGTGCCCGCCGATGACGAACAGGATTCCCCAGTGAAACAGCAGGCTGCCCACCCGGAGCCAACGTTTCTCCAGGATCTCGCTGGATTTGGAGCCCCACCCGCGCTGGCCATAGACGAATCGATACAGGGTGCCCACGATGCAGACGGCGAGCGCCGCATATGGGAAGATCACCCACCAGAATTGGGCCATGAGGGATCCCCCTCTCGAGAATGTTCAAACGCAGTCACAGGACCACGCCAATGCCCCTCGGACGATGACCTGACGTGAGAGGCGACCCTGCGCTCAGTCGTAGACCAGCGGATACGGCAGGGCGTCCGAGTCCGCGTCCGGGTCTTTCACCGGTGCAAGCCGGGTCGCATCCGACGGGACCGGATCGAAGAGCTTCACCGCCAGGTCAAAGAGCGGCCGGTATGGATGATCCGGCTCAAGCCGCCCTGCGATGGCGGCCGTCACGACACACAACCGCTTCTCCAAGTCCTCCGTCGGCATGCCGTTCGGTTTTTCAGCCAGAAACTCAAACAAAAGCGGCAGATAATCCGGCAGCTCCCCTGCCTCCGGCTCCAATCCGGCCGCCCGAAGCATTGCGTGCAGGCGCAGCAGTGCCCCGCCGCGTTCACGGCTGTCCCCCAACTCATGGGCCGTGAGATAAAGGGCCGTCTGCTCCTGCATGTCGAACGTCTCCACGTAGCGGCGCGCCAAGGCGGACGGCGGGATGGCGGCGAGCGCCGCCACCACCCGCGCCATCTCCTGGTCCCCGGCCTCTTCCGCAATCCGCCGGGCCTCGAGGAGCCTCTGCACAACCCCCTCATCTGGATAGTCCAACAAGACGGAGACCAGTTTGAATCGGGTCTGTCGGTCCAAACCAGCAGCCGCGTGTATCACACCCATCTGCCGCACCTCCCTCATCGGCGCACCGACTCGAGCACGCCCTCCGGCGGCGCGATGCCCTCAAGGCTGCAGGCGCCCTGCGCGTACTGCAGATCCGGGTTCGTCTCGCGCTGCGCCGTCGGAATGACGAAGCGCTCCCGGTATTTCGCAACACCGAACAACCGCGCCATATTGGCCACCTGTTCCGCCGTGAGACCGGCCTCTTCGAGCAGGCGCGAACCGTCCTCGGCACCATCGCCGATACGCTTCGCGCGCATGTACGCGCGCATCGCGGTCAGGCGCAGCAGCGCACGGCGAACCACCGATTCATCGCCCGCCGACAGGATGGACGCCAGGTACTGGACCGGGATCCGCATGTCGTCGACGACGGACAGATACGCGTCGGCGGACATCTGGTCCTCGTTCTGGACGTGCGTCATCATCGGGCTCAGCGGCGGGACATACCACACCATCGGCAGCGTGCGGTACTCGGGGTGCAGCGGCAGGGCCACCTTCCACTCCACCGCCATCTTGTAGACCGGCGAATTCTGCGCCGCCTCGATCCACTGCTCGTTGATGCCCGCCTCGCGGGCGGCCGCGATGACCGCGGGATCGTGCGGATTGAGAAATACGTCGAGCTGCGCCGGATACAGGTCCTTTTCGTCCTTCACCGACGCGGCCGCGCGGACCCGGTCCGCGTCATAGAACACCACGCCGAGGTACCGGATGCGCCCGACACAGGTCTCCGAACAGATGGTCGGCAGGCCAGCCTCGATGCGCGGATAGCAGAAGTGGCACTTTTCCGCTTTGTGGGTGTTCCAGTTAAAGTACACCTTCTTGTACGGGCAGGCGCTGACGCAGAACCGCCATCCGCGGCAGGCGTCCTGGTCCACCAGGACGATGCCGTCCTCATCCCGTTTGTAGATGGCCCCCGACGGACAGGCCGCGACACAGGCCGGATTCAGGCAGTGCTCACAGATGCGCGGCAGGTACATCATGAACGCCTGCTGATACGTGAACGCCACGTGCTCCTGGATCTCCCGCAGATTCGGGTCGCGGGAGGCGACCTCAGAGCCGCCGGCGAGATCGTCGTCGAAATTCGGACCCCACTCCGGCTTGTCGATGAACTCACCCGTCAGCAGGGACCTCGGCCGCGCGGTCGGCTGATGCTTTTTCTTCGGGCTCGTCGTCAGGTGCTCGTAGTCGTATGTCCACGGTTCGTAGTAATCGTCGATGGTCGGCAGATCCGGGTTGTGGAAGATGTTCGCCAGCTTCGAGATGGCTCCGCCCGCCCGCAGCTTGAGCTGTCCATCCTTGAGCGTCCAGCCGCCGCGGAACTTCTCCTGGTCCTCCCACCGCTGCGGGTACCCGGGGCCCGGCCGGGTCTCGACGTTGTTGAACCAGACGTACTCGACGCCAGGCCGGTTCGTCCACGTGTTCTTGCACGTCACACTGCACGTGTGGCACCCGATGCACTTGTCCAGATTCATCACCATGGCGACTTGCGCTTTAATCCTCAAGCCAGTTCACCTCTTTGAGCGGACGGACGTACGCCATCACGTCCCGCTGGTGGCCCGTCGGACCGTAGTAATTGAAGCCGTACGACAACTGCGCGTAACCGCCAATCATGTGGGTCGGCTTCGGGATGATGCGCGTGACACTGTTGTGCGTGCCGCCGCGATCTCCGGTGATGGCGCTGCCCGGTACCCCAATGGTGCGGTCCTGCGCGTGATACATCATCGCGATGCCGTTCGGCAACCGGTGGCTCACCACCGCCCGACAGGCGATGGCGCCGTTGCGGTTGTACACCTCAACCCAGTCGTTGTCACGGATGCCGAGCTGTTTCGCGTCCTCCTCGCTGATCCAGATGGTCTGTCCGCCGCGGAAGAGCGTCAGCATCCGGTGGTTGTCGGTGTAGGTGGAGTGGATGCCCCACTTTTGGTGCGGGGTCAGGTAGCGCACCATCAGCGCCCGGCCGCCGCCCACCGGCGTGTCTCCTTCCTGGAACGGCAGCACCCCGAGCGGCGGACGGTACAGCGGCAACCCTTCACCGAAGTCGAGCATGACCTCGTGATCGAGATAGAAGTGTTGGCGCCCGGTCAGCGTGTGCCACGGGATGAGGTACTCCACGTTGGACGTGAAGGGCGAGTACCGGCGCCCTTCCCCTTCCAGCCCGCTCCAGATGGGTGTGGCCAGCGCCTGGCGCGGCTGCGCGGTGAGGTCCTCGAACCGGTACGCCGTCTCCTCGTGCGCATCGGCCACGTGACGCACCTCGTCGATCCCGGTGACCCGCGCCAGGGCCTCCCACTCCTCCTTTGCCCGGCGTCCGTTGGTCGTCCCCGCCAGCGTCAGGATGGCCTCCGCGGCCTGCAGCTCCGTTCGGATCTCCGGCCGTCCGAATCCGGGTCCCTGCCGCTTGGAGACCCCCACGCGTTCGGCCAGCTCCCGGTAGGCCCGTTCGCCCGAGATGGCGATGCCCTTGGCGCCGTACCCTTTCTCGGCCAGCGGTCCCATCGTGATCATCATGTCCGCCACGTTGGGGTAGTCCCGGCGCACCACTACGAACTTCGGCATCGTCCTGCCGGGGATGGCCTCGACCTCGCCCTTCCTCCAGTCCCGGACCTTGCCGCGCGTCTGCGCCAGCTCATCGACGGAGTCGTGCGAAAGCGGCGTCATCACGATGTCGTCCTGCGCCGGCAGATGCTCCTTCGCAAGCTGTGAGAACGTCTCGGCGATGCTGACGAACGTCATCCAGTCGGTCTTGGTCTCCCACGGCGGCGAGATGGCCGGGTTGAACGGGTGGATGAACGGGTGCATGTCGGTGCTCGACAAATCGTGCTTCTCGTACCAGGTCGCGGCCGGGAGGATGATGTCGGAGTACAGCGCCGTCCCGGTCATCCGGAAGTCGATGTCGACGAGCAGATCCACCTTCCCCTGCGGCGCGGGGCCGTCAATCCGAACGTCCTTTGGCTTCCACTCGGACTCCTCGCCGAGCACGTGCCCGTCCGTCCCCAACAGGTGCTTCAGGAAATACTCGTGACCCTTGGAGCTCGATCCGAGCAGATTCGACCGCCAGACGAAGAACACCCGCGGGAAGTTCTTTGGATTATCCGGGTCCTCAATGGCGAAATGAAGGTCCCCCTTCGCCAACCGGCGCCCGACAT